>DASWIG010000784.1:0-6257 GCA_036397835.1 Thermoanaerobaculia bacterium
GTCCGCGAGCTGGTGCCGGTCATCCGCCGGGCGTTGGCGGAAGAAGGCGTGGCGGGCTCCGGCCAGGCGATTCTCGGCGAGAAGACGACGATCCTGGTCGGCTGCCGCGGCCAGCTCTGGACGATCTGCTCCGACCTGACGGTGGTTCGCGAGGTTGCCTACGCGGCGATCGGCAGCGGCCGTCTCCGCGCCTATGGCGCGCTGCACGCGCTCGCGGCGGCGGGCGTCGAGCCGGCTCGGCGCCGGCTCGAGCTGGCTCTCGAGGCGGCGGCCGCCTACACCGCGAACGTCCGGCCGCCGTGGACCTTCGTCAGCGGCGGCGCGACAGCCGACTGACAGGTCCATTTCCCCTGGGCGGGCCAGGACTCCTGATCCCCGAGCGTGGACGTTGCGATCGCGGGTTCAGCCATCAGCGTGACATGGCCAGGCTCCTCCCGCAAGTCTATCCCGAGCCGCATCAGCGCGACCGCGGCTGGGACTCCACCACGTGCTCGTACCAGTAGCGGCCGTCCTGGACGGTCAGGGCAATCGACTCCGGCGGCCCCCAGGTGCCGGCGGTGTAGACGCGCGGCCGGTTGCCGCGCTCCTCCCAGGCGTCGTGGATGGGCTCGATCCAGCGCCACGCTTCCTCCACCTCGTCGCGGTGCATGAAGAGCGTCGCCACGCCGCGGATCACGTCGAGCAGCAGCCGCTCGTAGGCGAGCGGCATGCGGCCGTCCTGCCCGTCGAAGAGGTCGAGCTTCAGGTGCACTTTCTTGAGGTGCATGCCGGAGCCCGGCTCCTTGATCATCATCGCCAGCTTGATCGACTCGTCCGGCTGCAAGCGGATCACCAGCCGGTTGTCGTCGAGCATGCCGGACTGGTCGGGAAAGAGCAGGTGGGGCACCCGCCGGAACTGGATCACGATCTCCGAGACCCGGTGGCCCATGCGTTTGCCGGTGCGCAGGTAGAACGGCACTCCCGCCCACCGCCAGTTGTGGATCTCGGCCTTCAAGGCCACGAAGGTCTCGCTCTTCGAGTCGCCGGGGACGTCGTCTTCCTCCAGGTAGCCGACGACCGGACGGCCGGCGACCGCTCCCTCGCGGTACTGGCCGCGCACCGTCTTGCGCGTCACGTCGGGGCCGACGATGGGCTTCAATGAGCGCAGCACCTTGATCTTCTCCTCGCGGATGGCGTTCTGCTCGAGGCGCGCCGGCGGCTCCATGGCCACCAGGCAGAGGAGCTGGAGCAGGTGGTTCTGCACCATGTCGCGCAGGGTCCCGGTCTGGTCGTAGTAGGAGCCGCGGCCCTCCATGCCCAGGGTCTCGGCGACGGTGATCTGCACGTGGTCGACGTGCTCGGCCCGCCACATGGGCTCGAAGAGCGCGTTGCCGAAACGGATGGCCATCAGGTTCTGCACCGCCTCCTTGCCGAGGTAGTGGTCGATGCGATAGATCTGACGCTCCGCGAACACCTCGCCGACGCTGGCGTTGACTTCCATCGCCGAGCCCAGGTCGGTGCCGATCGGCTTCTCGAGCACGATGCGCGAGGCCGGCGTGACCAGCCCCGCCGCGGCGTAGGCGTGGCTGACGTCGCCGTAAAGGGTCGGCGGCGTCGCCAGGTAGAGCACCCGCACCCGGTCCGGGGCCTCGCCGAGCAGGCGGGCGAGGTCGCCGTAGGCGGCGGCGTCGGTGGCGGTAAGGCGGAGGTAGTCGACGCGCTCGGCGAAGCCGCGCCAGGAGTCGGGCTGGAAGTCGTCGGGCACGTGCTCGCGGCAGCCCTTCTCGACGCCGGCGAGGTACGCCTCGCGGCTCCATTCGTGGCGCGCCACCGCCAGGATGCGGCCGGGGCTCGGCAGGTTGCCGCCCTGGTGGAGCAGGTAGAGCGACGGCAGCAGCTTGCGGTGGGCGAGGTCGCCCGAGGCGCCGACGACGATCATGTCGAAGGGCCGGGAATCGGTGATCAGGGACATGGAATGTGGGTCATCTCCTCAGGGAATCCTACTCCCCTCTCCCTCTGGGAGAGGGGTTGGGGGTGAGGGTTCGTGAGTGAGCTCGCTACGGTTTCCTCGCCGGCACGGCCGGTGAGCTCGGCCAGCCGGCGCAGGCGCCGGGCGGCGTGGCCGCAGAGCTCGCCCTCCCGGCAACGCCAGGCCCAGTTGCCGCCGGCGCGCGACGGCGTGTTCATGCGCGCCGCGCTGCCGAGCCCCAGGACGTCCTGCAGCGGCACGACGGCGAGCTCGGCGACCGAGGCATACGCGAGACGGATCACGGCCCGGTGAAGATCGCCGTCGCTCGTCAGGCCGCAGTAGTCGCGCACCCGCTGCCGAGCCTCGCCGTCGAGGCTCTCGAACCAGCCGGCGGCGGTGTCGTTGTCGTGGGTGCCGGTGTAGACGACCGAGCGCCGGCGCAGGTTGTGGGCGGCGTGGACGCCGGCGGCGTCGTCGAAGCCGAACTGCAGGACACGTATGCCGGGCAACCCCGCGGCCTCGCGCAGCGCGTCGACGTCCGGGGTGATGTCGCCCAGGTCCTCGGCCACCAGCGGCAGCTCGCCGAGAGCTGTCTTGCCGAGGGCCGTGGCGAAGGCGCGGAAGAGCGCCTGGCCCGGCCCTTTGACCCACTCTCCCGCCGCCGCGGTCGCGGCGCCGGCGGGCACCCGCCAATAGCCGGCGAAGCCGCGGAAGTGGTCGAGGCGCACGCGGTCGGCGAGGCGCAGGTTGGCGGCGAGGCGGTCGATCCACCAGGTGTAGCCGTCGGCGGCCATGCGGTCCCAGCGATAGAGGGGGTTGCCCCAGAGCTGGCCGTCGGCGCTGAAGTAATCGGGCGGCACGCCGGCCACCGCCAGCGGGCGCCCCGCGTCGTCGAGCTCGAAGAGCTCGCGCCGCGTCCACACCTCGGCGCTGTCGAGGGCCACGTAGATCGGCAGGTCGCCGAGGATGCGCACGCCGCGCCGGTGGGCCTCCTCGCGCAGGCGCGTCCACTGGCGGAAGAAGAGGAACTGGAGGTAGCCGTGGTAGCCCAGATCGTCCGCGGACGATTGCCGGACCGCGGCGAGGGCGTCGGGATCGCGGTCCTTCAGGGCCGGGTCCCACTGCCACCAGGGGCGGCCTTCGTGGTGGCGGCGCGACGCCATGAAGAGCGTCCAGTCGTCGAGCCAGCGCTGCTCGGGAGCGGTCGCGAACGCCGCCATCTCGTCGCGCAGGCCGCCAGGCGCCGAGGCCTTGAAGCGTTCCCAGGAGCGGCGAAGGAGCGACTCCTTCCACGCCGCCACGGCGGCGAAATCCACGCGCTCCGGGGGACCCGCGGTCGCGTCCTCGAGGTCGGCGGCGTCGAGCAGGCTGTCGTCGCCGAGGCGTTCGGGCGAGATCAGCAGGGGATTGCCGGCGAAGGCCGAGAGGCAGGTGTAGGGCGACGCGTGGGTCTCGGGCGGCCCCAGCGGCAGGACCTGCCACCAACACTGGGCCGCCTCGCGCAGCCAGTCGAGGAAGCGCTCGGCCGTCGGTCCCAGGTCGCCGATGCCGAAGCGTCCGGGCAGGGACGTGGGATGGAGGAGGATCCCGGCGGCGCGGCGCGACATGGCGCGGATCATACGTCGTCGAGCTCGGTGTTGTCGGGCGAGATCAGCAGCGGATTGCCGGCGAAGGTCGAGAGGCGGATGTAAGGCAAGGCTGGGGCCGCCGGCGGCCCCAGCGGCAAGACCTGAACTTAGCTCGCTGCGCTCGCCAACGTTCTTTAGCCCCGAGCTCGCGGGCCAGGTGATGAGGCCCCGATTCGGCCGCTGAAGCCGGCCAGCGAGGCTCCGGACTTCCGCGGCGGCTCCGCGATCGATCCTGCCGTAATTCGCTGATTCCACGCTACTTGAAGGAGCCTCTCAAACTTTCTCGCAGAAGCGCGTGAGAATAGGCGTTCACGCCCTCGGGCAAGCTGCCGCCGGTGCTCTCGGTGGTGCTGTATACTGGCGAGGAGCCCTGGCTGGGCACGACCGCGGCCTACGACCTGGTCGAGCCGCTGCCCGGGCTGTCGAAGCCGGCCGATCTGCTGAGCTTCCGCCTGCTCGACCTGCGGCGCATCTCGGCCGCGGAGCTTGAGGGCGTTGGGAGCCCGGTGGCGGCGCTGTTTCGGCTCGAGCAGTGCAAGGCAGCCGCCGAGCTCTTCCCGGTCTCCTCGGACTTGGCTGCCATGGTCTCGGGCCGCGACCAAGGACTGGAAGCTGCGTTCGTGGTCTTCATCAATGAGGTGATCTTCAAGAGGCTGTCGCCGCCCGGATCGAAGCGACCCAGAATCAGCCAGCTTGTGGAGGTTCCGTCGATGCTGGAGCAGAGAATCGTCCGTTGGACACAGGATTGGGAGCGTCAGGGCTGGCGGAAAGGCCGTAAAGAGGGGCTGCGTGAAGGTGAGGCCGAAGTCGTCCTACGCCAACTGGAGCGTAAGCACGGTCCTCTGCCGGCATGGGTGAAGAAACGGGTGAGGGCCGCCGACACGGAGAAGCTCCTCATCTGGGCAGAGCGAATCCTGACGGCGGAAAGCCTGGACGAGATTGTCGCGGATTGAAACGTGTCGCGGCGCAGGGCGCCCTCCGGATCCTCGAACGAGGCTCCTCAGGGGCGAGAATCAGGCGCTCCGGATCAGCTCCCGACCGCCCTCACGATGCGCAGCCCTTCCTCGACGGTGTGCCAGCTCAGGAACGCGTCGGCGCCGCGGCTGACCAGGAAGGGATGGTCCGAAGGGCCGGCCGTCGAGGCGAGAGCGCGACGTTCGCTCCAGGTGACGCCCTCGTCGTCCGACGTCCTCATGAAGACGGTCGTGGAGTCGCCCCCGTGCTCCTTCCAGACCAGCGCCAGGCGCTCGCCCGCGCGAGCGACGTGCGGGTGGACCGCGGCGCCTTCTGCCACGACCTTCCCCAGGCGCATCTCGCCGCTCGTGGCGTCGAGGCGGCCGTACCAGACGGCGGGCCGATCCTCGGCCGCGGTGAACCAGGTCAGGTGGTAGCTCGATTCGTCCGCGGGGACGGCCGCGGGGCCGTGGTGCGGGCAGCCCTCGAGGTGCCAGCCGTCGCGGGTGGCGCGTGCGGCCTCCCGCGTCACGCCTTCGGCTCCGAGCCCGGCGAAGGCGTGATCGCGGATCTCTCCCTCGAAGACGTGACGCCAGAAGATCGCGGCGCCGCGGCCGTCGCCGTCGGCGATGGCGATGCGGCAGCACTCGCAAGCGTGGTCGGCCACCCGGCGGTTGGCCGCGAAGGTAGCTCCCCGATCCGTTGACACGGTGTAGTAAATCGCGGCGCCGCGATACTCCTCGCCGCGCGACCTCGCCGCCTCGAGGTCGCGCTTGTCGACCCAGGCCGCGTAGACGTCGCCGCCGGCGTCCACGTGCAGGCTGTCGAAGCGGTGGCCGGTCACCAGGCCGTCGTCGTTGAGCGTGCGGACGGCCTCGAACGTGGCGCCGCCGTCGAGCGAACGGCTGAAGCGGATCTCGCCGTTGAAGCCGCCTTCGAGCTTCTTCGTCCACGAGACGTAGAGCGTGCCGCGATCGATCGCGATCTTCGGACGGTTCTCGCCGTTGGTCTCGATCGTCTCCGCCTCGGGGTTGACGGGGACCGGGGCCGTGAAGCTGGCGCCGAGGTCGTCCGAGGACGTCACGTAGACGTGCCTTTCCTGTTCGAAGGCCGCCCACAGGCGTCCGTCGTGGTCGAAGGCGACGCTCGGCGCGGCGCCGCAGCGCAGCGAGACCTCGGCGCACGGCTCGAGCGCCTGATCCGGTCCCGCGTCATGCGGCGTGCAGGCCGCCGTCGTCAGTAAGGTGAGGGTCAGGACGAGGCGTCCGCGGCTTCGCCGCGGAAATCCCCCCCAGCCCCCCTTTCTCAAAGGGGCGAGAAGGACTCCTCGCTTCGCTTCGGCTCGGCGCTCACGAGGAATGGGCGTGCGTCTTCGCACGCGCGAGGCGAAGCGAGCCGCGAGGTCGAGCGCGCCGGCCAGCGTGTAGATCGCTTCCAGGGTGCGGCCGACCCGCAGGAAGGTGGCGTCGAACTCCTTCATGGCGAGGTCCTTGGCCACCTGGGTCGCGTCGGCCTTGGTCTTCTCGTCGGCGACGTTATCGAGGGCGGTCTCGAGCCGCGTCACCGCGGCTTCGATCGCCGGCCGGACGCCCAGGTCCACGCTGACGCCCGGGATCCTCGAGACGGGGAGAGGCTTTTCGGGATCGAGCTTGGCGAGCAGACGCTTGCCTTGCGCGAGCCGAGCCCCGTCGTTGCGTCCCAGGCGCACGTCGAAGCCGAGCTCCTTG
>DASWIG010000785.1:0-4298 GCA_036397835.1 Thermoanaerobaculia bacterium
CTGCGCGGCCAGCGCATCGAGCTCGGCGACATCGAGGCCACCCTCGCCGCCCACCCTTCGGTGCGCGAGGCCGTGGTGCTCTGCCGTGACGACGGCGGCGACCCGCGCCTCGTCGCCTACCTGGTGCCGCGCGCCGGCGCGTCCTGCGAGCCGCCGGCGCTGCGCGCCTTCCTCGAAGAGCGGCTGCCCGAGCACATGGTGCCGGCGCTCTTCGTCGAGCTCGAATCGCTGCCCCTCAATCCCAACGGCAAGGCCGACCGCAAGGCCCTCGGACGCCTGCCGCTGCCGGGCGGCGAAGGACGCCGGGAGGGCGCGTTCGCCGCGCCCCGCGACGTCCTCGAGCTGCGGCTGGCGAGGATCTGGGAGGAGGTCCTCGGCGTGGCGTCCGTGGGCGTGCGCGACGACTTCTTCGCCCTCGGCGGCCATTCGCTCTCCGCCGTGCGCCTGCTGGCCCGGATCGAGCAGGAGCAGGGCCGTCAGCTCCCGCTCGCCGCCTTCTTCCGCGCCCCCACCGTGGAGCAGCTCGCGCGTCTGCTGCGGCAGCACGAGTCGCCGTCCGCCGCTTCCCTGGTGGCGATCCGGACCGGCGGAACGCGCGCGCCGCTCTTCTGCGTCCACCCCGCGGGCGGCAACGTCCTCAGCTTCGTCGCCCTGGCCGACGCCCTGGGACCCGACCAGCCCCTCTACGCGCTGCAGTCCCGGGGCCTCGAGGGCGGCGAGGAGCCGCTCACCCGCGTCGAGGAGATGGCGGCCCGCTATCTCGCAGAGGTCCGCGCGGCCGTGCCCCACGGCCCGTACAACCTGGCGGGCTGGTCGTTCGGCGGCCTGGTGGCCTTCGAGATGGCGCGCCAGTTGCGGCGTCAGGGCGAAGAGGTCGCCCTCCTCGCCCTCCTCGACACCCGCGCGCCGGGGACCGGCGAAGGCCCGGCCGAGGACGTCTTCGACGACGACGCCTTCTGGCTCGCCGACGTCGCCGGCTTCCTCTCCCGCCTGGCTGGCCGCGAGAGCGCCGTGACCTACGAGGAGCTACGACAGGCCGCGCCCGCCGCGCAAGTCGGCCTCTTCGTCACGCGGCTCCAAG
Source organism: Thermoanaerobaculia bacterium (assembly GCA_036397835.1). Lineage (GTDB taxonomy): Bacteria > Acidobacteriota > Thermoanaerobaculia > Multivoradales > J023 > DASWIG01. Next base: position 1,082 of record DASWIG010000785.1, read on the forward strand.
AGATCGACTTCCTGCCGCCGGGAGCGGGGGAGGACCAGGTCCGCCGTCTGCTGCGGGTCTACAAGGCCAACGTCCGCGCCGCGGCGGCCTACGAGGGCGGCCCCTATCCCGGCCGCGTCACCGTGTTGCGGGCGGCGGCGGAGGAGCGTCAGGACGAGGCTCTCGGTTGGCAGCGGTTCTCCCCCGAGCCGGTGGAGGTCCACGACGTCCCCGGGGACCACGTCACGGTGCTCGCTCGGGACAATGTCCCGGCTCTGGCGCAGCGGCTGGGGGATTGTCTCTGACGACGTCGAGACCTACCTCGGCTGCCGTGCTAGAGTGTGGACTTCGTGCGCTTCGGCTCCGGCTCGCCGTCGTACTGACGAGGGCTCGAGACTGATCGTCTCGTCAGCCTTCTCGCAGCGCCTCGGTCGGCTCGACCCGCAGGCCGCGGCGGGCCGGACCGGCCGCCGCGAGCAGGCCGACCAACACCATGAACAAGGTCGCGGCGGGGATGACGCCCGGGACGTCCCAGCCGCCCACCGCCTCGACCGGCAGGTAGTAGCTCAGGAAAGCCGCCACCAGGATGCCGCCGGCCGCCCCGGCCGCGAGTTGGCCGAAGGCCCGTCGGAAGATGCCCGAGAGCACGTGGTGCGGTTGCGCCCCGAGGGCGGAGCGGATGCCGATCTCCCGCCGTCGCCGGTTGACCGTGAAGGACATGAGGGCGTAGATGCCGGCCGCCGAGAGCAGAAGGACGCTCAGCGTGACTATGGCGAGCGAGAGGGCCCCGATATTGGTCGAGCCAGAGCGTGTCCAGCCACGGCAAGCCTCGAGCGTCGCGGCTCGCCTCGCGCAGTTGCGTCAGCCCGCCGAGCTCCACGCGGGCCGCCCGGCGGGCCTCCTCCCGCGTCATGCCCCGGCGGACCCTGTCCTCTTCCGCCATCGCCAGGTGTGTCGCCAGCTCCTGGTCGAAGTCGCGATCGAGGTCGTCGCGACGAAAGTGGCCGCGAAGGCGGGCCATCATCACTCGAAGAAACGTCGCCATGCCTACCTCCCGGCCGCCGGTTGCAGCACCCGGCCGATGACCGCGGAGACTCGTTCCCAGCTCTCGGTTTCGGCCTGAAGTTGCCGCCGGCCAAGCAGGACGGCCGGTCGGCCCTCGTCGAGCGCGACGGCGCCCTCGCCCTGACCTTCGTCAACACCGGCTCCCGGCGTACCCGCCGTCTGCGGGACTATGCCGACCTGCTGGCCTGGTCCGTCGAGCACGGGGCCCTGACCGCCGCCGAAGCCGGCCGCCTCGAACGGCACGCCGCCGAGCGTCCGCGGGACGCTGAAGCCGGCTTCGCCGCCGCCGAGGAGCTGCACGCCCTGCTGTCGCGGATCATGAACGCCCGTGCCGACGGCAAGGCGCCGCCGGCCGAGAGCATCCGCGAGCTCGACGCCTTGCTCGAGCGGAGCGTCCCACGACGGATGCTGACGCTGGGCCGCCCGCGTCCGGAATGGCGGCTGGCCGACGATCCGGATCGCGACCTCTTCCGCCCCCTGTGGCCCGTCGCCGAGTCGGCGACGACGATCCTGACCTCGGAGGACTACGACAAAGTCCGGCGTTGCGCGGGCGAGGGCTGCGACCTCCTCTTCCTGGCCAAGGGACGGGGAATGCCGCGGCGGTGGTGCAGCGACAAGGCCTGCGGAGTCCCCTTGCGGTCGCGCCGCCACTACCTTCGCGTGGTCAAGCCGGCGCGAAAGGCCTCGGACGAACGTTTGGCGGCGCGGAGTCGAGGGATTTCGAGCGAAGTCGACGGAGTTTGACTCCGATGATCGTCGACTCCGGGCAAAGTCGACGAAGGTGGGCGTCCACTCTCGTGTACTTTGGGCAAAGTCGACGAAAGTCGGTGCCGACTCTCGTGTACTCCGAGCAGAGTCGACGAAAGTCGGTGCCGACTCTCGTGTAATCCGAGCAGAGTCCACGAAAGTCAGTGCCGACTCTCGTGTAATCCGAGCAAAGTCCACGAAAGTCAGTGCCGACTCTCGTGTAATCCGAGCCCGGCGCGACGATCTACGACGCCGGCCGCGCGAGCGCCGCGCGGACGCGCTCCGGCGCGCTCCGGCGCGTGCCGCTCGGGCAGGTCGTCCAGGTCGTAGAGCGCCCAGGCGTCGCGGCTCGGCGGAGACGTCCCAGATCTCGACGATCCCGGCCGTCGGTCACGGTCAACGCGCCGGCGGGGATCTCCGTGAGGCCGTCAGGCCCGCTTCGGCGAGCCGGTCTGCGACCTCGCTGACAAAGTCCCCGCCGCCTTCGACGAAGGCCACGACAGGATTGCCGGAACGGCCGGCCCACCGGGCCGCGTTTCCCGCCAGGACCGATGCCTGGCTTTGGCCGGAATGACTGGCGTCGCTGGCGTCGAGGCCGAGATAGACGAGACGCCCGCGCGCGAACGGAGGGAGCGGTGCGCTCCCCGAGCTGGGGAGGCATACGCCCGTAGGGTCGACGATGTCGGGGCCGGTGATCGTGGTGAGAAGCGCTCCGTCACCGGCGTCGTAGACGCGAACTTCGCCGGGCTCCGGCACGTAGAGCTTCGAGCCCGATTCGTCAAGGGCGAGCTGCTCAATACCGAAGAAGCTGATCGCGAACGCGGACGGAATCGAGAAGAGAGGCGCGGCGCCGAGGCTCCCGCTCTGGGAGTCGTAGGCGAAGACCTCGACGGCAGAGCTCGAACGTGCGTAAATCCTGTTGCCGTCTGGATGGATTCGGCCTGCGATGCCTTCGTCCGACAGGCTTCGGGTGTCGACCGGCGCCAGCCCGGGGATGGTGAAGGACTGTATAGCCCCAGGGGAGTAATCGACGACGACACCCGTCTCGGCGGTGGGAGCACAGGCGAGGTTGATAGGCGAACTGAGGAAAGGCAGCTCGTCGCCGGTGTCACTCAGTTGGCCGGAATCGTCGATGATCAGCCTGCGGATTTTTTGATCGTAGAATGACGCTACCAGCACGGAACCGTCGCTGCACACCTCTACCGAGTTGCAGTGAGAGCCCAAGTCGAAGGTGTCGATCTCGGTCTGACTGGCGACGTCGATCACGGACACCGGAGCTTCCACGCCGGCGCTGGCGCAGCGGCTTGGGGACTGTCTCCGGCGAGGATTTGCACGTTGACCGGGCCGCGGCGCCGCAGGTCAGCAACCGTCCTCAAGGAGCTTGACAATCGGGGTAGAGTATCCGCACTTCGGGCGTGTCCTATCC
>DASWIG010000786.1:0-4016 GCA_036397835.1 Thermoanaerobaculia bacterium
TGATCGAGGTCGCGGACACTTCCCTGGCCTACGACCGGGGCGTCAAGGTCCCGGTCTATGCCCGCTGTGGGATCCCCGAGGTCTGGATCGCGGACGTAGGGGGAGCCGCGGTCGAGGTCTACCGCCGGACCTCCGCGTCAGGCTATGCCGAGGTCGAACGGCTGACGGACCCGGACGCCGTGCTGACGCCCGCGCTGCTGCCGCAGCTCAGCTTGACCGTCAAGAGCGTGCTGGGCTGACCCGCACGGGTGGTCTCGCGCGCTCCAACGCGTCTTTCTCCGTCTCTCGGCTCGAAATCCTCGCCCTGGCGTCGCGAGCGGACCTCGTGGAGCCGGGGATCGGCGCCCAATGCCCATCAGCGCGGGACCGCGGCCCACGAGCCGCCGCCCAATGGCCATTGGGGCTCTTCAAGGCCCGGGAATCGGGGCTCAATGGAGGAAAGGGGGCGACGAGAAACTCTCGCGACCTCCTCGCACCGCGCCGGAGGCCGACGAAAAACTCTCGCGAGCTCCCCGCACGCCTCAGGGACGCGACGAAAAACTCTCGCGACCTCTTCGCACCGCGCCGGCGAGCGACGAGAAACTCTCGCGAGCTCCTCGCACCGCCCTGGCGAGCCACGAGAAACTCTCGCGACCTTCTCGCACCGCGTCGCGTCCGGGGAAAGGCGACATCGTCGCTTCCGGCGGCGCGGCGGACGCTTGGCGCCTCGTCCTGGACGGACGGCCGGGGCGTCGGCGTCCGCGGATCTCGAGGGCCAGCTCCTCCAAGTCGACGAGCCCGAGCGACGACTCGACGAGCCGCGCTCCGTGGAGGAGGGACCATTCGCAGTGCTCGATGGCGGCCTTGCGGCGGCGGCGCGCCGTCCGCTTGCGGACGCGGGCTACGGCCACAGCCTTGACGGCCGCGTCGAGCTCGATGCCCAGCTCTTCGAGCCGTCGCACGAAGGGGGCGGGCCTGAGCTCCTTGAGGTCGACGGGCGGCTCGTCTCCCCAGCCCCGCACGGCGTCGACGGCCAGGCCGGCGCAGCGCCGGAGACGGTCCGGCGTCCGCGGCGTGCGCCCGGAGAAGCCCAGGTAGCGCCGCGCGTCGCGGGCGCTCGTCAAGGTCCGGCAGCGGTCCCGGAAGTCCACGAGAACGTCGTAGAGCTCGCGGCTGACCGCGTCGCGCCGGCCGGCGAGCTCGCGGTGCTCGGCCTCCGCCCGCGTGTGGGCCTGATCGGCGTCGATCACCGCCTCGCGCGCCTCGCGGATCCAGCGGGCGCCGGCGATCTCCAGGATCAGGGCGGTCTTCGCGGCGGGATCGCCCGAAAGGCCGCCGATCTCGTCCGCCGTCAGCAGCGTCTCGATGCGCCGCGTCCAGGCGTCGCCGGCCATGGCCGCCAGGCGGACCACCGCCTGCTCGGCCTGATGGCAGCGCTGCTCGAGATCCTGTACTTTCGGCGTCAACATGGTCGTCCTCGCTCTTCCGGGCCCCCATGCTACCCGAGGATCGGAACGTCGTCAAGAGGGCCTTAAAGCTCCGCTCTGAGTTCAGGTGTCCCGAACCCTGCGATGCAACTGTCAACACGCCGAGGATGGCCGGTATTCCCGTCTGCCGATGCGGCGGTGGAGGGAGGAGGGCCCCGCTCATCCAGGACGAGCTCTGCGAGAGCGGGATCCCCCCACGCGTCTACGCACTGTCGATTGCTGCCAGAAACCGCATATGTGGTGTCGTCTCGGAGGCCCCGGCAACCGTTTCTTCGTCCCCCTCGGCTCTTCCTTCCCCTTCCGGCGGCGCGTAGGGGCGGTCAGGGCCGCCGAGTGACGAGTCCGCGAGGAACGAGCTTAGCTGGCGCTTGCCACCCCGACGACGGTCTGCACGTAGTTCTCGATCTCGTCGCGAATCTGCTGCAGGACACGGCGAGCGACATGAACACCCTTCTCCTCCAGAAAGCTACGCCGATCCGTGAGCTCCCGCATCGCCTGATCGAATTCCTCCCGCTCACGGTTCACCCATTCCTCCTCCTTCGCGTTCCGCTCTGCCCGACCCTTTAGTTCCTGGTGATCTCTTTTCTTCGTTTCCTTGAATTCTGAGCTCACCTTCTTCCATGCGTCATCATATTCACGCTTCAAGGATGAACGATCAGCGAACTCAAGCGCTTTCCTACGTATCTCCTGATCCACCTTTTGCCACTCATTGATACTACTAATCACATTCTCGTCCATCAGTACACACCGAAAGTATGCGCCGCTCGATACTGCCAGAAAGAATGCCGAGATCTCCTTCCCAAGGAGCGACTGCATCAGCGAGTCGGGAAGCACGATCTGATTGACCAGACTGCCTTCTCCGGTCTCCACCTCACGAATCGAGTAGTTCGTCACATGGTTGTACTGAAAGGTCTCGCTCCGTCTTCCGTACGACTTTTGTGTTACGAAGTCATAGAAAAATCCATACACATTGATATTCTTTGCCAGTAGGAAAATGAACTGCAGATATGACACACGACTGATAGCCTGTTTCTCGCTACCGACACGAAAGGTTGTGATGCTCAAACCGATATCATCAATGACCTTCCGAGCTCCTGTCGGTTCTTCGCCGAACGGTCCGCGAAGTTTCTCTGGCTGGAGCGGGCCCCAGCCCTCAATCAGTAGACCATGGAGACCATATCGGTTGTGGTTGACGTTCTCGATGGGTTGATGACGGATCCGACTGAAAAGAGCTTGATCATCAGTAGACACGTTGACGACTTCCGCAAGACACTTGCGTTCCTGCGCCTGCATCTCCTCACGGAGCCAGCCTTCCACCGTAGTCTCATTTGGAGCCTGCGGTATCTGCTTCAGGAGAGCCTGGATCTCTTGGTTCAACGCTTCAATCTCTCGCTGCCATTGTTCGATGCGCTCCTCGAGACGTATCTTCAACCGGTAGAATTGGAAGCTACTGAAGCTAATGTATATAAGTGGAATAGCTACCAGATATTCCCACAACCAAAATGCGAAGGCAATGCCAATGCCGGAAATGATGGAAGCTTTGATGATCTTCTTTGTCTCAAAGTCGAGTCGCGTGCGAGCGGCGGCGATGCTGACCTCTCGCTCCCAGATCTGCTTCTTCTGTGGCTTACCCACCCAGGCACGCAACGGCCTGTAGAAGAAATGCCACTTCGCCTTGGCACATTCATCCCATTCCGCTCCTTTGTCGCGTAACTCCATGCCGTCCACGGCCTCCCTTCGAGAGGGATCCTCATAGCATCTGTACCATTCGAGGAAAGTGGGACATCCACTCACTGGAAATCTGTCAGTCACATTGTCCATTGCATTTCTCCTTTCAAATCGTGGTTACGAATCTGACTAATGGTCCAAGCGGAAGCGCAGCGCAGCTCTTCGCGATCGCGCCACCGCCGCCAGAGCTTCGCGTTGCTCTCGAGACGGTTGACCGTCTTGGAGAGTGCGGAATAGTTCGTCAGTGGGAGTTCCCTTGGCCTTAATCCGCTTCTGCTCGTAATAGTCGAGCCTTAGAACGGCCAGGGCCAGCCTGGAAAGATCGGCGACCCGCTTCCTGGAGGAGCGGGTAAGCCGATCTAGCTGCTCGTTCAACTGGTCGGCCGCAAACAGAGTGAGCATCGTTGGGGCGTTCATCGATAGCGTCGAGAGACAGAGATAGAGCTCGGCATCCTCGTAATCCGGGCGTAATGCGAGAACGTTGCGGAAGTGCTCTCGCGCCAAGCGAAAGTCTTTTCGTTTAAAGCTCATGAGGCCACGATCATAGAGTGCTCGCGCCTGCGAATTGGGCCCGCCCTCGAACAGCGTTGCATTGGGAACGCGGAGGAACACGGCGGGGATTCCCCATTCTGGCGAATCGAGCGACTCCGCGTAGACGGCGAGGCGCCCTTCGACCACCGCCGCGTCGAGTGGGTCCCCTGCAGCCAACCTTCTGTAGAGGTTGGCACTGAAGGAGATTGCCGCCCGATCCGAGATCGGATGCGACATCGCCACCACGGCCGGGAGCCCTCCGCGTACGAGTGCTTGAGCCACTCCACCGAA
>DASWIG010000787.1:0-8307 GCA_036397835.1 Thermoanaerobaculia bacterium
CAGAAGCCGGTGAAGGCGCTCTGGATCAGGAGCAGGCCGACGACGCCCGGAAGGGCCCACCACATCGGGTTGACCCAGTAGGCCAGAGCCGTTCCCGCGGTCACGAGGATCCCCACGATGCCGTCATGGATTCGGCGTTGACTGTTCATCTCGACCTCCTTTGAGTTGGCGCCAGTATACACGATCAACTACACGATCAGCGGGTGGACCCTGGTCGGCGCGGCGGCTATACTCTCGGAGGTCAGCAACCGCCACCGAACACGGCGCCGACGCCAGGGAGAGCTCCATGAGGATCGATGCCGAAGGGCTGCGGAAGGCCAGAGAGGCGTTCAAGGACGCCCGGCCGCGGCCGGGTCTGCCGTTTCGCATCACCAGGCTCGGCCACGTCGTCCTCAAGGTGAAAGACCTTCAGCGCTCCGCCGCCTTCTACACCCAGGTCCTCGGCTTCCGGATCTCGGACGTCTACCCCGAGACCATGATGCCGGGCGGCATGGTCTTCATGCGCTGCAATCCCGACCATCACGGCGTGGCGCTGGTCGGCGCGGCGAAAGGGGACTCCGAGAAGGTCGAGCTCCATCACCTGGCCTTCGAGGTGGGGACCCTCGACGAGGTCCTGCGCGCCCGCGACCACCTCAAGGCACGCGGCGTGAAGATCGATTTCGAAGGCCGGCGGCGCGCGGGCTGCCAGGTGGCGGTCGAGTTCAGCGATCCCGACGGCCACCAGCTCGAAATCTACTGGGGGCTCGACCAGGTCGGGAGCGGGGGCGAGGTCCGGCCGCCCGACGAATGGCGCGAGGCCTTCTCGCTCGAGGAGGCGATCGACGACGCTCCTCCCGGCCAGGACGCCACCCTCCACGACCCGACGCTTCGCCGGTGAGAGCGGGAGTGGGCATGGCCAAGAAGACGCTGTTGGTCATCTCCGCCCACTCGGCGGACTTCGTCTGGCGCGCGGGCGGCGCCATCGCGCTCTACGCGCGCCGGGGCTACGAAGTGGTGATCGTCTGCCTGTCCTACGGCGAGCGCGGGGAGTCGGCCAAGCTGTGGAAACAGGAGGGAATGACGCTCGCGGAGGTCAAGGCGGCCCGCCGGCGCGAGGCCGAGAAGGCGGCCGAGGTCCTGGGCGGCGAGCCGATCTTCTTCGACCTGGGCGACTACCCCCTGCGCGTCGACGACGACGCGCTCTTCAGGCTGGTCGACGTCTACCGCCAGCACCGTCCCGAAATCGTCCTCACGCACTCGCTCGAGGACCCCTACAACTTCGACCACCCACGCGCCACCCGTCTCGCCCAGGAGGCGCGGATCGTCGCCCAGGCCCACGGCCAGCGTCCCGAGCAAGGCGTCCTCGGCGCGCCGCCCGTCTTCCTCTTCGAGCCGCACCAGCCCGAGCAGTGCAACTGGAAGCCGGAGGTCCTCCTCGACGTCACCGAGGTCTGGGACGTCAAGCGTAGGGCCTTCGAGACCATGGCCGCGCAGGAGCACCTGTGGGAGTACTACACCCGGGTCGCGCTCCAGCGCGGCGTCCAGGCCAGACGCAACTCGGGACGTGACGTCAAGTACGCCGAGGGCTACCAGCGCGTCTTCCCCTGGGTGACGGACGAGCTCTCATGACGGACGAGAACGTCGTGGTCCGCAACGTCCGGCGCGCGGTTCCCGAGGCGGTCGAGGCGCTGACCCGCTTCGGCGTCGCGACCGTCCACGAGGCCCAAGGACGCACCGGGCTCTTGAAGCCCTACATGCGGCCCGTCTACGCCGGCGCCCGCGCCTGCGGGACGGCGGTCACCGCGCTGGCGCCGCCGGGCGACAACTGGATGATCCACGTCGCGGTCGAGGTCTGCCGGCCGGGCGACTTGCTCGTCGTCGCCACGACCTCCGAGAACAGCGACGGCATGTTCGGCGAGCTGCTGGCGACCTCGCTCAAGGCCCGCGGCGTCGTCGGCCTGGTCATCGACGCCGGCTGCCGCGACGTCGCCGCGTTGCGCGAGATGGGCTTCCCGGTGTGGTCCCGCGCCGTCTCGGCCCAGGGCACGGTGAAGGCGTCGCTCGGATCCGTCAACGTGCCGGTGGTGTGCGCCGGAGCCCTCGTCCGGCCGGGCGACGCCGTGGTCGCCGACGACGACGGGGTCGTCGTCGTCTCTCGGGAGCGGGCCGCGGAGGTCGTCCAGGCGTGTGCCGCGCGCGAGGCCAAGGAGGCGGCGACCCGCGAGCGGCTCGCCGCCGGCGAGCTGGGGCTCGACGTCTACGGCATGCGCGAGAAGCTGGCGGCCCTCGGGCTGCGCTACGTCGACGGACCGGCCGACGACGACGAGAGCGGATCGTGAGCGCGCAGAGGGCCATCCCCTGCGTGCTGATGCGGGGCGGGACGTCCAAGGGCGCCTACTTCCTGGCCGACGACCTGCCTCGGGATCCGGCGCCGCGCGACCGCGTGCTGCTCGCCGTGATGGGCTCGCCGGACGCGCGCCAGATCGACGGCGTCGGCGGCGCCGACCCGTTGACCAGCAAAGTCGCGGTGGTCTCCCGGTCGCCGCGCGCGGACGCCGACGTCGACTACCTGTTCGCGCAGGTGGCCGTCGCCGAAGCCGTGGTCGACGTCTCCCCCACCTGCGGCAACGTCCTGGCCGGCGTCGGCCCTTTCGCCATCGAGCAGGGCCTGGTGCCGGCGAGCGGCGATGAGACGGTCGTCCGCATTCACATGGTCAACACCGGCGGTCTCGTCGCCGCCACGGTGCGGACGCCCGAGGGCCGGGTGGCCTACGACGGCGGGGCGCGCATCGACGGCGTACACGGCACCGCGGCGCCGGTCATGCTCGACTTCCTCGACGTCGCTGGCGGGACCTGCGGCGCCCTGCTGCCGACCGGCCGAGCGCGCGACGAGATCGAGGGCGTCGCCGTCACCTTGATCGACAACGGCATGCCGGTGGCGGTCATGCGCGCCGACGCTCTCGGCCGCACGGGCTACGAGAGCCGCGACGAGCTCAACGCGGACGCGCCCCTCAAGGCGCGGATCGAGGCCATCCGTCTGCGCGCCGGTCCGCTGATGGGTCTCGGCGACGTGACCCGCAAGGTGGTCCCCAAGATGTCGCTGGTGGCGTCGCCGCGGGCGGGCGGATCGATCTCGTCGCGCACGTTCATCCCGCACGACTGCCACGCGGCGATCGGCGTGCTCGGCGCCGTCTCGCTGGCGACCGCCTGCCTGCTGGAGGGCTCCCCCGCCGCCGAGGTGGCGGCGACGCCGGAGGGCAATCCGAAGCTCGTCTCGGTGGAGCACCCGAGCGGCGAGCTCTCCGTCGAGCTCGACGTCGGCATGGACGGCGGGATCGTCGAGGTGCGTCGCAGCGCGCTGCTGCGTACGTCGCGGCGGCTCTTCGAGGGACGGGTGCTGGTGCCATCGGCGGTGTGGCCGAGCGCGGCGGAACGCCGTCAGTAGCGCCGAGTACCTCCAACCGCTGATCGCGCCGATCGACGGCGCACCAAGAGCAGGACGTCAGGCTCGGAGGCCCAGGCACGTGCGCTAAACAATTCTCGCCGTACCGGGATCTACTCTACCAGACTTGAGGGAGAGCTATCCGCGGAAGGAGACCCCCATGAAAAGGAGCTCGACGACCGAAACCTGCATCCAGAGCGCCACCCTCAGCATCCTCCTGTGGCTGATTCTACTGGCCTTCGGCGGTGGCCTCATGGCGATGTACTACGCCAAGATCGGCTACCTCCCGGAGGTCACCTGGGACGACGCCCTCACCTACCTCGGCGTGCTCTCGATCCTCGGTGGCGGCGTCGTGTTGGCCTATAGCCTGCTCGTTTTCTTTCCCGGGCTCATCTGGTCGGAATTCATGGTCTCCGACCGGGAGCTGAGAACCACCCTCTGCATTCGCATCAACGACCGCTACGATCCCTGTTACAGGAGCATAATGAATCGAATCGGGTGGCCCTTCTTGGGTGTCGTCCTCCTCGCCCACTTTTCGGTCTTCCTCGGCGGCGTGCACGAGCTGTTGCCGTTTGGCGTGACCTTTCTCTTGCTGGTTCCTGCGTCGGCGTTTCTGGTCTGGAGGAACTTTGACAAGAAGCTTCAACAGGGAAACATGAATCCTGAAGAAAAGAAATCAGTCCTCACGAAATCCGTACTCTATTTCACGGGCTCCGTCATCATCAGCCTGATTTCTCTCTTCTTCATCTACGAGATCGCCAAAGTGCGCGAAACGGAACCGAATTCACGGATGCTCCTGATCTGCACGATCGTCGTCGCCGCCAGCAATCTCTTCGTGGCGGCCGTGTACCGGAGGAATCGCACGACCGGCATCGGCATCAGCCTCCTGGCGGCTTTCACCCTTCTGATCGCGGGCGAGCTCCTCGCAAGCAAGCCAGCCACAGCCTTCTCCTCGAGACTCATGGCGCTCTATGGGTTCGACAGCGAATCCCAGTACTCGCTCATCCTAGACAAAAAGGGGCGCGACCTCATCATGAGCCATGGGTTCCCGGTCGAAGACATCGAGGGAAGTCCCGGCGCCCGGATCGAGGGAGTTCGCATCCTTTCGCGCCTGGGGACGGATCAGATCCTATTCTTTGAGGGACGCCGCTTCTCCATTCCCAAGAGCATGGTCCTCTCGTGGGCCGATGATGCCTCTGACATCTCTGACATGAATGCCCGGCCGGGCCCCGACGATACATAGGCGTGCTCGAGTTCGTCATTGAAAACGACTCGGCAGCTCCCCACCCGAATGCGTCGGTACTTCAGGCTCTGGCCTTGCAAGGTCTTGGCCCCTGGAGGCAGCGGATCCTGCCCCAAAGCGTCGATGGCCTTGGCAACTCGCTGCTGATCGCGCCGATCAAGACGAGCCAGGTCGCGCTGGGCGCTGGGGAGCAACTCGATCGTAAAGGACGCTCAGGATAGCCCCAGGGCCTTCTTGACGTCGCTCCAGGCGGTACGCTCCTGGTTGTCCGGGTCCGCGACGGCCTGGTCGGCCGCCTCGACGTCCAGGCGATCCTCGATCGCTTGCAGGAGCTCGAAGTCCTCGACCGAGACCAGGGCGGCGACGTCCCGGTCACGGCGGTGGATCAGCACCCGCTCGCCAGAGTAGGCCACCGGGTTGAGGGCCTCGGCAAGATCCTGACGGACTTGTGTGAAGCTCATGCGTCCCATCCTTGCCTCCTGTGCGTATTGTACGTCGCTATCCTCGGTTCGTGATGTCCGTTTCGGCTTCATCCTACACGCGAGCAGGGGGCGCGCTGCTATCCTCACGGCATGAGACGGAAGCGAGACTACCCCGCCCGGGTGTCGGACCTCGATCCGGCGCCGGGCGACCTGCGGATCGTGCAGCGGCTCGTCAACACCGCGGACCACGAGCACGGGACCGACGAGCTCGCCACGCCCGAAGCGCTCGCCACGTGGCTGACCCGTCACGGGCTTCTGGCCAAGGGCACGAAGCTCACTCAGACCGACCTCGACTGGGCGCGCGACGCGCGCGAGGCCCTGCGCGACGCGCTCGCCGCCAACAACGGCGGCGACCCCGCGAAGGCGGCGGCGAGGCTCGACCGCATCGCGGCGCGCTCCCCGGTCGTCGTGCGCTTCTCCGCCGACTGCAAGAGCCGCCTGGAGCCCGGCTCCGACGACGTCGACGGCGCCCTCGGACGGATCTTCGCGATCGTCGCGCTGGCGCAGGTCGACGGCAGTTGGGCGCGGCTCAGGGCCTGCGCCGCCGCCGAGTGCCGCGCCGCCTTCTACGACCCCTCGAAGAGCCGCACCGGGAAGTGGTGCTCGATGCGGCGCTGCGGCAACCGGCGCAACTCGCGCCGCAGCCATCGCATCCGCGACCAAGTCCGCGAGGAACGCCGCGCCCGCCGGTAAGTCATCACCATCAAATACACTATTGACGATGAAGATGTGGTCCATGATCACCGTCAAAAGTTTTTTGACGACGGTCATCTTGCTCGTGACCATCGCAAAGGTCTGTTTGACGGTGATCATTTTGGCCTGTTATCACCGCCATTCTTTGTTTGACGGTGGTCAGGAAATCATGGATCACCGTCAAAAAATGCTTGACGGTGGTCCTACGATCCAAGACCACCGTTAATACAATGCTTGACGGTGATCATCGAGCCCATGACCACCTGCAAACACCATCAAGACGGTGAAGTTTTGGCGTCTCGGAAGCCATGAGCGCTCACATCGTCAGCTCGGTGAGCGTGGGCGGTTCTGGCTGAGATGCTCCGCGATCAGCCGCATCACGGGCCGGCTCACCCAGCTTTGATCGTGGAACCCCTCGCCCCACTCCAGGGGCGTCACGTCGCGGTATTCGTGCGTCGACTCGTCGGCGACGAAGCGCAGACGCTTGCGCAGCGACGCGCGGACGTTCGGATCGGCTCCGTGATCCAGGAGCAGGCGGGCGACGGCGTCGTCGCGCCGCAGGCCCACGCGCCAGGGCTGCGACACCACGCATCCGAAAAGCGCCGTGTGGCCGCCGAAGCCCTCGGCGTCCACCGGCGGTCAGGAGGTTCGTATGAACCGTGCGTCAGGCCGTCGCTCAGGTGGACTCGGTCCTTCCCGCGGACGGGTGGCGTCCTGTACGCCGGGCGCCAGCATACCGCGGATGTGGGACGTAGGGAGAAGGCGACCCGTGACGACCTGAGGTATACTGAGGTGCAGATGGCCGAGCAGACGCCACGATCGAACTCCGAGAGGCGAGATGACCGACGAAGAGCTGAAAGAGCTGGTGGCGGAGAACAGCCGGGCGATCCGCGAGATGCGGGCGGAGAGCGACCGGAATTGGCGAGAGTTCCGCGAGGAGATGCGCGCCTTGCGGCAGGAGTACCAGGCGGAGACCGCCTCCTCGCGGCAGGAGCACGACGAGAAGGCCGCCGCCTCGCGGCAGGAGTACGACGAGAAGGCCGTCGCCTCGCGGCAGGAGTACGACGAGAAGACCACCGCCTTGCGGCAGGAGTACCAGGCGGAGATCGCCGCCTCGCAACAGGAGTACCAGGCGGAGATCGCCGCCTCGCGACAGGAGTACCAGGCGGAGATCGCCGCCTCGCGGCGGGAGCTCAAGGAAGAGCTCGTCGGCTCGCGGCGGGAGCTCGACCGCTTCATGCAGAGCATCGACCGCGGAGTCGAGGAGCTTCGCCGCGAGGTCGGCCGCATCACCAACAAGTTCGGCGACTATAGCGAGTCACTGTGCCAACCGTCGCTGATTCGGACTCTGCGCGAGCGCTTCCACATGACCGCGATCGCGCCGCGGTACCGCGCCTACCACAACGGCCATGCTATCGAGGTCGACCTTCTCGCCCACGCCAACAACCAGATCAACGAGGTCTACGTCGCCGAGATCAAGACGCACCTGCGCCAGGATGGCATCGAGCAGATCCTCGAGCACCTGCGGGTCTTCCCCGAGTACTTTCCTGAGCACCGCGGCAAGAGGCTCTACGGCATCCTCGCCGCGATCGATGCACCGCCCGAGCTCCGGAAGAAAGTCATCCGGGAAGGTCTCTACTTGATGCTGATCAGCGGCGAGGTCCTGGAGATGCAGGTGCCCGACGACTTCGAGCCGCGCGCCTTTCCGACCGATTAGACCTACCCGATCCTGGCGGGATGGTCCTCGAGCCCGCTTCAAATCCGCGGACGACGAGCCGGTGGGGCGCGCTACGGCCTTCGTCAGCTCGTCGAGCGGGGGCGGTCCTGTGTGTCCTGGGTGCGCTGCGCGATCAACCGCACCACGGGCCGGCTCACCCAGCTCTGATCATGGAACTGCTCGCCCCACTCCAGGGGCGTCACGTCGCGGTATTCGTGCGTCGACTCGTCGGCGACGAAGCGCAGGCGCTTGCGCAGCGACGCGCGGACGTTCGGATCGGCTCCGTGATCCAGGAGCAGGCGGGCGAAGGCGTCGTCGGGCCGCAGGCCCACGCGCCAGGGCTGCGACACCACGCATCCGAAAAGCGCCGTGTGGCCGCCGAAGCCCTCGGCGTCCACCGCGGCCCGCCGGTTGACGTCGGCGCCGCGCTCGAGCAGCCGACGCGCGAGCTCGATCTCGTCGTTGTCGACGCACAGGTGCAGCAGCGTCCCGCCGGCCAGCGGGGTTCCGTGCAGGGCCAGGGACCAGTCGTCGTGGCACCCCAAGGCAGGCGGATAGATCTCCTCGTGGGAGAAGGTGCGGAAGAGGACGTCGGGATCGCGGCGCAGGCGCGCTTCGAGCAGGTCGACGCGTCCGCGGTGGACCGCCATCGGCGGCGTGTCCGGCAGGTCGACGCCGTGCTCGGCGAACAGCTCCAGGCACTGGTGCTTCCCCTGCGGATTGCGGCAGTAGGTCTCGAGGACCATGGCGA
>DASWIG010000788.1:0-6775 GCA_036397835.1 Thermoanaerobaculia bacterium
GGGGACGCCGTGCTCGGCGGCCAGCGCGACGGCGGCGCGCGCGTCGTCGCGGTCGCGCGGCGCGGCCACGGCGAGCGGCGTCATCTGGTAGTTGCTGGCGTCGGTGGCGTAGATGCCGCGGGCGACGTCGTCGGCGTAGACATCGCCGCGGAGGCGCTCGCGGAGGGCTCGTACGAAGTCCGTGGTCATCGCTCGTCCATGGGGTCGACGGCCGAGGATATCGTAGGGCGGGCACTGCCCGCCGAGTCGGTCGGCGCGTGCTATCATGACGGCGAACGAAGAGAACACCATCAGGAATGAGGATCCGCCAATGAGCACCGCCTCCGTTCGCGACCCAGACCCTGAGAGCCTCGAACTGTCGGGGGATCCCAATGTCGTCGCCTTCGAATCCTTGGACAGCGACTACATAAGGCGCAACGCCGGCAAGACCGCCGCCTTCTGCCGCGGAAAGCTGGTAGCGCTCTCCGCCAGCCGCACCGAGCTGTTCGAGATCCTGGCCCGAGACCATCCCGAGGAGGCGTGTCTGGTCAAAGAGCTGACTCCCGGACCATCGCGTGTCGTCCACTTCCGCCGACCGATGCGAATCTCCAGACCGAACCTCAACCGTACCCTGGACAGACCGGCTCGGAGTCTTCTGATCGATGGACGGTAATCGTCGCTGCCATCAGAAGAGAGCCAAGGCTGCCTGCAGGGTCACCTGGCGAAGAACAACGATCCGTCGATCTCGCGATCGCCCGGCTCGTATTGCGCCAGCACGTCCTGAAGCCGCTGCTCGAGGGCTCGTCGCTCTTCGAGGTCGCTCGTAACGAGGATCCTCGCTCGCAGATCGTCGATCTCCGCGCGTCGCTCGTCGAGCCCCTTGCGCAGATTCTTCGGACCGTCAGTCCAAATGGATTCGTTCATGGATCACCTCTTCTCTGAAGGCCCGGCCGTGTCGAAGAATCTGGCCACGCCGCGATCATAGCGGATCCTGATCATAGCGGACCCTCGATCACTCACTTGAGGTACCAGATTGGCATCTCAAGATCTCCGCACCTCACCGCACGTACACCGGCCCCGGCTCGCGCCGAATCCAGCCGCCGAGATCGAGCAGGACGCCCAGCACCTGGTCGACCGGCACCTCGAGACGCCCGGCGACGTCCTCGGCCGTCTGGCCCTTGCCCGGCGGCAGGGCCTCCAGCACCTTGCCGGCGGTGCCGCCGGGGCGGCGGCACGGGCGCCGGCGGCGTCTCCGCGTCGGGCGGCGCGAAGAGCGGACGCTGGCCCGGCATGGCCAGGCCGTGGCGCGCGGCGCCCTCGATGAGGTCCTCGGGGCAGCGCGCCACCAGGGCGCCGTCGGCCAGCAGGTGGTTGGTGCCCAGCGAGCGCTCGTCGAAGATGCGGCCGGGCACGGCGTAGACGTCGCGGCCGAGCTCCATGGCGTGGTGGGCGGTGATCAGCGATCCCGAGCGCGGCGTCGCCTGCACCACCAGGGTGGCCCACGGCAGCGCCGCGATCACACGGTTGCGGATCGGGAAGTGCCAGGGCCGCGGCTCGGCGCCGAAGGGGAACTCCGAGACCAGGGCGCCGCGCTCGGCGATGGCGGCCGCCAGGTCGCGCTGGCGGCGCGGATAGTCGACGTCGAGGCCGCAGCCGAGCACCGCCACGGTGCGGCCGTCGAGGGCGGCGAGAGCAGCGCGGTGGGCCGCGGCGTCGATGCCGCGGGCGAAGCCCGAGATCACCGCCACGCCGGCCGCGGCGAGGCGGCCGGCGAAGCACTCGGCCACCTCGCGGCCGTAGGCGTCCATGCGCCGCGAGCCGACGATCGCCACCGCCGGCGCGGCGCCCAGGGCGCCGCGCACGTAGAGCACCGGCGGCGGCAGGCCGAGGTCGGCGAGGGGAGGCGGGTAGTCTTCGTCGAGGCAGGTCACCAGCCGCGCGCCGTGCTTCGCGGCACGGGCGAGCTCGCCGTCGGCGAGCTCGCCCGTGCGGCCGCGGGCGGCGAGGGCGCGGCGCAACTGCTCGGGCGGCACGCCGACGCGCGCCGCCACGGCGACGGCGTCGCCGGGCTCGGCGTCGCGCCACGCGGCGAGGGTCTGCGCCAGCCGGCACAGGGCGGCGCGGGTCAGGCTCGAGGCGGCGTTCAGGGCGATCAACAATCGGCGCTCATCCATCGTCAGGCTCCTTGTCGTTCCTCCGTTGGTCCCGGCAGGCCGGCGGATCGCCCCTCGCCGACCGAGGGGACGGCGCCCGCCGCCGGGGTTGGCATTCGGGTTGCTTACCCGGGACGCGTACAGTCGGTCCCGCACAACTGTCCACGTGCATATAGACGAATGAGAGCCTCGAATTCTGACGCCGAAGTTGCAGCGAATCGGCCCAGGCCGGCCGGAGCGAGAGGATCTGGCGCCCTCGACGGTCTCGTATATACTGCGGAGGAGCCCTACGGCACCTCCCGGACACCGAGCTCGCGGAGCCGAAAGTTGTACGATCCAGACCCTGCCAGATCTCGCGGCCGGCGCGCTCTCCGAGGGGCGCAAGCCCCGGCGCGGCCGCGCCGTCACGAAGGGAAGGCACGATGAAGCAGACCCGTCGCGCCGCTCCGGCGGCGATCCTCGCCCGGCTCGCCCTGATGAGCCTGACCCTGTCGGCCGTGACCCTGGCGTCGTGCGGCGCCGGTCAGGTCAACCCCGAGAAGTCCGACGCCCAGCTCGCCTTCGGCATCAAGATGGCCAGGCGCGGCCTGTGGAGCGAGGCGCTCTTCCGCTTCCAGCAGGCCGAACGCCGCGAGCCGGGCAACCCACGCATGCTCAACAACATGGCGGTGGCCTACGAGGCCCTGGGCCAGTTCGACGTCGCGCTCGACTACTACCAGCGCGCGTTGAAGGCCTCGCCGGCCGACGGCGACCTGCGGCGCAACTACTCGCGCTTCGTGGAGTTCTACCGCAACTTCAGGGCCGAGACCGCGGGCGAAGGCGAGGAAGGCGTCGAGACCGGCGAGGCCACGGTCGGCGAAGACGACCCATGAAGATCCGCCGGAGAGGAGGACACTCCCTGAAGACGCCCCGTGAGGACGCCTCCGACCTCTTGAGAAGACAGACCCGGGGTCCGCGACCCAAGCAAGGAGCTCGACCATGAACAACCGCAGGATCCTCGTCAAGTCCACGCTCTTCCTCGTCGGCGCGGCGGCCGCCGCGTCGTTTCTCGCCACGCTGCCGCTCGCCGCCAACACGGTGGAGGTCAAGCTCTCTCTGCCGGTGCGCGCGCGCATCGACCTCGAGGGCCGCCGCACCATCGCGCCGGTGCCCTTCATCATGGTCAGCCGCGAGGGCGAAGGCCGGCTGCCGGGTCACGACGTCGACGTCCAGAAGGAGTTCGAGCGCTACCTGCTCAAGCTGCTGCGCCGCGAGACCGACCTCAAGGTGGTGGAGACCGGCCCCATCCAGTTCCCCACCTACGACCTCGAGATGCTGGGGCGCGACGGCGACTTCTGGCGCCAGCTCGGGGAACGCACCCAGGCCGACCTGCTGCTCACCGGCAGCCTCGACTTCGACGTCCAGGACCGCAGCGGCTACCGCACCGAGGAGTACGTCTCGCCCTACGACGGCCGCACCTACCGCCGCCAAGTGCTGGTGGAGGAGACCGGCTTCGAGTACGACATCGTGATCCAGGTCTTCGACGGCCTGACCGGCGCCCTGCTCTACTCCGACAACTTCAAGGACTTCAAGGAATACGAAGGCGAGAGCGCCGATCCGCTGGTCGGAATGTTCCAGAACCTCTATTCGCTGGAAGACCGCATCGTGGGCATCTTCTCGCAGAAGCAGGTCGAGGCCTCCCGCGTCCTGTTCTCCAACTAGCGAAAGGAGAATCCGTGTCACGCTCCAACACCGACCCCGCTTCCATCGTCCATCGCGCCGCCGTGGCCCTCCTCCTCGGCGCCGTCCTGGCGGCCGTGCCGGCGAGCGGTCAATACGGCGGCTACTTCGGCAAGAATCGCATCCAATACCGCGACTTCGACTGGCAGATCTACCACTCGCCGCACTTCGACGTTTATCACTACAGCGCCGAGCAGCACCAGCTCCAGAAGGCGGTGTCGCTGGCCGAGAGCGCCTACGACGAGCTCTCGCGGCGCTTCGATTACCAGATCCAGGAGCCGACGCCGCTGATCATCTATCAGACGCACTCGGCCTTCCTGCAGAACAACATCATCGTCTACGGCGTGCCCGAGGGAGCGCAGGCGTTCGCCTCGCCGGTGCGCTTCCGCATGGTGCTGCCGCTCGACATGGACGACGCTTCGCTGTTGAAGCTCATCCAGCACGAGCTCACCCACATCTTCCAGTACCACATCCTGTTCCGCGGCCGCCTCGGCGCCGGCCTGCGCGGCGCGCCGCCGCAATGGTTCATCGAGGGCGGGGCGAGCTACTTCGCCGACGACGAGGACGCCTCCGACCGCAAGTACATGATCGACATGGTGGTCAACGACCGCATCCCGTCGGTCGAGGTGGAGGGCGGCGGTTTCCTGGCCTACCGCTTCGGCCACGCGATCTTCGACTTCATCGAGGAGCGCTGGGGCCAGGAGGCCATCCTCGACCTCTTCTACGAGTTCCGCAACACCCTGGGCTCGCGCGTGGGCCGCGCCATCGAGCGCACCTTCCGCATGGACGTGGAGGACTTCGACGCCGACTTCCGGCGCTGGGCGCGCCAGAAGTACCTGCCCGAGCTGCTCGAGACCGGCGAGCCCGGCGACTTCGGCAAGCCCTTCCGCCTCGAGCCCGGACGCGGCGACGCCTGGGAGATGTCGCCCGCGGCCTCGCCCTCGGGCGACCTGCTGGCGGCGGTGACCACCGACAGGCAGGAAGTCGACATCTCGCTCTTCGACACCCAGAAGCGCCGCCGCATCAAGCTGCTCACCCAGGGCCTCGACACCCAGATCCAGTGGATCGTGGCCCAGCAGGCGACCCACGGGCGCTTCGTGGGCCGCGACCTCGCCTTCTCGCCCGACGGCAACTACCTGGCGGCCTTCGCGCGCCGCGAGGAGGGCTACGCGCTGATCCTGATCGACGTCTTGAACGGCGGGCTGCACAAGATCGTGGCCATGGACGTCGAGCAGCAGCTCGCGCCCGCCTGGAGCCCGGACGGCCGCTACGTCGCTTTCTCCGGCAACCTGAAGGGCCAGTTCGACATCTTCGTGATCGACCTCGAGACGCTCGAGATCTCCAACCTGACCAACGACGAGGTCCACGACGCCGGCCCCGCCTACTCGCCCGACGGCCGCTGGCTCGCCTACAGCGCGGTGGTGGGCGAATACCACCAGATCTTCCGGATCGACCTCGCCGATCCCGGCAAGCGTTATCAGCTCACTGCCGGCGACTTCCACAGCAAGGAGCCCATCTACTCGGGCGACGGCCAGCGAATCTACTTCGCCTCCGACCGCGACGGCCGGGTGGACAACGTCTACGGCCTCGACCTCGAGCGCGCCGAGGTGCGCCAATACACCAACGCGCTCACCGGCTGCGACCAGCCGATGGTGCTGCCGCTGCCCGAGGGCGGCGAGCGGCTGGTCTACACCGGGTACTGGAAGGGCCAGTTCAACCTCTACACCACCGACGTCGAAGAGCCGGTCGAAGGGCCCGTGCCGGCGGAGATCGCCAGCGAGCCCGCGGCCATGGCCGAGCTCGCGCGCTTCGAGCCCGACATCGAGGTGGCCATCGACGAGGACAACATCGAGGGCTACGGCGGCAGGAAGTTCTTCATCGAGGACATCCAGAACTTCGTCGGCCTCGACTCCAACAACGTCTTCCGCGGCCAGGTGATCGTCACCCTGAGCGATTATCTGGGAGACCGGCGAATCGTCGGCGTCATCGCGGCGGACGACATCTTCTCCGACTTCGACATCGCCTACTACAACCTGAGGAACCGCTGGCAGTGGTCGGCGCGCCTGTTCCAACAGAAGATCATCACCTACGCGCCCGATTTCGAGGACATGCGCTTCGAGCGGCGCACCGCGTTCTCGATCACCGGCGCCGAATATGCGCGGATATATCCCTTCAACCGCAAGAACCGGTTCGAGGTCACCGGCGGCTACTACTACCGCGACTACCGCTTCACCTTCACGGCCGCCGACGTCGACGGCAATCCGGTCACCGTCATTTCGCCACGGACCGACGCTTACCCGACGATCTCGGCGGCCATCGTCAGCGATTCGACGATCTTCAATCAGTGGGGACCTTTGAACGGCCATCGGGTCCGCCTCTCGAGCACCTACGCGCCCGACTTCGACGAGTCGGGGACGCTCTTCACCGACGTCACCCTCGATGCCCGCAAGTACGTCGCGGCGGGGCGGCGGGCGAATCTGGCGTTCCGCTTCGTCGGTTTCACCTCGGACGGCAACTTCCCCAACGTCCGCTTCGTCGGCGGTCTCGACACGGTACGGGGCTACGAGTTCCGCCAGTTCGCCGGCTTCCGCGGCTTCTACGGCAACGCCGAGCTCCGTTTCCCGTTGATCGATCAACTGCGCTTCCCGGGCTTCGCCTTGAACGGCATCCGCGGCGTGGTGTTCTTCGACGTCGGCAGCGCCTGGTTCCCCGAGGTCACCGACTTCGAGCTCTACGAGGACGACCGTCTCCAGAACGCGGTGGCCGCCTTCGGCTTCGGCGTGACCGTGAACTTCTTGGGGCTCCCCCTCAACTGGGACTTCGCGCGGCTGACCAATCTCGACGAGTCGGCGTCGAGCTTCGAGACCTCCTTCTGGATCGGCGCGCGTTTCTAGGAGCCGCGACGTGAACGCCGCCGAAGTGCG
>DASWIG010000789.1:0-2864 GCA_036397835.1 Thermoanaerobaculia bacterium
GAGCTTGTCGTACTCCCCCATGACCTGGTTCTTGACGACCCGCGCCTTGGAGGCGCGGCGCTTGGCCTCGTTGATCTGACCGTTGAGAGCCTCGACCTCCTCGGCGGCCGCGCGGATCTCGTCCACGTACTTGCCGACGTCAACCGCTTCGGCGAAGAGCGACGCGCCGAGCAGCGCCGGCAGGAGCTCGGCCGTGAATCGTTCGAGGATCAGCATGGCCCGGCGCATGATGGTGATCGAGTCGCGGGCGTCGAGGGGCCGGAGGCCGAGGCCCTCCAGATCCGGCGCCACGAACTGGCCGATCACCGTGCGGCGCAAGGCCACGATCATGGCGCCGATCCTGTCGGTCAGGTCCTGGTACTGCTTGCGCAGGGCCGACTCCGCCGCCACCGCGGCGTAGAGGGTCGTGTCGGCGGCGACGAGCTTGTCGATCGCGGCCTTCAGCGTGCGGCCCAGCGCGTTGAAGACGGAATGGAACCCGGGCTCCGGGTCCTCCGCCTTGAGATGGGCCCGGTCCAGCGGCTAAACCATTGGGGTGGAGCAGCTTACGGGAAGTCGGCGCGGATCGGCCCGGCGTCTGCCCGGCCGCGCCGGTAATACGGATCGGCGGCCGAGCGGCCCTCCGAAGTTTCTTCGGAGGTCGGATCGGCGGTCGGGCGGCCCTCCTGGGATTTCCAGGAAGGCGGATCGGAAACCGATTGGCCCTCCTGGAATCTCCAGGAGGACGGATCGGCGGTCGGGCGGCCCTCCTGGGATCTCCAGGAGGGCGGATCGGAAACCGATTCGTCCTCTCAGGAGGACGCTGAGGTGCGGGTTCGCATGGCGGACAGATTCCAAGGTTCATCCCCGTCCGCGGCCAGTGTCGATCAACGATCGGCGGGGAATTCCCCGTGCTCCAGCGCCCGGCGCACGGCGTCGTCGATGGCCCGGGGCCGTCCGCCGGCGCCGCGCGCGATCCGCCGCGCCGCCGCCGGCGAGCCGCCGAAGTCGTCGAGCAGCCGCGCCGCCAGCTCCTCGGCGTGGGCCGGCGCCAGCTCGCCCACCGCCAGGTCCTCGCCGGGGAGGGCGTGCGGCCCGGCGCGTAGGGCGCGCACCAGCGGTCCGGCGTCCCGGCCGGCGTCGTCGCGGTAGGCGGCGACCAGGCACAACGGCGGCGGGTCCGGCGGGCCGAGGACGGCGCTCAGCAGCTCGGCGCTCTCGGCGTCGCCCCACTGCAGGTCGTCGATGAAGACGACGAGCGGATCGTCCTCGGCCAGCCGCGTCAGGATCTCGCGCAGCGCCGCGAAGGCGCGGCGCCGCAGGTCCTCCGCTGCCGGCTCGCGGGCCGGCGGCCGGCGTGCCGGGGCCGCGGCCACCGCGCCGACCCGCCGAAGCACCGGGAACAGCCGCGCCAGCGCCTCGACGTCGAGCGGCAGGAGACGCGCCGCCCCCTCGCCGAGGCTGCGCAGGTAACGGGTCAGCTTGTCGATCACGCTGTCGAGGGCCTTGAACGGCACCGACTCGCGCTCGTAGCAGCCGCCGGTGAGCGTGACCGTCCGCGGGTGCCGGCGCCGCAGCTCGAGCAGGAAGTGGTGGACCAGGGCCGACTTGCCGGTCCCGGCAGCGCCGCGGACGTAGAGGACGACGGCGTCGCCGGCCCGCGTCCTCTCGTACGCGCGCCCCAGCGCCGCCAGCTCGGCGTCGCGGCCGACGAGGAACGGCGGCGCCAGGATCTGGGGGGTGCGCAGGGTGGCCGTGTCGTCCTCGGCGCCCAGGCGCTCGAGCACCTCGGCGCCGTCCGGCCGCGCCGCCGGGTCCAGGCGCAGCAGGTCGCGGCACAGCGCGTCGAGGTCCTCCGCGACGTCGGGCACGAGCGCGCGCGGCGGCGCCGGCTCGCGTCGCATCTTGTCGAGCATCACCGTCACGAACTGCCCGGAGAACGGCGGGCGGCCGGTGAGGGCTTCGTAGAGCAGCGTGCCGACGCCGTACCAGTCGGCGGCCTCGGTGAGCTCCTGGCCGCTGCCCTGCTCGGGGGCCATGTAAGCCGGCGTGCCGAGGAGGTCCTCGCTGAAGCTCGCGTAGGTCTGCAGCGCCGCCGCCTCGGTGACCAGGCCGAAGTCGAGGATCACCACCCGGCCGTCGCCGCCGACCAGGACGTTCGACGGCTTGACGTCGCGGTGCAGCCGTCCCGAGGCGTGGAGTGCGCGCAGCCCGCGCGCCAACTGCCCGGCGAGAGGCCGCAGCCGCGCCGCGAGCGCCGCGGCGCCGGCCGCCACGGCCTCGGGCGCGCGCACGTGGCGCACGAAGTCGACGCCGTCGACCAACTCCATGGTCACGAACCACTGGCCGCCCGCGTGCTCGAGCTCGTGCAGGCGGGCGAGGTTGGGATGACTCAGGTGGGCGAGGGCGCGGAACTCCTTCTTGAAACGGTAGAGCGACCCGGGATCGCTCCGGTGCAGCAGCTTGAGCGCCACCGCCCGATCGCGCTCGCGGTCCCAGACCTCGTAGACAACGCCGGCGGTGCCGGCGCCGATGCGGCGCCGCGGCCGGTAGCGCGGCGTCCCACTGAAGAGCTCCATGGGGGGGATTCTGGGGGGTCGTCGCAGGGGAATCAACCCGAGTTGCCGATCCGCGGCTTCGCCGCGGAAATCCCCCCTCGATCCCCCCTTTTTCAAAGTCGGGAGGCGGACTCCTCTCTGGCGCCTCGGCGCGGCGCTCACGAGCAACGGGCGTGCGTCCGCGCACTACGCCTTCAATTTGCCCCATCTGGCGTCTCACCTTCTGGGCCGCATGGCGCGGGAGCTCTCGGCGGACTGGGCAAACCTCTACGGCCACCCGATCTACTACCTCGAGACCTTTTGTCGACCCGGCGCGATTCCGCGGCA
>DASWIG010000790.1:0-2710 GCA_036397835.1 Thermoanaerobaculia bacterium
GACGCGTGCGAGGTCGCCGGCGCGGGCCGCGTCCCAGAGGTCGTCGGCGACGTCGGCCGCCGCGGGCAGCACGGTCAGGAAGAGGAGGAGCGGGAGGACGAAGTTGGCGGGCATGTCTGTTCTCCTGTCGACGCATACTACGACGAGGCGCCCGCGGAGTTGCCCGCAGTAGCGACCTTGCCGGCTTATATACCTTCGTGTATAATAGCGACGTGGCAGATCGGTCTCCTGCACGCCTTCGAGAAGAAGAGTCGCCGCACTGCCAAGGTCGACTTGGACTTGGCACGATCCCGCCTCAAGGAAGTAGAGGCTCTTCGGCGCGGTAGCAAGGAGAACTGAATGACAATCAGAGCTCAATCTTCGAGTGGCAATATCTTCACGGACCTTGGGTTCAGCGCAGAGGAAGCGCAGAACCTGAAGATCCGGTCTGATTTGATGATCGAGCTTACCAGGCTGATCGAAGCGCGAGAGCTTACGCAAGCGGCGGCCGCAAAGCTCCTAGGTGTGACCCAACCGAGAGTCAGCGACCTCGTCCGGGGCAAGATCGACCGGTTCAGCGTCGACAGCTTGATCGAGATGCTGGGCCATACCGGTGCGAACGTCTCCTTCGTGGTCACCGTGGATCGACGGGTAGCATGACGGCCCTCAGCCCAACTTGTTCAGCCGCTCCAGGTGCTCGTCCTCGCCGGCCACGAGCAGCGTGTCCGAATCGGTGAGCGGCGCGTCGGGGTCCGGAATCGCCTTGTAGGTGCCCCTCAGGTAGTCGTGGACGGCGATCACGGCGACCCGGTAGCGGCGGGGCAGCTCCAGCTCGCGCAGGGAGCGGCCGGCCCAGGCCTGCGGCACGGCCATCTCCTGGAGGCTGAATCCGGGGCCGAGCTCGATGAAGTTGACGATCTGCGCGTAGGCGATCCGCTTGGCGAGCCGCTGCGCCGACTCGCGCTCGGGGAAGATCGTCTCGCGGGCGCCCAGCTTCTCCATCACCCGCGCGTGGTCGCCGGAGATGACCTTGACGTAGATCTCCCGGACGCCGCAGTCCCGCAACGCCAGGGTCGTCAACACGCTGGCCGTAATGTCGTCGCCGGTGCTGACGATGGCGGCGTCGGCCGAGCCGGCGCCGATGCGTTCGAGCACCGCCTGTTCCATGCCGCTGCCGACCGCGGCCTGGGCGACGCGGCCGGCGATGCGGTCGACGGCCTCCTCGCGCACGTCGAGCGCCGCCACGTCGTGGCCCAGCCCGCTGAGCGTTTCCGCCGCGCTGGCGCCGAAGTTTCCGAGCCCTACGATGACGAAACGCTTCACGGATCCTTCCTCACCCGATGACGACGTTCTCGCGAGCGAAGCGGAATCTGCGCGCCCGGCCGTCGTCATGCAACGCGATCGCGGCGGCGAAGCTCAGCGGTCCGATTCTTCCCAGGTACATTAGCAGGATCGTCAGCACCCGGCCGGGAGCGGACAGGTCGCCGGTCACCCCCATGGAGAGGCCGACCGTGTTGAAGGCGCTCACCGTTTCGAACATGTAGTGGATGAACCCGCCGTCGGCCGCCGGACCGGTGACGCCGATTTCCGTCACGGTGTAGACGAAGATCGCGACGGTCATCAAGCTGAAGGCGAAGACGCAGAGCCCGACGCAGCGCTGGGTGGTCTCCTCCGGAATCGTGCGACTCCACAGGCTGGTGGCGCGGCGGCCGCGCAAGCGGCTCCA
The DNA here is from genome assembly GCA_036397835.1 of Thermoanaerobaculia bacterium. Lineage (GTDB taxonomy): Bacteria > Acidobacteriota > Thermoanaerobaculia > Multivoradales > J023 > DASWIG01. The sequence goes on from DASWIG010000790.1 coordinate 1,706, forward strand.
GGCCAGGAGCGCGATGAGCGCGAAGGTGGTCGTCTTGAGCCCGCCCGCCGTGGAGCCCGGCGAGCCGCCGACCGCCATGAGGAGGATGGTGAGGAAGCTGGAGGCTTCGGCCGTCTGCGCATAGTCGACGCTGTTGAAGCCGGCGGTGCGCGCGGTCACGCTCATGAAAAGGGCGTTGACCACTCGGGCCGGCGGCGGCATTCCGGCAAGCGTGTTGCGCCACTCGAAGAGAGCGAAGAAGATCCAGCCTCCGAGCAGGAGGATTCCGGTCACCGACAGGACGAGGCGCGAATGGAGGGAAACGCGGAAACGGCGTACCCCGGAGCTGCGCCGCGCGCGCCGCCAGAGATCCACCTCCTCCATCGTGAGGAAGCCGAGCCCGCCGACCACGACGAGACCGCTGATCACGAGCAGGGTCCAGGAGTCCCTTGAAAGGCCGACGAGGGAGTCGGAGAAGGTCGAGAATCCCGCGTTGCAGAACGCGCTCACGGAGTGGAACCCGGCGTGCCATAGCGCCTTCCCGGGGCCGAAGCGGGGGGCCCAGACGGCGAACAACAGCAACGTCCCGGCGATCTCGAAGAGGATCGTGAAGCTCACGATTCTGCGGCTAAGGCGCCGGAAGTCGACCTGCGGCGCCACGTCGACGCCGGCCGACGCAGCCGCTTCGTGGCGCAGCGAGGGCCGGCCGCCGAGCGCGAGGATGACCAGGGAGGTGAGCGTCAGGATGCCGAGCCCGCCGAGCTGGATGAGCAGCAGCAGGTAGGCCTGTCCCGCGGGCGTGAAGTAGGTGGCCGTGTCCACGACGATGAGCCCGGTCACGCACACGGCGCTGGTCGCGGTGAACAGGGAATCGAGCCAGCCGAGCCGATCGCCCGAGTAGAGGCCGGGGAGCGTGCGCAGGCCGAGGGTGCCGGCGGCGATGAGCAGGAGAAAGGAGCCCGCCAGCAGGCGCGGCGGCGTGCTCAGGCGCCGTGCTCGTGTGCGGAGTCGATGCCAGGCGACGCG
>DASWIG010000791.1:0-4712 GCA_036397835.1 Thermoanaerobaculia bacterium
GCGCCGGATCCCGACCAAACCAGTGGCCTATGGAGCTCCGGAGAGCATACGCCCCGGCTACCAGCCATTCTCCTCACCGCAAATCGCCCTATCCCATTGAAAACACGCGGTTTTCTGTCTGTTCCAAAAGAGCCGCACCCAAACGAGACGTTGACCCGATCCCGGATGAGTTCTTGAGCTACGAAGAAGCGGCCGAGTTCTGGGACGGCCACGATACGGCCGACTATCCCGACGCCTTCGAGGATGAGCCGGTCGAGCTCCAAGCGGATTTTCGCAAGAGACGCTTCGAGGTCGAAGTCGAAGAGGATTTGGTCGGAGCCCTCCGAGAACGAGCTCGTCGATCGGGTATCTCGGTCCGGCAGTTGACGAGCGAGCTTCTGCGACGGCAACTCGATTCGCGCGACCGTGTTCGGCAGGTCGAGCCCAACCACGGCATGGGTATCCCGGAGCAGGGACCCGAGATGGACGAGCTCGGTGCTCTTGCCGCTGCCCATCAATCCGCAGACGACCCACTTCTCCTGTTCGACGCTTCCGTCCTTTGGTGAGCGCTCCCCGCCTCCCCCCGAGCTTCATTGCGGCAGGACGCCTGTCTGGTAGAGCACTTTCTCGCGGTCGCCGTTGAGGTGGGACATCGACTGGCCGGTGGCGGTGGTGACGGCCTTGCCGAAGCCTCCCGAGGCGAGGGCGGGATAGGTGGTGAGGGACAGCGTCCCCCTGGGGGGATCGAGGGGGGAGGCTTGCAGCTAGTAAGCCGGTCGCCCAGGCCTGCACGAGGTCGCTGCGGCCGTCGCCGTCGATGTCCATCGGCCAGAGCAAATTGCCACAGAGGGTGGGACAAACGTCCCGGTGGCTGAAGTAAGTTGCCCAGACAGCCGGGCAACGTCTTCGGAGACGGATGTAGGGGCGCAAGGTCTTGCACCCTTCCGGCTGGCGGCGGCGCGCCTCTCCAGTGGGGCAGGCTGCGCCTGCCAATGAGCGTGCCGCCCGGACTCGAGCAGCCGGCCGAGGGTGGACCTCCGTCTCAGACGATCGGCAAGCCGATTCCGTGCCTCTTCGAGGACCGGATCGCCCGCGTCGCTGTCGGCGACGACGGTGTCGTCCTCGGCTGGATCGGCGGTATCGCCCAGTACGACGGCAACGTCTGGGAGCTCCACCCGCTGGTCGTCGATCCGTGGCACCAACGCCAGGGCATCGGCCGCGCTCTGGTCACCGATCTTGAGGACCAGGTTCGCCAGCGCGGCGGGCTGACCCTCTGGCTCGGCACCGACGACGAGGACGGTGTGACGACGTTGGCTGGCGTCGACCTGTATGCGGACGTCCTCGGTCATCTGGCGCGGATCCGCAACGTCCGGGAGGACGCCCCCACCTCCCCGAGGACGCCCCACGCAGCTCCGGCCCAAGTGGTAGCGATTGAAACGCCTGGCTCGGCGCAGGCCACCACCGGAGCGGCGGGCCGGCTTCACTCTGAAATCAAGGTCGCTGGCCGCCGCCCAGGTGGACCGCCTTATGGTTCGGAGAACTCGCTCCATGCCGAGGTGTCACCCGATTCGAATCCATCGGAGAAGATGGACTCCGTAATGACCTGCAGGCCGACTGTCACCCGCAATCTTTGCGACTGTCCGACGGTGTTGCCCATGGTCGTGGCCGTCAGAGTATCCCCATCGACGGCCCGGCCTACCGTCTCGGGATGGGCATTGTTGCCCAGAGCCACGAAGCTCGATACGGATTTGAAGAACACCTGAGAGCCGCCATCGAAATCCAGGCGCGCCTCCGCGAGATTCAAGCCGCCCCCACTGGGCAATTGGCGAGCCCACACAGCTTCCACCGTGATGAAGTGGCCGTCGATATTGAATGAGCCGTCCGCGTCCGAATAGAACACGTCGTAGTATTCGCCGCTGCCGGTGCAAACGCCGCAAAAGTCGCTGTTGGAGAAGCCCAGAGGATCGCTTAGCCGCTCTGTCAACGGAGAGTTGTCGACATCAAAGGTATAAGCAGCCACAGAAGAGGTGGCCTCGAAAAAAGTGACCGTCAGCAAGCCGGGCAAGAGCCTTATCGGCGGGTCCGGCTCCTCAACTGATCCGGGGAATCCGACTGTGACCCGCAATCTTTGCGACTGTCCGACGGTGTTGCCCATGGTCGTGGCGGTCAGAATATCCCCGTCGACAGCCTGGTCTACCGTCTCGGGAAGGGCATTGTCGCCCAGAGCCACGAAGCTCGATACGAATTCGGCGAAGACCTGAGAGCCGTCGGCGAAATTCAGGCGCACCTCCGCCAGATTCAACCCGCCTCCACTGGGTAATTGGCGAGCCCACACTGCTTCTACCGTGATGAATTGGCCGTCGGTATTGAATGTGCCGTCCGCGTCCGAATAGAATACGTCGTAGTATTCGCCGCTACCGGTACAAACGCCGCAAAAATCGCTGTTGAAGAAGCCCAGAGGATCGCTTAGCCGCGCTGTCAACTGAGTGCCGTTAGCGGCAAAGATGTGGACGTCCGGAGTCGCAGACGATTTTTCGAAAAAAGTAATCGTCTGCAGGCCGGGCAGCAGCCGTATCGGCGTGGCGGCCCTCACGGCTGGCACTGAAGCCCCAACCGTCAACAGTAGTGCTACGATGTGCTTGATGGGACACCTCCTCGGAAGATGGACGGGTTCAGTATGCTCATCAGCAGGCATACGCTCAGCCGTATACGCTAGTAGGCGCTCAGCAGTATACGCACATCTACTTAGATCCTCCGAGCGTGGATCTTGTTTAGTGAGTCAACCTACCGATGGCCGCCGCCCTGGCGGCAGGGGCTCATCGGCCTGACCGACCGGGGGCTACCCCGGCGTCTTCCCGTGGAAGTTCAGGGGTGGCGAGGCGGCGTTCTGTAGGGCGGTGGCGTTCTTGGAGTGAAGGGAGGGGTTCAAAGGTCAAGGCGGGCGGCGGCGGGCGCAAGGCCTTGCGCCCCTACATCGGTTTCCGGGTCGCTGTCGTACTCATGCGAGTGGCGGGTCTTGAGGATGGGCGGCTCACCCCTCGACGGCGAGCTCGTAACAGGCCGCTTCGCGGTTGTTGCGCACCAGCAGGTAACGTCCCGAGAGCACCGGCGGGTTCCAGGTCTTGCCGCTGAGGGCGGCGAGGCGCGCGAGCTCGCGGTGCTCCTCGGGGCTCGCCTCCACGAGCACGATTTCGCCGTTCTCGGCCTGGATCAGCAGCAGGTCGCCCACCAGGACGAGCTGGCCGTGACCGTAGCGCCCGCTCTTCCAGCGCCGCTCGCCGCTCGCCGGGTCGATCGCCACCAGCACGCCGTCGTCGAGGCCGTAGATCGTGCCGTCGCGCAGCACCATGTTGGCGAATTTCGACTTGAGGCGCGGGCTCGACCACACCTCGGTGACGGCGAAGGTGTCGCCGTCGCGGCGCGAGATCTCGTAGAGGCGGCTGCCCATGCCGTAGCCCGCCGAGGTCAGGACCCGGTCGCCGCCGAGCGGGAGCGGCTGCGTGGTGTGCTCGCCCCCTTTCCATTCCACCCGCCACAGCACCTCGCCGGTCGCGGCGTCGTGGCCGGTGAAGCTCGCGGCGTTGAACATCAGCACCTGCTCGACACCGGCGAGCGTCGCCAGGTGCGGCGAGCTGTAGGCCGGCCGGTCGTCGCCGGCGGCCCACACGACCTCGCCGGTCTCGCGGTCGTAGGCCACGAGCGAGCCCTCGGCGCTGCCGGCGGGCACCACCACCGTCTCGCCCACCACCAGCGGCGAGGTGCTCTTCCCCCATTGCGGGACGCCGGCGGAAAGGTCGTGCGTCCACACGACCTCGCCGTCGTCGAGGTCGAGCACGCTGAGGACGCCGGTGGCGCCCACGGCGTAGACGCGGCCGTCGGCGATCGTCGGCGTGGCGCGGGGGCCGTTGCCGGCGATCGTGGTGCGAAACGGCGCCGGGTAGGCATGCGTCCACACGGTCTTGCCCGTGGTCAGCTCGTAGCGCACCACCACCTCGTCGTCGCCGCGCAGCTCCTGGGTCACTGCGGCCTCGCCCACCACGGCGAACGACGACCAGCCCTCGCCCACCTCGTGACGCCACAGCTCGCGCGGCGGCCGGGCCTGCCAGTCGCGGGCCAGCCGCGGGCCGTCGAGCCGGCCGTCGCGGCGCGGTCCGAGGAACTGCGGATAGTCGTTCGGTCCGGGCGCGGTCACGCCCGCTGCGGCGGCCGCCGCGGCGCCGAAGTCGCGGGCGCCGCTCCAGCGCGGGCTCACGATGGGCACGAAGTTGCCGCTGACCCCTTCGATCCGGAACAGCCCCGTCCCCGCCGCGGCGACCACCAGGGAAACGACGAAGATCCTCCGCCGCGTGCGCCCCGGCAGTCGCGAGAAGAGGCAGAGCCAGACCAGGAGCAGGAGGACGCCGAAGAAGAGAGCCGGAAAGGTCATGACGACGCGGTCCTGGGTGTGCCGGGCCGCGCCCAGCCAGACGCGGGCAAGATAAGCCGCCGCGACGGCGACGATGACGGCGGCCGGCCACCAGCGGATCTTCCGCGGCGCTGCCGCGGATTTCGCGCTCATGCGCTTTTTCTACCAGGAGCCAGGACGGGCTGCAAGCTTCTGCTGGTCGAGGGTCTTCATGGGGAGGCGTGGACGAGGCGATCGACGCCCTGGCCGCGAACACCCTGCTCGAGGTCGACCCGGGAGCCGCGGCCATGGCCTGGGCGGGCCTGGCGCGAGCCCGCTGGCGGGCCGG
>DASWIG010000792.1:0-36920 GCA_036397835.1 Thermoanaerobaculia bacterium
GCGTGCTGGCGGCGCTCGCGCTGGCCGACGGCGCCGCCCTCTGGCGGTACGAGACCGGCTCGGGCTTCACCGCGTCGCCGGCCATCGCCGCCGGGCGGCTGGTGATCGGCACCGAGGACGGCGTCGTCTACGCCTTCGCCGGGACCCAGCGCCCCTAAGACAACCCGTAAGACGACCAGAGAACAGCATGACCTCGACCGCTACGACGACCGTTGACGCCAGGAAAACGGAGGTGGGGAGCGTTTTCGTCTCCAACTATCCTCCCTATTCTTTCTGGAATTCCGACGCCCTGGACCGCGCGCGCGAGGCGCTCGCTTCGCCGGCGCGGGCGGGCACGCCCCTGGGGCTCTACCTCCACGTGCCGTTCTGCCGCCGGCGCTGCAAGTTCTGCTACTTCAAGGTCTACACCGACAAGAACGCGTCGCAGGTGCAGGACTACCTGGACGCCCTGGCGCGCGAGGTCGAGCTCTACGCGGCCCAGGGCGCGGTGCAGGGCCGGCCGCTCGAATTCGTCTACTTCGGCGGCGGCACGCCCTCCTACGTCGCCGTCAAGCACCTCGAGGAGCTGCTCGGCCGGGTCAAGGCGGCGCTGCCGTGGGACCAGGTCGAGGAGGTCACCTTCGAGTGCGAGCCGGGCACCCTGACCGAGTCGAAGGTGGCGGCCTACCGCGAGCTCGGCGTCACCCGGCTGTCGCTCGGCGTCGAGCACTTCGACGACGAGGTGCTCGCCGAGAACGGCCGCGCCCACGTCTCCACGGAGATCTACCGCTGCCTGCCGTGGATCAGGGCCCAGGGCTTCCCGCAGCTCAACGTCGACCTCATCGCCGGCATGGTCGGCGACACCTGGGAAAGGTGGCGGACGGCGGTGGCGAAGACGATCGAGCTCGATCCCGACAGCGTGACGATCTACCAGATGGAGCTGCCGTACAACACGATCTACTCGCAGCGGATCCTGGATGGCGGCGAGTCGCCGGTGGCGGACTGGGAGACCAAGCGGGAGTGGAACGACTACGCCATCGAGGAGCTCGCGGCGGCCGGCTACGAAGTGTCGAGCGCCTACACGCTCTTGAAGCGCCGCGACGCGAAGGCGCCGCGCTTCCTCTACCGCGACTCGTTGTGGCACGGCGCCGACATGTTGGGCACGGGTGTGGCGTCGTTCGGCCACATGAGCGGCGTCCACGTGCAGAACGTCAGCTCGTGGTCCGAGTACCTCGAGAAGCTCGACCGCGGCGAGCTACCCCTGGGCCGCGCTTTCGAGACCACCGAGAGCGAAAGGCTCACGCGCGAGCTCATCTTGCAGATGAAGCTCGGCCAGCTCGACCTCGACTATTTCCGCGACAAGTACGAGGTCGATCCGCTGGAGACCTTCGAGGGCGCCTTCGCGCGTCTCGAAGAGCAAGGTTTTCTCGCCGAGATGAACGGCGAGCGCGTGCGGCTGACGCGTCGCGGGCTGTTGCAGGTCGACGCCTTGCTGCCGGAGTTCTACGACGAGAAGTACCGCAACGCGCGGTATACCTGAGCTGACAAGAAGAGCCTCCGCGAGACATGCTGGGAGAGCAGGCGAGACGCCAGACCTCCTGACCTACCCCTGACCTGCCAGCTCCGGCACCAGCTCCCGCGCCGCCCGCGCGTCGACGGGATCGCAGTCGCAGACCACGCCGGGTCCGGGTCCGGAATCGTGGTAGTAGCTGCCCGGGAAGAGCTCGACGTCCGCGTCGCGCGCCCCGACCTTGACCACCTCCGCCGCGCACACCTTGTACTCGGCGGTGCCGGTGACGGGATCGCCGGCGTCGTTGGTCAGCAGGTTGGCGCGCGCCTCGGCGAAGTGCAGCGGCATCCAGATGCAGCCGGGACGCACCTGGCGCGACACGATCGCCCGCACCCGCACGGCGCCGCGGCGGCTCGACACTTCCACCAGGTCGCCGTGCTCCACCCCGCGCTTCTTGGCGTCGCGCGGGTGGATCTCCACGAAGGGCTCGGGCTGTTTCGCGTGCAGGCCCGACTCGCGCCGCGTCTGGGTGGCGGCGTTGTAGTGGTAGAGCGTGCGGCCGGTCGAGAGCAGCAGGCCGTAGTCGTCGTCCTCGAGCTCCATCGACGGCCGGTACTCCACCGGCATGAAGAGCCCCTTGCCGCGCAGCACGCCGCCCTGGTGCAGGAAGCGCGTGCCGGGATGGCCCGGCCCCGGGCACGGCCATTGCAGGCCGGTCATGCCGTCGTGGACCTCGGAGTCGATGCGCCGGTGGCTGATCCCGGCGAACTTCGGCGCGTCGCGCGCCAGCTCGTCGTAGACCGCGGCGGGGGAATCGAAGCGCCACGCCTCGCGGCCGCCGGAGCCGCCGCAGGCGTTGGCGAGGTCGATCAGCGCCTGCCAGTCCGCCCTCGCCTCGCCGGGCGGCTCCACGGCCTTGCGCACCCGCTGCACGCGGCGCTCCGAGTTGGTGAAGGTGCCGTCCTTCTCGGCGAAGACGGCGCCGGGCAGCACCACGTCGGCGAAGCGCATGGTCTCGGTGGGGAAGACGTCCTGCACGACCAGGAGCTCGACCTTGTTGAGGCCCTCCTCGAGCAGCCGCACGTTGGGCTCGGAGAGCACGATGTCCTCGCCCATCACGAAGAAGCCTTTGATCGACTTGCCGGCCTGCTTCATCATCTCGTTGAGGTTGAGGCCCGGCCGGGGGTCGAGCTTCACGCCCCACGACTTCTCGTACTTGGCGTGGACCTCCGGGTCGTCCACCCGCTGGTAGCCGGGGTAGAAGACCGGGGTGGCGCCGGCGTCGTTGGCGCCCTGGACGTTGTTCTGGCCGCGCAGCGGGTTCATGCCCGCCGACGGCTTGCCGAGGTGGCCGGTCATCAGCACCAGGTTGGCCAGGGCGTAGACGTTGTCGGTGCCGTGGGAGTGCTCGGTGATGCCGAGGGTGTAGTAGATGCCGGCCTTCTCCGTGGTGGCGTAGCGCCGCGCCGTCCAGCGGACGTCGTCCGCGGCGACGCCGGTCACCCTCTCGGCCTCCTCGGGCGTGTATTTCGCGACCGCCGCGGCCACGGCCTCGTAGCTCTCGGTATGGCGGTCGATGAAGTCGTGGTCCACGAGGTCCTCGGTCACGATCACGTGAGCCATGGCATTGAGGAGCCAGACGTCGGTGCCGGGGCGCAGTTGCAGGTGCTTGTCGGCGATCGTCGTCATCCAGATCCGCCGCGGGTCGGCCACCACCAGGGTGGCGCCGCCGTGGATCGCGCGCTTCATCTCCATGGCGATGATCGGGTGGGCCTCGCTGGTGTTCGAGCCGATCACGAAGAGGAAGTCGGCGTCGCGGATCTCGCCGATCGAGTTCGTCATCGCCCCGGCTCCGAAGGTGGTGACCAGACCGGCCACCGTGGGGGCGTGTCACGTGGCGGCGCACTGATGGACGTTGTTGGTGCCGAAGACCGCCCGCGCTATCTTCTGCACCAGGTAGTTCTCCTCCATGGTGCAGCGCGAGGAGGAGACGAAGCCGAGGGCGTCGGCGCCGTGGCGCTCCTTGACGGCGTGGAGCCCGGCCGCCGCGCGCGCCAGCGCGTCGTCCCAGGACGTGGGATGGAGCTCGCCGTCCTCGCCGCGGACGAGCGGCGTCGTCAGCCGCTCCGCGTGGTGGACGAAGTCGTAGGCGAAGCGTCCCTTCACGCAGAGGTTGCCGTCGTTGGTGGTGGTGCCGGTGGGCGGGCTGGTGACCTTGACGATCTCGCCCTGGCCACCGCGGGCCGCGCGGTCGACGTTCAAGTCCAGTTGGCAGCCGACGCCGCAGTAGTTGCAAGTGGTGCGCACCTTCTCGAGCGCTCGCTCGGGGGGCTTCATGCGCACCAGCGGCATCTTTTCGGCCATGGCGCCGGTGGGGCACACGTCGATGCAGCCGCCGCACATCTCGCAGGTGGTGTCGAGCAGCGAGAGGCCGTCGACGGTGGAGATCGTGGCGCGCGAGCCGCGGCCGGCGAGGGTGATCGCCGAGACCGACTCGATCTCCTCGCAGTAGCGCACGCAGCGCTCGCAGACGATGCAGCTCTCGGGGTTGAAGTGGACGTAGGGGTTGCGGTCCTCGCGCGCGGCGCGGAGGTTCACCATCGTGCCCCAGTCGTCGGCGCCGTAGCGCTCGGCCATGTCGAAGAGCTGGTCGGGCGCGCCCTTCTCGGACGTCTCGCGGTCCTTGGGATGGTCGGTCATGTAGAGCGACAGCAGGGTCTGCCGGTGACGCTCGATGCGCTCGCTCTCGGTGACGACGCTCATGCCGGGCTCGGCGAGGGTGGCGCACGAGGGCGCCATGCGCCGCCAGCCGTCGACCTCCACCAGGCAGGTGCGGCACACGCCGGCCGGGGCGAGCCGCGGGTCGTGGCAGAGAGTGGGGATCTCGTGGCCCTCGCGCCGGGCCACCTGGAGCAGGGTCTGCCCGGGCTCGAAGGCCACGGCCCTGCCGTTGATCTCGAGCTCGTAGCGTGCGGCGGTCATGGCGTCCTTCCTGGGTGTCGTCCTCGGGCGTCGCTCTTCTTGGTCATCAGTCCGTCCAGGTTACTACAGATTCGGCGTCTATTTCGCTCTTTCCCCTGCCGGGACAAAGCCGAAGCCGAAGCGCGCCTTCCACCAGTCACGAAGGAGCCTGGAGACGAAGACGAAGTTCTCTTCGGTGTTCCTGCACAGGTAGCCGTCATGCTCGAGGATCCCGAGGATCTCTCGGACCTCCTCCGCGGCTTTCGTCTCCGCTGGAAGATATTCACCAGCGACCGTCAAGGCGGCGGACGACGTGAGCTCTGCGGTTACCGCGGTCTCGGTGAGCAGCTCGAGGGCAAGCGGGTGGCGGTCGGGTCCGAGGACCATCTTGAGCCGTTCTTCGAGGTGGCTGAGCTCGGCATGACCACGGACGCTCAACATGTCTCTCTGGTAGACTTCCTCGACGAGCGCCCTGTCCGCCGCCGTCAAGCCCCTCAGCTTGGACTCGTGGTAAACGTTGTCGAAGAACATCTGTACGTGGTGGGGGATGCAAACCCCCAGCCGGTCGAGGATCGTCTCGACGGCCTCAGGCTGAAACTCGATGCCATACTGATGGGACAGGGCCTCGATGCAGCCGGCGGCGGTCTCACGGCTCCACGGTCCGAGCTCGAAGGGCGTGAAGACGTTCAGCGTGCCGCTCAGCCCCGCTTGACGCAGGATGGGCTCGAGGCCGATCGATCCGGTGACGACGAGCCGCAGCTTTCCCTGATGACGCAGGCAGCTCGCGCGCAGCCACGACATGAAGGCGTCTGTCTGCCGGCGCCGATCCGGGGTGATCTTGTAGTCGTCGCCCTGGAGGATTCGGTTCACCAAGATCGGCACTTCGTCGAAGAAGACCACGACGTCCTGATCGGCGGACGCGAGAGTCTCCAGCAGACGGTCGCCCTTGGCCTGCCAGTCGCCGAGCGTCAGGCCGCTGCGCAGGACCACGGTGAGGTCGTCGAGCTGGAGCGACTCGACCTTGGAGCCGATCTTGTCGAGGATGTTCCCGAAGACGGCCTTCGTCTTCTCCCAGAGCCGCGCGTGCGGGTGGGTGGCGACGCTCAGCTCGACGACGGCGTCGGCCGCCGAGTGGGACTTCTGGAGGTCGACGAAGAGGCAGAGGAAGCGCCCCTCGAGGCGCCGGACCGCCTCCCGCATCAGGCTGGTCTTGCCGATCCGCCGCTGGGCGACGATGAGGAGGTGGGCTCCCTCCTCGAGGTAGTCGGCGAGGAGGGCCAACTCGGCTTCCCGGTTCCAGAAGCGGTCCCCCGAGACCCAGTTTCCATGAGCGCGTCTCAGTCTTGTCTCTGGCATCGCATCTTTGCAACAGATCTATTGCCAACAGAATTGTTGCGAAGGTCGGAGGCGGTGTCAAGGCGGTCTGAGCGGAGGTCAGGCGCGCGGCCATCGCCTACTCGCAGACGAGCGAGTGCCTCACCGGCGTCGCGTGGTAGCCGACGCTGAAGCGGTCGCGCAGCGAGGCTCCTGCGGACCGTGAAGCTCCGCGTCGGTCAATGCTCTCATGCTATCCTGCTCCGGTCAAGCGATTTCTAGATTCTGCGGACGCCGGGGAATCGGCTATGATCCGCGCCTGGATTCGAGGAGCTGACATGGCGAAAGCGATGAACGTGCTGGGCGGCCCGCTCGCGGAGTGCTGCGCCTCTCCGCTGACGGGCTTTTACCGCAACGGCTGCTGCGACACCGGCCCCGAGGACGTGGGGCTGCACGTGGTCTGCGCGCACATGACCGAGGAGTTCCTGACCTTCAGCCGCTCGCGCGGCAACGACCTGGCGGCGCCGGCGCCGATGCTCGACTTCCCGGGTCTGAGGCCCGGCGACCAGTGGTGTCTGTGCGCCGCGCGGTGGAAGGAGGCGCTGGGGGCCGGCGTCGCGCCGCCGGTGGTCCTGGCGGCGACGCACGAGGCCGCCCTCGAGGTCGTCTCTCTCGAGGACCTGAAGCGGCACGCCCTCGACCTCTCCAACTGACGCCGGGATCGCCCATGGCACCGAAGCCGGAAGAGCTCCCCACCTACCGCCTGACCATCGAGTACGACGGCTCCCGCTTCGCCGGCTGGCAGGTGCAGAAGAACGCCCGCACGGTCGCCGGCGAGGTGCTGCGGGCGCTCGCCGACGCCGGGATCGAGGCCGTCGAGCTGGGCGGCGCCGGCCGCACCGACGCCGGCGTCCACGCGCTCGCCCAGGTCGCGCACCTGCGCCTGGCGCGGTCCATGGACCCGGAGCGGCTGCGGCGGGCGGTCAACGACCGGCTGCCGGCCGCGGTCCACCTGCTCGCCGTCGAGCCGGCGCCCTCCCGTTTCCATGCCCGGCACCTGGCGGTGGCGCGCAGCTACGTCTACCAGATCTCGCGGCGCCGCAGCGCCTTCGCCAAGCCGTGGGCGTGGTGGGTCCGGGAGCCCCTCGACGTCGGCCGCCTGCGGGCGGCGGCGGCGCTCCTCGTGGGCCGCCACGACTTCCGCCTCTTCGCGGTCCGCGAGGACGTGCCCAAGAGCACGCTGGTGGAGGTGGCGTCGGTGGAGGTGGCCGAGGACGGCGACCTCGTGGTGCTGCGCTTCGTGGCGTCGCACTACCTGTGGCGCATGGTGCGCCGGCTGGTGGGATCGCTGGTGCGCGTCGCCACCGGCGAGCTCGACGCCGAAGCGTTCGCCGGCCTGCTCGAGGGCCGGCATCCCGGCGGCGAGGGCGATCCGGCACGCTGGACGGCCCCGGCCTCCGGCCTCTTCCTCGAGCGCGTGCTCTACCCGGGCGACCCGCCGCTGCCGCCGCTCGCCGCCGTGACGCCGATCGTCCGCCCGCCGGCGCCGTCGGCGCCGCCCCCGGCCGGCAAGCCGCCGCGGCGTCGCGGCGCCCGGTGACACCGTCAGGGGCCGTCGTCGTCGTCCTTGGCGAAGAGCTTGCCCAGGGCCTTGGAGACCTCCTTCTTGGCCTCGCTCTCCACCCGCCGGCGCGCCATCCGCTCCCAGCCGCTGCGGTCGAACGCGACCTGCGGGCTCAACTGCGAGCCGCCGATGGCGATCGGCAGGTTGACGCGGCCGTCGGCGTCGGTCAGGGCCTCGACGACCTCTTTGGGGAGCTCGATGGCTTCCGCTCCCTCGCGCGGGGCGCGCAGGGTGGTGCGCAGCGACAGCGCGCCTTCGAAACCCACCTGACCCGACAGCTCGAGCTCCAACTTCCCGGTGACGATGCGGAACGGCTCGATCTCGAGGCGGTCGTCGCGGATCCCGAAGCGGATGTCGAAGGGCTCGTAGGCCTCGCCGATGATCTCGGTGCCGGCGACGAGCCGCTCGAGCGCCGCCAGCAGGGGGAGCACCGGCAGCTCGCCCGGCGCCAGGGCGAGCACGCCCTGGCCGGCGAGCGCGCCGTGCTCCGAGCCGTCGCCGGTCACGTCGAGGCTCAGGCGGGCGGGGCCGAAGCCGCCGTCGTCGGCGGCGCCGAGGATCAGGTTGGTGTTCAAGGGGTCGCCCTCGACGGTCAGGGCGTAGGTGTAGGGGTCGGCGTTGAAGTCGGCGTCGAGCTGGGTGACGACGAGGCGTCCCTGGGCGGTGGGGAGCTGCAGGCCCTCGATCCGCAAATGACCGCCTTCCATGCGGACGTCGCCGCGGGCGTCCTCGGCGAGGGCCGTGGCGGTCTCGACCTCGTCGGCCTCCAGCTCTCCGGCGGCCGTGAGCCCCTGCATCGCCGAGGGCGCGGCGGGGTCGAGCGCGACGTCGCGCAGCTCGAGGTCGAGGCCGCGGATCGTGGTCGTGCCGCCTTCGGGGTCGGCGGCGTCGCGGATCGTCAGGGTGCCGTCGACGATGGCGAAGCGCGAGATGCCGAGGTCGAGGCCGGAGCCGCCTTCGGCCGGCGCCGTCACTTCCGGCGGCGGCGCCGCTGAGACCGCTGGGTCGGACGCCGCGACGACGGTGACCTCGGCCTCGGACACCAGCTCGATGGCGGGCCGCACGAGGACGATTTCCACGATCCGCACCTGGCCGCGCAGCAGCGGCGCGAGGCGGTGCTCGAGCACCAGGCGGTCGGCGCGGGCGTGGAAGGCGGAGCCCGGCGTGTGGCTGACGACCTCGACGTCCTCGAGCTGCAGCCCGCGGAGCAGGTTGAGGCGGAAGCCCTCCGCGCGCAGGTCGAGACCCGCCTGCTGGCCGGCGCGCTCGAGGATGGCGCGGCCGAGCCGGGGGGAGTCGTAGTCGAGCGTCAGGACGACCGCGGCGGCGGCGACGATGACGACGAGGATGGCGAGCATGATCAATCGTCTCTTGCCCATCGTGGATCCTCCGGGAAGTGACATCGGGGCGGGCGGCGGCGTTAACGCACGGGCGCGCTCAGCGGCGGCGGTAGGCGCGCCAACCCTGGTGGATCGCCTCGCTCAGGGAGCCGGAGGCGCCGAGCATCGCCGTCTCGGCCTTGCCGGCGGCATTGAGCTCGGTGTATTCGACCGCCTCGCTCCAGCCCGGACCCATGGCGCTCCCTTCGCCGACGAGGTAGGCGTTGAGGCGCAGCCGGGCCTGGGTGGCCTGGCTGTAGCGGCCGAGGTACTGCAGCTCGCGGTAGCCCACGAAGTCGACCTGCGCCACGACGACGACGTGAAAGCCCTCGTCCTCGAGCAGCGGCAGGATCTCGGGGACCGCGACGTCGTCGCCCCAGCGCCGCAGCAGGTCGGCCAGACGCAGGGAGTTGCGCTCGTCGGCCACGTCGAAGCCGGCGCCGCGCAGACGGTCCTCGAGCTCGGCCTCGAAAGCGCCCGCGAAGAGCGGGTCGCCGAAGGCGACGACCGCCACGACCGGCCGCGCGGGCAAGAGCGGTGGCGGCGGCGGTGGCGGCGGCGGCGGTAGCGGCGGCGGTGGTAGCGGCGGTGGCGGCAGGACCTCTGCGATTTCCGGCTGCTCGACCCGGTCCGACGAGTCCGACAGGTCCGACAGGTCCGACAGGTCCGACTCTTGCGCCCCATCGGCAAAGCTCAGGAGCTCCCGGCTGCCGACGACCTGCCCGGCGCCCGGCTCTGCCGGCGACGTTTCATCGGCGGCCCCCAGCGCCACCGGCTCGGGCCCATCCATGGCACCGTCGGCCGTTCCGATCGGAAGCGGTTCCGCGCCGCCTTCGCCTTTGCTTTCCGGAGGCGTCGTGCCGGCCTCTGCGTCCCCCAGGAACGTCGGCAGCACGTAGTAGACCGCCGCGGCCGCGAGGCCCAGGCCACCTATGGCGAGAATCGCGAGGATCGCGGCGACGGCCCACGGCGAGGTGCGCCGGGCCTGCGGCGGCGGCGTCAGTTGGGCCGCCGGGCTGACGACCACGGTGGGCTCTGGCGGCAGCGGCGGCGGCAGGGGTGGGGGCGCCGCCACGGCTTCACCGCGCTCGCAGCGCGCGACGGCCTCGGCGAACTCCTTGCAGTCGGCGTAGCGAGCGTCCGGGTTCTTGGCGAGGGCGCGCATCACCAGGCCTTCGAGCTCCGGCGGCAGGCTGGGGTTGAGCTCGCGCAGCGGCGGCGGCTCGTTGACCAGCACCCGCACCACCTCCGACGCCGACTTCATGGGGAACGGCACGCGGCCGGTGAGCAACTCGTAGAGCACCACGCCCATCGAGTAGACGTCGGTGCGGTGGTCGACCTCGCGGTCGCCGGAGACCTGCTCGGGGCTCATGTAGGCGGGCGTGCCGAGGGCGGTGCCGGTCTGGGTGAGGCGTTCGCCGCCGGCCACCATGGCGAGGCCGAAGTCGGTGACCGCGGCCTCGCCGTGCTCGTTGACGAGGACGTTGGCGGGCTTGACGTCGCGGTGGACGATCCCCTGGCGGTGGGCGTACTCGAGGCCGCGCAGGGCCTGGCGCGTCCAGGCCAGGGCCTGGGCCGGCGGCACCGGCCCGGGGCTCTGGTCGAGCACGTCCTTCAAGGTGCCGCGCGGCATGTACTCGGTGATCAGGTACCAGCGGCCGTCCTTCTGTACGTGGTCGAGCACCCGCGCCACGTTGGGATGGCTGAGCTGGGCCTGGGCGCGGGCCTCGCGCGAGAAGCGCTCGTGGAACTGCGGCTCGTCGACGGCCACCGCGAGCACCTTGATCGCCGCCCGCCTGCCCAGGCTCTTGTGACGCGCCAGGAAGACCTCGCCCATGCCGCCCTTGCCGAGCGGCGACTCGAGGACGTAGCTGCCGATTTCCTGACCTTCGCGCATGACGCTTGCCGCTAGCCCGCGGGGTGCACGCCGTGGCCCTTGCGCACCGCGCCGGCGCTGCCGGAGACCACGTTGCAGATCGTCAGCTTCTCCTTGACCGAGGCGGCCTCGAGGCGGGCGACCTCGGTGACGCTCTGGTCGAGCACTTCGCCGGTGTCGGGGTCGCGGATCACCTCGCTGACGCCGACGACGAAGCGCTGGCCCGCGGTGACGCCTTCGCGGCTGCCGCGGTTGATGTAGACCTGGCCGTCCTTGACCATGACCACGCTGCCGCTCCACGGGATGCTGGGGAGCTGGCCGGTCATCCACTTCACGGCCTGGTCGGCGGCGTCGGCGATCGCCTGGCCGAGGTTGTCGTCCTTGTGGCCGCCGAAGGCGGCGCCCCAGTCGCCGCCCGAGTAGCCGACGGCGGCGCCCTTGCTCTTGGCCTGGCCGACCACGCTCTGCGACGCCACGATCTGGCCGGTGGTCGAATCGACCATGTAGATGGTGACGTTGACCTCGGCGGTCTTCGCCTTGCCGCCGAGGCGGATGCCCTTGACGCGCACGCCGCCCTCGCCGCCCTTGGTGTCGTACTGGACGTGGGTGATGGCGCCCTTGACCAGGAGCTGGGCGGGGGTGAGCTGGCCGGTGACCGGCGTCTTGGCGCCGCCGGCGGTGCGGCCGGAAGCGCCGAGGTCCTGCTCGGCCATGGCGGCGCCGCGCATGTCGCTCTCGCCGAGGACGATGAAACGTCCGCTCTGGTTGAGCAGGTCGGTGAGCACCGTGCCCCAGGCGTTGCCGATGTTGAAGTGGCCGTACCAGCCGGCCTGGTTTTCGAACTCGGTCACGCCGACGGTATAGCGCAGGTTGCCCTGGGCCGCCGCCTGGAGGGGCAGGCACAGGACGACCAGACAGGTCAGGACGAGGAGCTTCGAGATGGTGGGTCGCATAGACTTCTCCTTGGGTTTCCCGGATGCCCGGAGGCTCCATTATATAGCCGCATCCGCGCCTTCTCGGAAGAGGTGTGGGGTGAAAGAGATAAGATCCCGGCGATGCAGCTCAGCACCCTGGCCCGCGATTGTCTCTACGTGAACTGGGCGCTGCCGCGCGCCGCCGCCCCCGAGCTGCCGCCGCCGCTGCGTTACGAGACCCACGGCTGGCACGACCAGGAGTGGGTCTTCGCTTCGGTGCTGCTGTTCCGCTTGAGCGGCCTCCACCTGCCGTCGATGCCGCTGGCCCGTTTCTCCTACCCGCAGATGAACCTGCGCCTCTACGTGCTGGACGGCCGGGGCATGCCCTCGGTGCTCTTCCTGCGCACCCTGGTGCCCTTCTGGGTCGCCCCGATGTCGCGGCTCCTCGGCCGCCAGCCGGCCACCGGGGCGGCGTTTTCCTATCCCTCGCCGTCGGCGGCGCCGGAGGCCGAGTGCTGGACCTGGACCATCCGCCGCCGCCGCAGGCTCGAGATCCGCGGCCGCATGGCCTCGCCGGGCAGCGGCCCCGGACCGCGGCTGGGGAGCTGGGAGGCCACGGTCGAGTACTTCCGCAACCGGCGCCGCGGCTACGCGGTGTGGGACAGCCGGCTGCGCTCCATCACGACCTCGAACGTCGCCGCCGCCATCTGGCCGCTCGCCGTCGAGATCGGCGAGGCCGGCCTGGTGAGCGAGTGCCTGGCCGACGTCGCGGCCGAGGTCTGGCAGGCGCCGCACTCGGCGTGGCTGTGCCCGGAGATCCCGTTCCGCTTCGAGCTCGGCAAGCCGATCCGGCTTCCGGTCCCGGCGCGCGGCCTGCCGGCGGCCGAGGGCCTGAGCTCGTCGGCCTACCCGCCGTAGGGCGACTTCTTCTTCTTGTAGCCCGCCGGCGGCGCGAAGGCTTCCGCCGGCAGCGGATCCAGGCGCACCTCCACGGCCTCGGACAGACTGTTGACGCTCATGCCGAGGATCCGCGTGTCGATCTGCGTCGACAGCGCGAAGCCGCCGATCTTCTTCATCTCGTCGAACATCTTCTCGAAGCGGCTGGCGGCCGGTCCCATCGCCGCGTAGAGCATCTTCTGGGCGTCGTAGTGCTCGCCGGGCGGCTGCAGGTCGGGCGTCGCCCAGACGAGAAACTTCAGGTTCTCGCCCATCGTGAGCTGGTACTGCCGGCACGTGTAGCCGGCGATCTCGCGCGTGCCGGGGATCTTCTCGACGTCCACCTCGGTGGCCTCGCCGAGCATCCTCGCCATCATCGGATTGTCGTCGAGCATCTTCGCCAGCTCCGCGAAGTGCGCCCGCATCTCCTCGAACGAGGTCTCGAAGTAGCTCTTCTTCTTGTGGTCGACCTGGATCATCTGGCCGCTCTCGAGATCGATGATGGTGTCGAACTGGCCGTCGGAGGAGCGGACCTTGTTCGCCGAGATGTACTGGGTCGCGGTCATCGGCTGGCCCTTCGAGGGAATCACCCGGGAGACCACGGTGAGGTCTTCGGCGGCCGCGGCGGCGGCCACGACGACGAGAACGATCAGCACGGGGAGGCGGAATGGGAGGTTCATGGCGTCGGTGTCCTTGAGGTCGGTTCGAAGGTTGGGGGATTCTACAACAGACGGCGGACGAGCTAGGGGCCGTGGTCCTCGAGCAACGCCAGGAGCTGCCGGCACGAGCTCCTGACGGCCTCGCGCCACTCCAGGCCGTTGACCGCGCGGCGGCTGGCGCCGTCGAAGAGCCGATCGTTCCATGACGGGGCCAGCAGGTGGCGGTAGTCGAGGAAGAGCTCGTCGCCGGCGAGCACGTCGGCGAGCGTGAAGTAGTGGCCCACGTGCCACAGGACGTTGGGGGTGAAGGAGTGGTTCATCAGGTCGGTCGACGTCCGCTGCCCGGCGGCGGCGAAGCAGACGTGCTCGACGTGGCGCCAGGAGAACATCCGCAGCTCGCGCGGCAACGCCAGCACCTCGTCGGCGGTGCAGGCTTTCTTCGGGTCGGGAAAGTCCATGCCCACGAACGTGCCGCGGGCCACGTCCTCCAGGGCGAAGACGCCGGCGCCGGCGCCGGGGATCGTCGAGGGGCGGGTCTCGGTGCGGATCAGGAAGCCCGCGGCGAGGGAGGCTTCGAAGATGGGCATGGTCTCCTCCGGGTCATTCCAGGGCGGTCCAGCCGACGGTCTCGAATCCCGGCGCCAGGCCGTTGCGGCGCTGCCGGCGGGCCACGGCGCCGGGCTCGGTCTGCAAGAAGACGAGCCGGTCGCCGCGCCGGCGGGCGTCGGCCAGGCGGCGGGCGGTCAGCGCCGTGCCCAGGCCGCGGCGCCGCCGGCTCGGCAGGACGGCGAGATTGTACAGCCCGCACGCGCCGCGGGCGTGGAGGGCGCTCGCCACGCCCGCCGGACGGCCGTCCACCCTCGCCAGGTAGTGGACGACGGTGGCGTGGCGCCACGAGCGCCACAAGGCGCGGGCGTAGCCGGGCTCCGGATCCTCGGCGAAGACGGCCTCGAAGACGTCGACGAAGGCGCTCATGCGCTCCTCGCCGTCGACGATCTCGACGGCCGCCGAAGCCTCCGGCGCGTCGTCGTCGCGGCCGAAGAACCAGCGGTGGCGGAAGCTCGGCGCGAAGCCCGCGCCGGCGAGCCGCGCCGCCAGATCGGCCGGCCGCGAGAAAGGGCTGACGGCCACCGTCGCCGGCCGGCCGCGGCGCTCGAAGAAGCGGCGGATCTCGGCCAGACGCGCGGGCCAGGCGGCCGCGTCGACGGCGACCAGCGCCGCGTGGTTCCATTCCGGGTCG
Source organism: Thermoanaerobaculia bacterium (assembly GCA_036397835.1). Lineage (GTDB taxonomy): Bacteria > Acidobacteriota > Thermoanaerobaculia > Multivoradales > J023 > DASWIG01. The sequence goes on from DASWIG010000792.1 coordinate 14,393, forward strand.
GGGATCGTCGGCGAGGCGAACAGGCTCACGCCCGCGAGGTCCCGCCGCTCGGGGAGGTAGAGCGCGGAGTGCAGGCGGTAGTGGGCGCGCTCGGCGCGCGCCAGCTCGGCGGCCGGCAAGCTCATGAGAAGAACCGCTCGCAGGCCGCGCGGCCCTGCTCCGCGAAGCCGGGCGCGAACATCTCCAGGTAGTCCGGCTCGCCGGCGCAGAGGCTCGCCGGCAGCGCCACGTAGGGAAAGGACAGGCCGGTGTAGAGCTCGTGGATGCGACGGGCGTCGCGCTCGAAGCGGCTGTGGCCGTCCACGGGATCGGCGACCAGATAGATGCCGCTCGCCGCCATCAGCAGGTATTCGAGGGTCCCCGCCGGGCCGCCGGTGCGGCCGCCGCGGGCGAGCTCGCGCAGGCGGTCCCACGAGATCGGCCGGCGCCGGCGGGGCCGCGGACGGTAGAAGAAGCGCTCGTCCGCCGGGTCGAAGAAGACCATCCGGTACTTGGCGCCGCCGGCGACCACGGCGGCCACGGCGATCGGCTCGTCGCCGGCGGGACGGCACAGCCGGATCAACTGCCGCGCCATCTTCACGGGATCGTCCACGGCGAGCAGGAAGCGGTTGAAGAGCGGTCCCAGCGCCCCGATCTCGGTGCCGAGGAAGACGGCGTTGACGCGGTCCCAGTAGCCGACCCAGGAGACGCCCTCGGCGAGCGCCTCGCGGGCCGCGGCGAGCGGCCGGCGGGCGGCTTCGAGGTCGTAGCGCCGCAGCCGCGCTGCGAACGAGCGCAGACCGCGCCGGTCGCAGCGCGCGGGCAGCAGCGCCCGCGCGCCGGGGCGCACGCCGGCGCGGAAGATCGCCAGCACCGCGTCGGCGAACGCCGCCGGCGAGACCGCGGCGCTGCCCAACATGGCGAGCGTCGTGTCGAGGAGGGCGGCGAGGCGCTCGCGGGCCGCGCCGGAGATGGTCAGGGCGTCGTAGACCCGATTGCGGTGGCGCCGGAGGTAGGAGGCGCCGACCAGGTGGACGGACCCCAGGCGCCGGTGGAGCTTGAAGAGCAGGAAGTCTCGCTTGCCCCCCCGGCAGGTGAAGGCGTCGCTCGCCAGCGACAGGACCTCGGGGGCGCCGGTCCCCATGACCTCGGCCAGGCGCGCCAGCAGGCGGTAACGCATCAGGTCGTCGCCGCCGAACCAGCAGCCGGGCTGCTCCGCGAGGATCAGCCGGGGATGTCGTGCGAGGCGCGAGAAGCGCCGGGCGTCGACGCCGAAGTCGGCGAGCAGCCGCTCGTAGCCGGCGTGCTTGCGCTCGTCGCGCACGTGACGTTCGAGCTCGCGGAAGGTCGTCAGGTGGACGCGGACGGACCGCGGCGGCGAGGCGTCCAGGACTTCGATCATATCGATGAGCGTCAGCGTGAGCCGGCGTCGCCGGCGGCGTCGACTCCGCTCCGGTAACGGTCGAACCATCCTATCGTGAGCAGCATTCGGGCGATCTGGTGGCTGGGGTGCCGTTCCCCGTAGTGCGGCTCGCCCGGCAGGCGCACCAGCAGCGCGTCGACGCTCCGGAGCTTCAGGGCGGAGTAGATCTGCTCGCCCTGGGCCGCCGTGGTGCGGTAGTCCTCCTCGCCGACGACCACCATCGTCGGCGTGGCGAGGTCGGCGACGCGCCACAGGGGCGAGCGTGCCCGGTAGTGCTCGGGGTGCTCCCACGGCGGTCCGGGGAACCAGTCGTCGATCACCCAGGCCGCGACGTCGGTGGTCAGCACGAAGCTCGCCCAGTCGACCACCGGGTAGGCGGCCACCGCGGCGCGATAGCTCGGGCGCTGGGCGATGGTCCACAGGGCGAGCAGGGCGCCGCCGCTGCCGCCGGTGATGAAGAGGTTCTCGGGGTCGGCCCAGCCGCGGTCGACGGCCGCCGCCACCGCGGCGTCGAAGTCGTGGACCTCGTCGCCCGGATAGGCGTGGTGGATGAGGTTGCCGAAGGCCTCGCCGTAGCCGGCGCTGCCGCGCGGGTTCACGTAGAGCACCGCGTAGCCGTGGGCCGCCAGGAGCTGCTTGTCGACGTCGAAGCGGTCGCCGAAATCGCGGAAAGGGCCGCCGTGGACGTCGAGCACCAGCGGCGGCGGACGCGCCGGGTCGAAGCCCGGGGGCAGCACGACCCAGCCCTGGATCGGCCGCCCGTCGCGCCGCGACGGGAACCAGACCTCCTCCACCGCGCCCAGCTCCTTGGCGGCCAGCAGGCCCTCGTTGAGCGCGGTCAGCACCCGCACGCCCGGCGTGCCGACCCGGCCGAGGGCCACCTCCACCGGCACCTGCGGACGCGAGTAGGTGAAGGCGTACACGCCGCCTTCGGCGAGGGTGAAGGTGCCGCCGCCGTAGGCGCTGTAGCCGCTGCCCACGTCGCCGCTGAGCTCGCGCACCCTGCCCTCGAGGTCGACGTGGGCGACGCGGGTGTTGCCGCGGTCGTGGTACGTCGCCAGCAGGCCCTGGCCGTCGCCCGTCCAGCGCGGAGCGCGCACGCTGCGGTCGAAGCCCGCGGTCAGCGCCCGCGGCGCGCCGCCGGCGCGGGCGAGCAGGTAGAGCCGTTGGAGCTGGTAGCCCTTGCGTTGCTCGTCGTAACCGACGTAGGCCACGAAGCGGCCGTCGGGGGACACGGCGGGCGAGGCGTCGGGACCGCGGCGGGCGGTGAGGGGGCGCATCGTGCCGCCCTCCACCGACACCTCGAAGAGCTCGGTATCCAGGGGATGGAGCTCCCAGTCCGGGCGCCGGTTGGCCGAAACGACGAGGTAGCGGCCGTCGGGCGTCCAGGAGGGGGCGGCGTCGTCGCGCTCGAGGTTGAGCGGGTCGAGGCTCGTCTCGTGGAGCGGCGACGCGTCTCGGGTGACGCGCCGGGGTTGACCTCCGTCAGCCGGGACCACGTACAGCCGCAGCACGCCGTGATCGAGATAGCCCACGCCGTCGGCGCGGTAGACGAGGCGGTCCTCGATCCGCGGCGGCTCGGCCCAGCTCGCCCCGGGCGGCGGCCGTGGCAGCTCGGCCACGGCGGGCGGCGGCGCGCTCTCGCGGGCCACGAAGGCGATCGAGCGTCCGTCGGGGGACCAGGCGAGGCCGCCGGGCTCCTGCCCGAGGTCGGTCAGGCGCGTCGGCGCCCCGCCGGCGAGGTCGAGCACGTAGATCTGCGTCGTGCCGTCGCGGTCGGAGAGGAAGGCGAGGCGGCGTCCGTCGGGGGACCAGCGGGGGGTGGTGTCCTGGTGGCGTCCTTCGGTGAGGGCGCGCGGAGCTCCGCCCGCGGCGTCGACGAGCTCGAGGCTCGAGTACCAGGAGTCGGTGGCGACGTCGGGAGATTCGCGCACGTAGACGACGGCGCCGCCGCCGGGCGCGACGCGCGGGTCCGACAGGTAAGCGAGCTCGAAGACGTCGTCGGCCGTCAGGCGCTCGAGCGGCTCCGCCGCGGATCCACTCCCCGCCAAGAGCCACGTGAGCGTGCCCAAGGTCGCCGCGAGACCCCGCATACGATCTCCTTCCGGGGCGGGAGGCTATCCCATGGGTCGTCGGGCCTTCAAGGGAAGCGGCCTGTCCCTCTTCTCCGGTCACCTTTCCTCGGGCGCTTCGGTCGGTGGCACGGCGTGACCCTGGACGATTCCAGGCGGAATCGGTGAGAGTCTGGCGTGACCCTGGACGATTCCAGGCGGAATCGCTCAGAGTCGGCGGTGGCCCTGGGCGATTCCAGGCGGAATCGCTCAGGGTCGGGCCGGACCCCGACTGATTCCGCGCGGAATCGCTCAGGGTTGGGCCGGACTCTCACTGATTCCGCGCGGAATCGCTCAGGGTCGCTGCGGTGAGCTGGCTGCGGCCTTTCCTCTTGACAATCTCGAAAACGCGAAAGCACGGCCCGCGATCCGGTTAGGGTTGACGGCGCATTCTCGCGCTTACGTGGGTAGGGACCCCCCCACGCCATGAAAGAACAGCCACACCTCACGACGTCCCCCACCCCACCACGAAGGACGACCGGGAGCCGCGCGCCGCTCGTCGTCCTCGGGCTATCGCTCCTCGCAGGATTGCCGGCGACGTCGCAGGACGCCGGCGTCCTCTCCGGCACCAGGCCGACTCAGGACAAGGCGGCGGCATGGGCCGGCGACCACCCGCGGAAACGCCACGAGCGGACGTTCAAGGGCGCCTGGGAACCGGACGCTCGGGAGCGCCGGACGCCCGCGCCCAAAGGCGCGGCGCCCGACCCCTGCGAATGGTCGTCGAGCTACGGCTTCGGCGGCCTCGACGGCCCCGTCTACGCGCAGGCGACGTTCGACGACGGCAGCGGCGAGGCCCTCTACGTCGGGGGTGAGTTCACCACCGCCGGCGGCCTGGCGGTCTTCGGCATCGCGAAGTGGGACGGCAGCGCGTGGTCCGCCCTCGGATCGGGCATGGACGACGTCGTCTGGGCCTTGGCGACGTTCGACGACGGCACCGGCGAGGCCCTCTACGCCGGCGGCTTCTTCACCACGGCGGGCGGCGTGCCGGCGGCCGGCATCGCGAGATGGGACGGCACGACCTGGTCCGACGTCGGCGACGGCGGCGACCTCGCGGTCTACGCGTTCGCGGTCTTCGACGACGGCGGCGGCGACGCTCTCTTCGTCGGCGGCGAGTTCTCCACCGCGGGCGGCGCGCCGGCCGACAACGTCGCGAAGTGGGACGGCGCCGCGTGGTCTGCCCTCGGCGACGGCGTGGACGACTACGTCAACGCTCTCGCCGTGTTCGACGACGGCGGCGGCCCGGACCTCTACGTGGGCGGCATCTTCGAATTCGCGGGCGGAGCCCCGGCCGACTTCATCGCGCGATGGGACGGCGCGGCGTGGTCGACCGTCGGTCTCGGAATGGACGACGAGGTCGCCGCGCTGAAGGTCTTCGACGACGGCGGCGGCGACGCCCTCTTCGCCGGCGGTTTCTTCGAGGAAGCGGACGGCATCTCCGTGTTCGGCATCGCGCAGTGGGACGGGGCCGACTGGTCGGACCTGGACACCGGCATGGACGGCCCCGTGCTGGCGCTCACGACCTACGACGACGGCGGCGGTGAAGCGCTCTACGCCGGCGGCTTCTTCGTCTCGGCAGGCTCGGTGCCCGTGTTTTCCCCGGGCGTCGCTCGGTGGGACGGCGTGGCCTGGTCGGCCCTCGACCTGGGAGTGAGCTTCCTCTTCGGTTTCCTCGGCGAGGTCGATTCGTTGGCGGTCTTCGACGACGGCGGCGGCGCCGACCTCTACGCCGGCGGCATCTTCATCGACGCGAGCGGCACGCCGGCGCTCTTCCACGCATCGTGGGACGGCGCGGCCTGGTCCAGCGTCTTCGCCGCCGGACCCGACTTCCAGGGCACGGACGCCGTCGTCTACGCGTTCGAGATCTTCGACGACGGCAGCGGCCCGGCCCTCTACGCCGGCGGCGAGTTCCTCACCGCCGGCGGCGTGCCCGTCCACGGCATCGCCAGGTGGGACGGCACCTCCTGGTCGCCCCTGGGCTCGGGCGTGAGCTGCGAGGACTTCTTTCCTTTTCCCGAGTTGAGGACGGGGGCTGACGACGTCAAGGGAATCGTCCTGCCCGGGTGCGGATTCCCCTCGGTCCAGGCGCTGGCCGTCTACGACGAAGGCAGCGGCCCGGCTCTCTACGCCGGCGGCATCTTCGACCTCGCCGGCGGCGTCCCGGCGGCCAACGTCGCCAGGTGGGACGGCACGGCATGGTCCGCCCTCGGCGACGGGACGGACGACGTCGTCGAGGCGCTGGCGGTCTTCGACGGCGAGCTCTACGCCGGCGGCGAGTTCGACTTCGCCGGCGGCGTCCCGGCGTCGAACGTCGCCCGCTGGGACGGCACCGACTGGGCCGCCGTCGGCGCCGGCACCGACGACGACGTCGAGACCCTGGCGGTCTTCGACGACGGCGGCGGGCCCGACCTCTACGCCGGCGGCGAGTTCGACTTCGCCGGCGGCGTCCCGGCCTCGATGATCGCCCGCTGGGACGGCAGCGCCTGGTCCGCCGTCGGCCTGGGGACGGACGACGAGGTCGAGACGCTCTACGTCTACGACGACGGCGGCGGGCCCGACCTCTACGCCGGCGGCGCCTTCGACGTCGCCGGCGGCGCGTCGGCGACGAGCATCGCCCGCTGGGACGGCAGCGCCTGGTCCGCCGTCGGCGGCGGCATGAGCACGTTCGACGAATTCCGCACCGTGGACGCCCTGATGGGGTTCGACGACGGCGGCGGCACCGACCTCTACGCCGGCGGCTTCTTCGAGTTCGCGGGCGGCGTGCCGGCGGCCAACGTCGCCCGCTGGGACGGCGCCGCGTGGTCGCCCCTCGGCGCCGGCACCGACGAGGAGGTCGAGGCCCTGGCGGCGTTCAACGCCCCCGGTCCGTCGCTCTTCGCCGGCGGCTTCTTCACCGAGGCGGGCGGGCTGCCCTCCTCTTTCATCGGCGAGTGGACCTGCACGCCGGCGGAGCTGACGATCGACGACGTGACCCTCGCCGAGGGCGACGCCGGAACCACCGACTTCGTCTTCACGATCTCCCGCAGCCACAACGCCACCGACGCGTCCGTGGACGTCGCGACCGCCGACGGCGCCGCTCTCTCGCCGGGCGACTACGCGGCCCTCCCCTTGCAGACCGTGAGCTTCGCCGCCGGCGGTCCCCTGACCGCGACGGTCACCGTCTCGGTGGTCGCCGACACGGTGGAAGAGGCGGCCATGAAGGACTTCTTCGTCAACCTCTCGAGCCCGGCGCAGGCGATCGTCGCCGACGGCCAGGGCGTCGGCACCATCCTCGACGACGACGACGACGGCGCGCCCGCGGTGGCGGCGGTCGACTCCACCGCCGCCACCGGCGGCGCCCTGGCGGAGTGCGAGGAGGCGCGGGTGGCGATCTCGCGGCTGCACGTCACCTTCGACCAGCCGATGGGCGACCCGGCCGGCGACGCCGCGGCCGACGACGTGACCAACCCGGCCAACTACCGCCTCTTCGCCGCGGGTCCGGACCACGACGTCACGAGCGCGGCCTGTGCCGCGCCCGCGGGCGACGACGTCACGGTCGTCGTCGTCGCCGTGTCCTACGACTCCGGGTCGATGACTACCACCCTCGAGCTCGGAACGGCGCTGGCCGACGCCCCCTACCGGCTGGTGGTCTGCGACGAGATCGTCGACCTCGCGGGCAATCCGCTGGCCGGCGGCGACTTCACGCGGACCTTCCGGGTCGAGCGCGAGAACCTCTTCGTCAATGGCCAGCTCGACTGCGACCTCGGCGGCTGGACGCCGGCGTCGACTCCGGGCGAGATCGCCTGGGCCGGCGACGACGTCGACGCGGCCTCGATCTCCGGCTCGGCCGCGATCACCAACCTGACCTCGAGCACCGACTTCTCCCTCGGCCAGTGCGTGCCGGTCGCCGCCGGAGTCGCCTACGAGCTGAGCGGCACCGTCCGGCTGGCGGCGTCGCCCGGGGTGGACGTCTTCCTCAGCCGCACCTGCCGGCCCTACGCCGCCGCCGGCTGCGCCGGCTCGCCCCTGGTGACGAGCGTGGACCTGTTCCCGGTGAGCGACACGGGCGGCGCGTGGGAGAGCGTGGCGAGCACCTTCACGGCGCCGCCGGGAACGGCCTCGGCGTTCTGCGGCTTCGAGCTCACGACGCCGGGCGGCGAAGCCTTCACCGCCGCTCTCGACGACCTCCGGCTCGCCGAGGGCGACGCCATCTTCACCGACGGTTTCGAGTCGGGCGACACCACGGCCTGGACGCTGGCCGTTCCGTAAGGCCGAGGTACAGGGGGCGAAACCGAGATGCACGCATCCGCACGATGGACCGCCGCGGCCCTCCTCGCGGCCTTCACCGCGCTTACGGCGACCGAGCTCGCCGCGGAGCCGCGGGACCCGGCGGGCTGGTCGATCCTCCGCCACGAGAGCCCCCTCGTGGCGAAGGCCCCCTTGAAGCTGGCACCGGTCGCGTTGATCGTCGACGACGGCAGCCGCGAAGCCGACGTGGGCTTCACCGCCGCTGCGGCGTTCCAATTCCTGTGGTTCAACCGTTTCGACCCGCCCACCACTCCCGGGCAGGACTTCGACCTCGAGGAGATCCAGGTGCTCTTTCCGCCGGGACCGGACGTGGTGCCCGGCGCCGCCGTGCAGCTCGTGGCGTTCAGCGACGCGGACGGCGACCCGGCCAGCGGCGCCGTCCTCGTGACCGCCTTCGACGACGTCATCCAGGTCGTCGACGGCACGACGTTCTCGGTCTATCCGGTGAATCCGCCGGTGCGCCTGTCGCCGGGCTCGGGCGACCTCCTGGTGGGCGTGATCAACCGCTTCGTCGTGAGCGGGGTCTCGCCGCCGTCGCGGCCCGCGGCCCTCGACACCACGGCGAGCGCCGGCCGCTCCTGGTTCGCCCTGTGGACCGGCGACCCGCCGGACCCGCCGTCGCTGCCGAGCGACGACGTGCTGGCGACGATCGACGCCGTCGAGCCCGGCAACTGGATGATCCGCGCGTCCGGTTCGCTGGTGGCGGTGCCGGCCGAGATCCCGGTCCTCGGCGGCAAGGGACTGGCGGCGCTGGCGACGCTCATCGCGCTTGCGGCGGCGGCGCTGCTGCGCCGCCGCCACCGCGGAGGGGCCGTCATGGCATCCCGGCTTCCATCCACTCGAAGATCAGTTGCCGCCGGCTCTCCGAGAGGTCGCGGACGACCGGCATGTGCAACGGATCCCGCATGTCGAGCGCCAGGACCTTGCGAATGATCTCGTAGTTCTTCTTCACCGAGGCGTGGTCGGAGAGACCGAAAACCGCCATGACCGGGTACAGGCGGCCGTACTGGGAGAAGATCTCGCCGATGCCGTTGGCCCACGTCGGCTCGCCGGCGATCGTCGTCTGCTCGTAAATCTGGACGCTGACGACGTCGTTGGGATCGCCGACGTAGCCGCTCACCTTGGGCGTGAAATCGTAGGTGATGAAGTAGATATTCCCGTCGAGGTACACGCGCGGGTTGCCCGGATTCGTCCCGGTGAGCTGGAAGCTGGCGACGCCGTCGGCGTCCACGGTCGCGGTCATCGCGTCGAATTTCAGCGCGTCCTGCGGGATCGACAGGTTCTTGATGCCGGCCGAGCCGCTCGTCCCCAGCGTATTCTCGGTGTACTCGACGGCTTCCTTCTCGCTCAGCAGGCTCAGCCCGACCTCGAGACCTTCGGTCCCCGCGACCTCTCCGAACTTGCGGACGTAGAGGTTCACCGTGGCCGTCTCGCCGCGCGGGAAGCTCGGCGTCGCCGCGACGCCCGGGTTCAGACGAAAAACGAACTGGTCGGCGCGCAGGCTCAGACCTTCCGGGTTCTCCTGCAAGAGCACGGTCCGCTGGCCGCCCGGAGTCCCCAGGAGCACCAGCGGATGGTTCGCGACGGCGGCGAGCTGCTCCGCGTCGAGAGCGACGTCGAGGACGCCGGTGCGGGTCGTCATCAGGCCGCCGGCGGCGTCGTAAGGGACGTCGTCGACGAGCGGGACGTAATTCGTCGAGCCGGGCGGCGACGCGTACGCCAGCGACAGCGTGCCCAGCTTCGCCGCCCAGGGCGCCTGGCCCGGCAGCTCGACCGGCAGCGAGTTGGCCAGGTCCAGGGTCAGGGCGTCGCTACGCAGCTTGGCCGGCGCGAAATAGCACGGGCTGCCCGACGGCGGCGCCAGGGTCCGCGCCGGCACGACGAACGTCGGCTCGTCGTCGCCGGAAACTCCCACCGTGCCCACGATCTGGCCGTAGTCGAACTGGTACGTGGTCGCGGGCGTGTAGGGTTGTTTCGTAACGTCCAGGATGGTCGCGCCGTACTGCTTGGCGACCTGCTCGCCGAGGAGCAGGTTGAGCTGGAAATTGACGTAGCTCGAGGTGGGGATCAGGCCGGCAGTGGCGCCGCTCAACTGGCTGTAGGTCGACAGCACCTGGAGCTTGTCCACCACGTCCTGCGGCACGCCCGCGTCGGTCATCTTCTGGAACGTCCCGGAGTCGAAGAGGTAGTTCTGCGGCGAGTTGTTGTGCGCGTTGACCACCATGCGGACGGACAGACGCTGCGGGGAGCGCTCTTGCAGCTCCGCCAGGACGGCGGAGCCGCCGGCGTTCCACGCCAGGTTCGTCAGCGTGGACTGGTAGACGGCGCTGCCGCTCGCCGAGCTCCTCGGAGCGTTCGCGCCCTGCGCGTTGCCCCAGATGCCGTTGAAGGAGATGGGCTCGAAGGTGCCGCGCACGAACGCTCCGGCGGCGTCGCCGACCTGCAGCAGCAGGCCCCAGATCTCGCTGACGTTCTGCTGCATGGGGTCGAGGTCGACCAGCTTCGGCGGCGCGTTGGCGTAGGCCGCGCTCACCGGCTGGCCGACGAGCGCGTCGTTCGGCGCGACGCCCGGCGTGGCGCTCACCTTGCACTGGAAGAGGTCGAAGATGCCGTCGTTGTCCGGTGCCCAGTAGAGCTCGGTCAGCTCGGGAGTCCAGTTGGCCGGATCGAAGTTGTTGGCGGTGTTGTTGAGGGTGCTCGGGGAGGCCTGGAACTGGCCGCCGAAATGGATTCTTGGCAGATCGAGATAGCTCATGGGTCTTTCCTCGCTCGACGTCAGTTCGTGGTGTACGGGCCGCAGGCGGCGGGCAGGGATCCGTCGGCGCAGCCGCCGCTTTTCGGCGCCACCTCGTCGAAGAGGTGGCTCAGGCCCGCTGGCGGCAGGTTGCGGCCGAAGGTCCCCGAATCCTGGTTGTGGCAACTGAAGCAGTTGTTGGGGTTGGTCCGCGCCGACGGGCCGTTCTGGACGAAGGTCTCCATGGCCGTGTTGGCGGCGGAGAGCGAGCCGACCTGGGCCTGGAGCTGCGGCGGCGTGACCCCGCCCCGGGTCCAGACGTTGCCCACGAGCTCGTAATTCGCCCACACCGGATCGATGGCGCCGCCGGCGTCGCGGATCATTTCCTGGACGTTCGCGTTGAGCTCCCGGATGGCCTCGGTGCTCTCGGCGAGCATCGCCTTCGTCGCTTCCTGGCAGGCGCCCTGGTTGGGGTCTTCCTCGCAGCTCTGGCCGGCGGGGAACGTGCCGATCGTCGAGTCGCCCTGCGGGTGCATGCGGCAGACCTGGGCCGGCTGGCCGGGCTCGTAGAAGTTGGTGGTGCAGTTGTCGCAGGTCGCTGGGTCGAAGAAGCTCCACGAGCCGCCGAGGGGCGGCGCGGCCGCCAGGTCCGAGCAATCCGGCGCGTTGTTGCGGTGCTCGAACGAGGCCCAGACGAGCGCCGGGGTCTCGGGCGTCTTGCCGACCACGTGGATGCCGACGAGGCCGAGCGTGACGCTCTCGCAGGCTCCGCCCTGGCCGGGTGGCTGGATCCAGCCGGCGGTCGAGTAGAAGAGGCCCGAGGACTCCTCCTCGGGCCTCAGCACCTTCCAGGCGGTCTTGAGCTCGAAGGCGCCGTCGGGGAACGCGAGATTCGGATAGGCGCCGATGAGGTCGACGGTGCCGGCGTTGCCGGGCTTCAGGGGGCCGGCGCAGTCGGAGCGGTAGAGCTCGCAGCGGGTGAGCATGTCGTAGGCCGTCTCGTTCACCGACAGGCCGTACCAGGCGAACTGGCCGTTCGGGTCGATGAGGGGCTGCTCCACGCCGGCCTGCTTGACGATGTTCGAGTACACGAACGGTGCGGCGCCGGTGGCCTTGGCGGCGACCGTCGCCGGGTCGTTGCAGGGATCGGGCGGGTGCTGGCCGTAGGGGGTGGGCTGCCCGCCGGCAGCGACGAAGACGCCGTAGTTGGGCATGAAGGACTCGAATTGCAGGATCTCCGGGTCGGCGGCCGTGGGCTGCACGAGGTAGAGCAGGGACTGCCAGGCGAACTGCTCGAAGTTGCAGATGGAGCCGGTGCCCGGGACTTCGGCCGGGAGGGACGGCGACCGGATCCACGCCGGATCGGCGGCGCAGCCGGACGCGGCGGCGGTCTCGGCCGCCGGGGTCTGCGGCGGCGAGGTCTCCTCGGAGGGACCGGTGCAAGCGGCGGCGAGGCCGGCGAGCGCCACGATGGTGGCGCGAAGGAAGATCTTGATCATGAAAGCTCTCTCCTCTAGGTCGGTCGGTGACGACGCCGGGGACCCGTGGCACCCTCCTCGTCTGCTGTAGGATCACCCGAGGAGGACGAAACCATGCCCAGATCCGCGATGCTGAGATCCGTCCCGGTTGTGGCGTCGATTGTAGCCGCTTTGCTGCTCGCCGTGGGACCTGCCGCGGCCAAGGACGTCTCCCGGACGATCTACGTCCCCGAGGGCTGGGAGGGCGCGTACGAGTTCGGCTACGCGCCCGTGCTGCGCGTCGGCGAGACGGTGATCGTCTCCGGCGTCCCCGCCGGCGGCGACGGCACCTACGAGGAGAAGATCCGCGGCATGTACACGCGCGTGCGCGAGCTGCTCGAGACCGCCGGAGCGACGATCGACGACGTCGTCGAGCTCACGACCTTCCACGCCGAGCCGAAGGACTCGGCCGCCTTCCGCGCCGAGTTCGAGCGCTACATGCCGATCCACCGCGAGTTCTTCGGCGAGCACCGTCCGGCCTGGACGGCGGTCGGCACCACGGCCCTGCTGTCGCGGACCGCGCCGGTAGAGATGCGGGTCGTCGCCGTGGTCGGGTCCGGCCGCGCCAGCCGGGTGGTGCGCGGCGAGCCCGAGACGAAGCCCAGTGAGGCGGGGAAGCCCGAGGAGGGCGGCTCCCCTCCCTGATCATGGAGCGCGGCGGCGATGCCCCCCACCTCCTCGGCCGATCTCTTGCCGCTGCGCCTCTTCGCGATGGCCGCCGGAGCTCTGCTCGGGCGGCGGCTCGCCGCTCCCCTCGCGGCCATGCGCGGAGCCGCGCTGCGCATCGGCGCCGGCGACCTCACCACCCCGGTGGCGCCGGCCGACGGCGCCGAGATGTCCGCCTTGACCTCGACCCTCGACGACATGCGGCAGCGCCTGCGTTCGCTCACCGGCGAGCTGAGACAGCGCGAGGCCGAGGCCCACGCCATCCTCTCCGGCGTCGTCGAAGGCGTGTTCGCGGCTCAAGACGCCGCTCTCGCCGCAGCTCGCCTCCATCGACCTGCTCCGCGACGGCCTCGGCACGCTGGCGACGGCGGACGCGGCCGGCGGACGCATCGCCGTCGAGGGCTCGTCCCGGGGCGGCGCCCGTTTCACCCTCACGCTGCCGGCGACGGAGGCGGCGGCATGAAGGTTGCTCGCGCTGGTCACCCTGCTAAGATGCCGGACAGACAGTCTTGACGAGGAGGAACGATGGCCCTGGCAGAGGTCCTTGAAGCAGCCGACCAGTTGACGATGGAAGAGCAGGAGACCTTGATCGAGGTCTTGCGTCGCCGTTTCGCCGACTTGCGTCGCCGTCAGATCGTTCACGAGGTGCGGGAGTCCCGAGCCGCGTTCGCTGCTGGGGAGTGCGAACCGGCGAGCGTCGAAGAGATCATGAGGGAAATCACCTCTTGAAGCGCAGGCTGGTCCCCTCCCCGACCTTTCTCCGAGCGACGAAGCGGGCCGTCCGAAAGACTCCGCAGGTGGCAACTGACATCGAGGACACACTCAAGAGGCTCGCTGAGGATGCCTTCGACGTGCGCCTGCGTTCCCACAAGCTGAAAGGGCCGCTTGCGGGCTTGTGGGCCTGTAGTGCCGGCTTCGACCTCCGGATCGTCTTCGAGCTCGTCGAAGACGAGGAGGGCATGGCCATCGTCCTCCATACCGTAGGCAGTCATGAGGAGGTCTATTAATTCTGTCGGAGGCGGCGGCATGAAGGTCCTGGTCGTCGACGACGATCCCGAGCTCCTGCCCTGGTGGCCTTCGCGTTGCGCCAGGGGGGCTTCCTGGCCCTCGAAGCGGCGACCGGCGAACGCGCCCTGGTCGCCCACGCCGGCCGTCCGGTGCCGACCGAGCGCATCCTGCGTCACGTCTGGGGCACGCGGGCGGGCGGCGACCGCCAGCTCCTCAAGCAGCTCGTCCACCGGCTGCGGCAGAAGATCGAGGCCGACCCGGCGAGCCCCGAGCGGCTGCGCACCGAGCCGGGGATCGGCTACGTCCTCAGGACCACCGTCGATCCCGCTCGAGGCCAGCCAGGAGCTCTTCGAGCTCCGTGGCACCGAGGCTTTCCAGTTGCACTGGTCCTGGTAATGGTCGCCACTGTGGATCTGCATGACGTAGGACTTGGAGACGTTGTAGACGACTCGCTTCTCGAAGGCCTCGACGTTAAAGACCTGCATCTCGACGACGTAGACGTTCCCGGCGGCGTCTTGGCACTTGACGTCGACGATGGACAGCTTGAGCTCGCTGACGGGGACCTTCTGCTCCGGAGTGAGGAAGGTGATCTCATCGATCCGGTAGGGGCCCTCGAGCTCGAGCAGCGAGTTCAGGAGCTCGATGAGCAGGTGCTTGTTCGGCTCGGTGCCGAAGATGCGCTTGAAGACGAAGTCGGTCTTGGGATCGGCGAAGACGGGCCACATGACGTCAATATAGCACCTCGCCGCCGAGCTCCGCGGTCAGCGAAAGGGGAACAACAAGGGGATCAGGAGGGAAGCGACGACCCAGAAGAGGAGGTTCAGCGGCGCCCCGAAGCGGGTGAAGTCGGTGAAGCGATAGTTTCCGGCGCCGTAGACCATCATGTTGGTCTGATAGCCGGTGGGAGTCATGAAGGACGCCGAGGCGGCGAAGCAGACCGCCAAGACGAGGCCGCGGGGGTCGATCCCGAGCTCCGCCCCCACGCGCAGGACCACCGGGGTCAGCACGATCGCCGCGGCATTGTTGGTGATGGCCTCGGTCGCCAGGGAAGCCGCCAGGTAGACGACGGAGAGCGCCACCCAGGGGGCGAAGCGCTCCGGGACCAGGCCGCCGGGGACGAGGACCGCCGAAGCCATCACGTCGGCGAGCCCGGTGCGGAACATCGCGTCGCCGACCGGGATGAAGGCGGCGATGAAGAAGATCACCCGCCACTCCACCGCCCGGTAGCTCTCCTGGGGCCGGATCACGCCGAGGGCCAGGAGCAGGACGACCGATCCCATGACGCCGACGAGAAGGTCCAGGACGCCGGCGGCCGCCAGCACCATGATCGCGGGCACCAGGACCAGGGGCAGCCACCAGAGCCGCTCCCGACGGAGGTGCAGGTCGACCTCGGTGGTCACGATCAGGTCGTCGTTGCGCCTCAGCTCGCCGAGCCGGTCTCGGGGGGCGACGATCAGCAGCGTGTCGGCGAAACGCAGCGGCGTGCGGGCCAGGCGCTCGCGCAGCGTCGCCTGCTCCCGTCGGATCGCGAGGACGAAAGCGCCGTAGCTGCGGCGGAAGTCCGCCTCGCGCAGCGTCTGCCCGATCAGACCGCTGGCGGGGCTGACGAGGGCCTCCACCACGACCTGCTCGCCGCCGGTGAGCTCCTCGTCGGTGAGCTTGACGTCGCTCAGGAGGGCGACCCCGGTCTCGTTGCGAAGTCGCACCAGGCTCTGGGGGCCCCCGCGCACGAGGAGGATGTCGTCGGGCCGGAAGCGGAGGATTCGGAGCATTTCCGAGATGCGCTGCGATTCGCGGATCACCGCCAGCACGGTGACGTCGTAGCGCTCGCTCATGCGCACGTCGCTGACCGTCTTGCCCACCAGATTCGATCCCTCGAGCACCCGCAGCTCGGTGAGGTAGTCGGCCATCTCGAACTGGCTGGTCAGCGATTCGATCTCGGCCCGCTCCGGAAGGGCACGCGGCGCCCGCACGAGCACGTAGCCGAGGCCGAGCACGAGGAAGACGATTCCCAGGGAGGTGAACTCGAACATCCTCAGCGGCTCGCCCCCCGTCTCCTCGACGATCGCGCTCACCAGGAGGTTGGTGGAGGTCCCGATCAGGGTCAGGGTGCCGCCGAAGATCGCCGCGAACGACAGCGGCATCAGCACCTTGCTCGGGCTGATCCCGAGGCGCCGGCAGAGCTCCATCGCCAGGGGGATCGTCATGGCCACCACCGCCGTGTTGTTCAGGAGCCCGGACATCAGCGCCACGAACCCGAGGAGTATCCCGATGCCGACCCAGCGCCGCTTCCCGAAGCGCGTGCTCAGGCGCTCGCCGACGATCTCCAGCAAGCCGGTCCGCACCAGGGCGTGGCTGAGGATGAACAGCCCGCCGATCGTCAGCACCCCCTTGTTCGAGAAGCCCGCGATGCCCTCTTCCAGGGGGACGATGCCGGTCACCACCAGCGCCAGCAGCAGGCAGAGGGCGGTCACGTCCACCGGCAGCAGCTCGAAGAAGAAGCAAGCCATAGCCGCCAGGAGGAAAGCGAGCAGGAGCAGAGCTTCGAAGGCCATGATCGCTCGCGATCATATGCTGGTCGCTCTCGCGGTCCGCCTCAGCTCATCTGATCCCAGGTAGTTGAAGGGGGTCAGCGCGTTGAGCGTCTCGAGCCGCCGCTGATTGCTACACCGCGACCTCGACGCCGCTCTTGCCGATCCAGCGCCCGACGACGGCGGCGAGCTGGTCCTCGCGGAAGGGCTTGGCCAGGTAGTCGTTCATGCCCGCGGCGAGGCAGCGCTCGCGGTCGCCGGCCAGGGCGTGGGCGGTGAGCGCGACCACCGGCACCTGCCAGTTGCCGCCCTGCTGACGGCGAATGCGGCGGGTGGTCTCGTAGCCGTCGAGCTCGGGCATCTGGCAGTCCATGAGCACCAGGTCGTAATGGCTCGCCGCCAGCGCGTCGAGGGCCTCGAGGCCGTTGCCGGCCACGTCCACCTCGAGGCCGATCGACTCCAGTTGGCGGCGCGCCACGAGCTGGTTGACGGCGTTGTCCTCGACCACCAGCACCCGGTGGTTGCCGGCGGCGAGACGCTGCTCCAGGAGCTCGGAGACGGTGGTGTCGTCCTCCGGCGCCTCGCAGCGCGCGAAGGTGGTCACGAAGGAGAACGTCGAGCCCACGCCCGGCGCGCTCTCGATGGCGATGCGGCCGCCCATCGCCTCGACCAGGCTCTTGCAGATCGCCAGCCCGAGACCCGAGCCGCCGTAGCGCCGCGTGGTCGAGCTGTCGGCCTGGGTGAAGGGGTCGAACAGGGTCTCCAGGGCCTCCGGCGGGATGCCGATGCCGGTGTCGCGCACGGCCACGCGCAGCGTCGCCGCACCGGCGCTCACCGCCTCCGGCGTCACCTCGATCGCCACCTCGCCGCGGGCGGTGAACTTGATGGCGTTGCCCACCAGGTTCACGAGCACCTGGCGCCAGCGCGCGGCGTCGCCTTCCACCCACTCGGGCAAGTTGTCGCCGACGGCGAGGCGCAGCTCGAGGCCCTTGGCCGCGGCCCGCGAGGCGAAAAGGCCGGCCAGGCGCTCGAGCTCGGTGCGCGGCGCGAACGGCGCGGTCTCCAGGGCGAGCATGCCGGCCTCGATCTTGGAGAAGTCGAGCACGTCGCTGACGAGGCCGAGCAGCATCTGCGCCGACCAGTGGATCTTGTCCGCGTACTCGTGCACCTCGCCCGGCAGGTCCGCCTGGCGCAGCAGCCGCGCCATACCCAGGATGCCGTTGATCGGCGTGCGGATCTCGTGGCTCATGTTGGCCACGAACTCGCTCTTGGCCCGGTTCGAGCGCTCCGCCCCCTCTTTGGCCTGCTCCAGGAGCCGCGAGCTGGTGAAGCCGTCCCAGTACTCGGCGTGGAGCTTGCGCCCGAGGAGCCAGAAATAGGCGACGCAGGCGACGAGGAGCACGGCGGTCCAGCGCGCCTTCGGATCGTCGAGGACGAGCAGGCAGGCGGAAGTCGGCACCATCAGGACCAAGAGGATGATCCGGACGAGGTCCCAATTCGGCGAGTAGTTGTAGATGGCGATGGTGGCGGTGCCCGTCGAGATCAGCAAGGCGACGAACGTCATGGCGCCGAATTCGAACTGGAGCACGGTGAGGCACTGGACCACGACCCAGCAGGCGACCGAGGCGAGCAGCAGGCCGTAGAAGGCGCCCGGCGAGACCGCTGGGCGCCGCTGCCACCCGCCGCGCACCACCGCGATCACCACCGACAGGCCGGTGACGGAAAAATAGACGACCGGATGGCGCCATTCGAAGGACGCCACGAACCCCATGGCCACGCACATCGCCGGATAGCCCGCGATCCCCGGCCGCGAACGCCGCTCCATGGCCTCCAGGATCTGGCGCTCGAGATCCCGGCGATCTTCGCCTGCAAGAGCTTCCGGTAGCTGCATCATCGATCCTCAAGCGGCGGGAATCACGTTCCAACGCGTCCTGGCGCGCGCCGCTTCGCGGCCGTCGGCGAGCCGGACCAGGGAATGGACGAAGCTGTCGTCGCCCTCCTGCTGCGACCGCGCCACGAGATCGTCGCCGGCGTGGCACTCCGCCTTGAGCTCGATCTCGAGCTCGCGGACCTCGCCGCGCCGCCAGGTCTCCGGCGGCACGTTCTCCTCGACCTGGGCGACGTAGAACACGTGGTTGACGTGGCCGTTCAGGTCAAGGTCGCCGCGGCGCACCCCGAGGCGCTGCTCGCGGGCGGCGGCGGTAAGCGCCGGCAGCCGCTCCGGCGTGCCGGTCAAGGCGCGCTCCGGCGTGCCGGGATGGAGGTCGAGGATGCTCTGCGGGATGCGGCGCAGGGGCTTGCGCCGCTCGACGTCCATGAGCAGCCAATCGCTCGACGCCGCGGCGATCGCGGCGCCGCCCTCGAGCACCCGGAAGTCGCGGACGGCGTAGGGCCGGCGCACCTCCGAGGGCCAGGTCTCGACGGTCACCTCGTCGCGCCACGCCGGGTAGCGGTCGACCCGGACGCGCAGGCGCGCCAGGAACCAGGTCATGCCCTGCTCGAGGAGCTGGGCCGGCGACGCTCCCAGCGCGTGGGCGTGGAGGCTCGCCGACTCCTGGAGGAGATGGCACAGCGACGCCAGGCTCGAGCGTCCGCCGGGACCGAGCTCGTAGGAGCGGACGTGGAAGACGTACCGTCCCCGGTTCACCCCGGCTCACTTCTTCGGCTTCATCGCCGCCATCTGCGCCTTGACCGTCTCGCGCGGCAGATCGGTGAATTTGCCGAACTCCTGGCCGTTCTTGAGCCATTCGCCGCCGTCGATCACCACGCACTCGCCGTTGACGTACGCGGCGCCCGGCGAGAACAGGTAGACGGCGAGGTCGGCGAGCTCCGGCTGCTCGCCGAAGCGGCCGAGCGGGTTCGCCTTCTTGGCGCTCTCGAGGAAGCCCGGCGGCATCAGCCGCGAGAACGCCCCCTCGGTGGGGAACGGTCCCGGGGCGATGGCGTTGGAGCGGATGCCGTAGGCGCCCCACTCGACCGCCAGGGAGCGCGTCATGGCGAGCACGCCGGCCTTGGCGCAGGCGCTCGGCAGCACGAAGGCCGAGCCCGTCCAGGCGTAGGTGGTGACGATCGACAGCACGTGCCCGGGCGCGCCGCGCCCGATCCAGCGCCGACCCACCGCCATGGTCGCGTGGTAGGTGCCGTAGAGCACGATGCGGACGACGGCGTCGAACGCGTTGGCCGACAGGTCCTCGGACGGCGCCAGGAAGTTGCCCGCGGCGTTGTTGACCAGGCCGGTGAGCTCGCCGAGCTCGTCCTCGAGGCGGGCCACGGCGGCCTCGACCTGGTCGGCGTCGCGGACGTCGGCCCGCGCCCAGGCCGCGGCGCCGCCGGCCTGGCGCACCGCGTCCACGGTGGCCTCCAGCGGCTCGCGCCGCCGCCCGCAGACGCCGACGCGGGCGCCGAGGGAGGCGAAGCGCTCGGTCATGGCGCGGCCCAGCCCGGTGCCGCCGCCGGTGATCAGGATCGTCTGTCCCGCGAGCAGATCGTCTTGGTACATGGTGGGCTCCTGAACGTCGGACCTGTCGGACTCGTCAGACCCGTCGGACGCTCCCAGGTTCAACGGCCGACCCTATCACCCGGCCCGGCTCCCCGGGTCCCTCGAGGCGCGACAGCAGGAGCTTTGTCGTCTCCTGCACCAGGGGCTCCCGCGCCGATTTCGCCGCGCGGCCGATCACCGGATAGAGCCGCGTCAGCCCGTGGTCGTAGACGTAGTGGAGGGCCGCCGCGGTCACCCAGGCGCCGTCGACGTCGCCGATCGGCGGCGGCGACGTCGCCAGGCGGCGCAGCGTTGCGGCGGCGTCGGCGGGCACGAGGTCGAAGAGCCGCCGGGCCTCGCGCAGGCGCTCGCCGATCGGCACGTCGTCGATCACCGCGAAGACGAGCTTGCGCACCTCGCCCACCAGCAGGTTGTCCAGGAACTCGAGGGCCTGCGCCCGCGGCGTGGCCTCCTCGCTCACCAGCCCGCGATGCGCGGCGCGGATGTCGCGCTGCGGATAGAGTAGCGCCAGCAGCGCGAAGACGTTGGTCAGGTGGTCGTCCATGCGGTCGCCGAGCAGGCGTTGCAGCAGGTGGGGCCTGCCGCTCTGCGCCTGCCACTCGACGCGCGGCCCGCGCAGCACGAAGGTCCGGGCGTCGAGGCTCCACAGGTCGACCAGAGAGCGCAGGTAGGCGCGGCTCTCGAAGCCGAGCTGGTCTTCGATCAGCTCGGGATCGAAGACCAGCCTCGGGTCCTGGGCGCGCAGGCGCGCCAGCGCCTCGATGACTTTGCGGCGCAGGAACGGGTCGACCGCGACCAGGCTCTCCAGGAGCGCGGCATGGGCCTCGCGTCCGCCGATCTCGGCGATCGTCTTGGGCAGGGCGCGGCGCACCCAGATCTCCTCCTGGTCGTCGTTCAGGAAGTGCTTCAAGGCCGGGATCACGCTCTCGCCGTAGGCCACCAGGGCGTTGCGGGCCTCGTGCTTGAGCCGCCGGCTGTGCAGGTGCGAGATCAGGATGGGCACGTAGAGCGGATTGCGCACCCCGGTCTCCACCCGCCGCCTCACGGCCTGCGCGGCGCCGCGGATCACCCGCGGCTCGCGGTCGTAGAGGAGCCGCACCAGCCCCGCCTGATAGCTGGGGTCTTCGAGGGCCCCGAGGGCGCGGGCCGCTTCCAGACGCACGGCGGCCTCGCCGTCGGTCAGCATCTCGTCCAGGGTCTCCTCGGCGCGCCGGCGCACCTCGCCGTCGGGATGGCCGGCGAGGTAGCTCACCGCCACGGCGCGCATGCGCACGTCGGGATCGCGGAGACGGTCGAGCATCAGCTCGCCGATGTCCTGGGGCGTCAGCGCGACGAGCGCCAGGGCGGCGCAGGCCCGCACCGTGGCGTCGGGGTCCACCAGCAGCTTCTCCACCAGCGGCGCCACGTCGCGGCGTCCCTGGGCCTGGAGGATCCGCAGGGTCTGGCAGCGCACCGCGCCCTCCGGGTGGTAGAGCAGCCACGGCGTCACCAGGTGGCCGCGGTGCTGCGCTTCGAGCAGCTCGAGGCTGGTGAGCACCTCGCGCGGCTCGGAGCTGCCGAGGCCCTCGATCAGCGCCTCCAGGGTACGGGCGTCGGTCAGGTCGAGCTCCTGGTCCGGCTCGAGCTGGCGGCGCAGCAGGGCGTCGCGGAAAGAGCTCACGTAGCGCCGGTGGGTGGTGCCCACGATCGCCAGCCAGGCGACGATCCAGGCGAGGCTCAGCCACACCGCCTGCGGCGGCGCCAGCCAGTGGAAGGTCACGGGCAGCAGGGCGAGGGCCGCCACGCCCTTGCCGAGGCGTTGCACGAAGACGTCGATGAAGGCCTTGGCCTTGGGCCGAAGGTGTGCCGCCACCGGCTGGAAGAGGAGCTCGCGAGTGGCCTGGTCGAGCGAGTAGCGCAGGCCGTTCTCGCCGACCTTGAGGATCCACGCGGCCACCCACAAAAGCCCCGGCAGCCCCATGACCGCGGCCGCCGCGAAGACCGCCGAGCCCAGACCGTTGGTCACCGGCAGCACCCGCAGCGCTAAGCCCACGCCCAGGCGGCGGTGGATGCGCGAGGTGAAGAGGAGCTGGAAGACGACCGCCGCGCCCCCCATGACGCTGAACAGGTTGCCGAAGACGGCGGTGCGCTGGTCGAGGGTGGTGGTGTTCTCCTCCACCGCCCAGGCGAACTGCAGGTCGATCACCTGCGACACCATCGACCCCAGGAGCATCACCGCGGCGATCGAGAGCAGGTAGGGCGAACCGCGCACCACCTCGAGACCGCCGCGGGCGTCGCCCGGGTTCTCGGCAGGGCCGCCCTTCGGCTCCTCGGCCATGCCGCGGCACTTGAAACGCACCAGGAAGCTCAGGATCACGAGCACGCCGGCGGCCGGCAGCAGCACGTCGCGGGTCTCGAAGAGGCCGCTCATCAGCCGCGCCGTCTGGCCGCCGGCGATCGAGCCCACAAGCCCGCCGGCGCCGATGAAGCCGAAGAGCCGCTTGGCCTGCCGCGCGTCGAGGAGGTGGCTCGAGTACGACCAGAGCTGGCTCACCAGCAGGATGCCGACGATCGACACCCAGACGTAGAAGGCGACGCTCACCCACCTGCCCGCCAGGCCGTAGAGCCACCAGAAGCCCACCAGGCTCGCCGCCACCGCCAGGCCCGAGACGGCGATCAGCCGCCGCTGCTCGAAGGCGTCGACGAGCCGTCCGTAGAGCCGCAGCACCGGGTAGGAGACGAGGGCGATCAGCAGGTAGACGTAGGGGAGCTGGTCGGCCCCGAGCGCGTCGACGTA
>DASWIG010000793.1:0-3576 GCA_036397835.1 Thermoanaerobaculia bacterium
ACCTGCAAGCGGTCGACCGGCGGGGCAACGTGTCGTGGCTGGAATACGAGAGGACCGAGGTCCCGGCGAGCGGCCTGGAGCCGGGAATCCCGCGTCCGATCGACGTGGAATTCCCGGAGGACGGCTCATCGGGGGGTTGAAAAAGCGAGCAGCAGCGTTTCCGCCCTCGCCGTGGCGAGGGCGGAACGGTTCTCTCGGCGCCGCGAGGATACCGCTATGAGATTTCAATCATAGTCGATCTTGACCGTGACTCCCTTCGCCGAGTATTCGACATTGCCCAGGAGAAACTTCCTCTTCCTCGATCTTTTCGTTATGGTGACCTTCCTCTTGTTGTTCCATGTCACCTTGTAGTTAGCCCCAACTTCTTCATTGAAGACTCTTTCAATCTCGCGCGCAACGGATCCCTCTGGCCAATGCTTCTGCACCTGCACAGTTATCCGTTGGGGAATGCCACCATCCGGCTCGAAATCGAAAACGATCGTTCCGTCACTCGTCGGCGCATTCACCACCTTGATGTCGGCTTGATTCGTATACAGACGATCCGCACGGTTCGACTGACCAAACATCGCCAGTAATGAACACACGGCCGTCAAGGTAAAGACTTTTCCGAAGCTGAGTACCTTCATGGTCGAACTCCTCTTGCTCTCGAGGCCATCTCTGAAGATCTGCGATATCTGAGATAGAGAGCGCGAACGAGGATTGGGAAGGATCAGCCAGCCATCCTACTCTCCGCACGTCCCTGAACCGGGAACAGGCTCTTCTGCGGCCGAGATGACCCTGTTCAGCCACAAATTGCGCTTCCTTGACCGAGGATTCTACACATGCGTCGGGGATCTTGACCGGCGGTCTGTTCTTCGTGGATAGGAGGTTTCCATGAGCGAGTCGACAAGATGGCTTGGCCTCGCAGCCCTAATCGGGCTCACGCCGGTGCCGGTGGCCGCTCCAACGGAGGGCATGCCGATCTGGACGTCCACACGGCTCCGGGTCGAAGGCCGTTCCCTGCGGCTTGCTCGCGCCAAGCACAGCTCGGTGCTCCTGCCTTCCGGGGGAGTCCTGATCGAGAATGGCCTCGCGTCCGCCGAGATCTACACACCGCAGGGCGGCACGTGGTCGGAGATCGAGCCACTCCCTGAGGCACGCGCCCACCCCGGCGAAGGACGCACTAGCGTCACCTATCGGGTTCCGGAGTCGCCTCCTTCGGGCCGGCCGGCTCGCTCTACAAGGTCCGGCTTCGGGTCACGGATCACGCCGGGCTGGTCACGGAAGCCGTTCTCCATCGTCCGGCCCAACAACGAGTCGGTCAGGACGCTGATCGTGACGCACTTGGGGCGCCTGGGAGCGCTCGGAGACACTCAGGAGCTCCGGAGCAAGCTCGAAGAGCTGGCCGACCATCCGCAGGTCCAGGGCGTGGTCGTCGACCTCGACGACTCGCCCGAGGTCAACGAGCTCTACGACCTCTGGGACGCCGACGCGCAGGCCGATCCGGCCCTGGCGAACCTGGTTCTCTTCGGCTGTCACGAGCCCCTTCCGGAACCCTGTCCCGGCGAGCGGGGCGGCGTCCACGACGCGATCCGCGGCCGCCTCGCCGCGTTCCCCAGGGTCGAGCACCTCGTGCTGGTGGGCGACGACCGCATCGTGCCCTTCGCGCGTCTCAAGGACTACACGGCGTTGTTTCCCGAGTCGAACTACGCCTCCGACGACCCCGCCGACCTGGACGCCGGCCTGACCGCGAGCGGGACGACCGTGGGCCGCGCCCTCGCCGCCGACTATTACCTCTCAGACGATCCGCTGGCGAGGCGCGACGCCGTGCGCGCGCGGGAGCTGGCGGAGCGCAACCGCGCCTTCCTCCCCGAGCTGCAGGTCGGGCGGCTGGTCGAGGATCCCGCGGAGATCGTCGCCGCCGTCGCCGCATTCCTCCGCCAGGACGGTCTGCTCGACCTGACCGAGGTCGACCCCGAGGACGGCCACAAGGTCCAGGTGAGCGCCTACGACTTCCTGATCGATTCCGGCCGCAACGTCCGGCAGCGCTGGAAGGACGCTCTCGGCGTACCCCGCCCGCACGAGGACTCCGAGCTCTCGCCGGTCGACGGTGCGCTCGTCAGCGCGGACTGGGACGCGGCGAGCGTCGACGCGCGCCGGCTGCGGGCCCACCTCGGCGGCAACGGCGGGGAGCCCTATCTCATCCTCAACCTGAACGGCCACTCCACTCATTACGAGCTGGGGGTTCCGGGCCTCGAACGTTTCGACCTCCAGGGACTGCCCGCCGACAGCCTCGACGCGGACTTGGCGGGCCGGATCGTCTACACAGTGGGCTGCCATGGCGGGCTCACCGTGCCGGACGGCTCGACCGCGGACAACCCGGTGGACCTGCCGCAGCGAATGATGGGGTCCGGCGTCCAGGCGTACGTCGCCAACAGCGGCTACGGTTGGGGGCTCCTGCACGGCGTCGGCCTCAGCGAGCGGCTCGTGGAGATCTTCACCGACGAGCTGACCGCGGGCGGCACGGTCCGGGTCGGAGAGGCGGTGCGGCAGGCCAAGAGGCGCTACTTCTCCGAGGCGGCTCTCTTCAACGACTACGACGCCAAGACCCTGATGCAGTGGACGTTTTACGGCTTCCCCATGTACCTGGTCCGTACCGGGATCGCGGCCGAGCCGGCCGCCGCGGCGCAGAACGCGGGGCCGGTCGAGCGGCAGCTCTCCGGCGGCCTTTCGGCCAAGGGCTTCACGGACCTCTCTCTGCCGCATTTCCTCACGCGTCTGGAGCTTCGTTTCGACTTCGAGACCACCTACGCCAAGTTCGACGCCGAAGGCATGCCGGTCTCCGAGCCGGGCTGCCCGGCGGAAGAAGGGTGCTACTACAAGCTCAACGGCCTGGCCACCTGGACGCCGGACCTGCCGATCCAACCGCACTTCGTCTACGACTCGCGGCTCTCGGGCACCCACGAGCACGGCGTCCTGTGGATGGGAGGGACCTTTACGCAGGAGGACGACTGGAAGCCGGTCTTCGCCGAGCTGGTCTCCAACGGCGGCGACGGCTCGGACCACGGCTCCAAGCCGCGGCAGATCTTCGTGCGCCCGCGGCGCCCGCGTCCCCGACCGCTGGGGGACGACGGACCGAGCTGCCGGCCGAGCGACCCGGACCTGAACAGCGTCGTGGTGGTCACCGGCGAGGTCCTGAAGCCGAACGACGACGACCTGGTCTATTCGATCCAGCGATTGCACCGACAGGTGGGGCTGGAAATCCTCTACTTCAACAACACCGAGACCGGCGAAGGCAATTGTGACGAGGCGGGGCCGGCCTTCGGCGACGGTCCCTTCCACGAGGTGCGGGGGACGTCGCTGGAATGGTCGGTGCCGGTGCAGGACGAGGCCGGCGTCTGGCGGGTCGTCGCGGTCGTCTCCGACGGCAGGATCGGCGCGGACGGCCGCGGCCGTTGGACGCCGGTGGAGCTCGTCGACGACGGGAACGGCCGCTTCCGGGGAAGCGTGCCGGCGGACGGCGCGACGCGTCTGACCTATTACCTGCAAGCGGTCGACCGGCGGGGCAACGTGTCGTGGCTGGAATACGAGAGGACC
>DASWIG010000794.1:0-75244 GCA_036397835.1 Thermoanaerobaculia bacterium
CGCTCGAGGCTGAGGTCGGGGTCGAAGAGCCTCTCGCGCAGGGCCGCGAACAGGGGACGCAGCTTCGGCGCCGCCCGGCGCTCGTCCCAGGCGACGGCGGCGAGGGTGGGCTCGGCCGCCTTGGCGAGCAGGTCGGCGGCCTCGGCGACCGAGATCGGGCGCGACGCGGTCGTCATGGCGCCTCCTCGGGTTGTCGGAAGTCGCGGAAGTCGGGGTGGTCCTGCACCACGACGTCGAGGCAGGTCCGCAGGCTGGACAGGACGCCGGCGTCGGCGGGCTCCTCGGTCGGCAAGGAGCGCAGGTAGAGGCCGGCGAGACGCGCTTCGCGGTGCAGCGGGATCGCCATGAGGACGGCGAGGGCCTCGTCGCGGACATCGGACGCTTCCGCGTAGCGCTCCAGATACCAGCAGACGCCGGCATGCTCGGCGGCGGCCGCTACTCCCACGTCCTCGACGGCCTCTCAACTGAAGAGGAGATTCTGGAACGGCTCCCGCTGCTTCCACCGATAGGCCGCGTAGTCTCTTTGGTCGGTGGAGAGGATCCGTCCGTGCCCCAGGTGCTCGGCGAGCACGACCGACGAGGCGTCGGCCAGGTCCATCGGCAGGTCAGCGTACTTCTCCATGAGCGTGACGACGTGAGGGACTTGGGACCGATCGAGCTCGAAGACGTCGAACGCTCCCTCCACCATGCTCAGCAGGAAATTCCGCTGGCTCTCGGATCCCAGACGGTCGAGGAGCAGGTAGCAGGTCTCGGTCACCACCGGCCACGTGCTGACGAGCGGCTCATCGAGCTCCGAGAGCTTCTCCTTGGCGAGCTCGTGGTAACGGTCCCGGCGATTGGCGAGCGCGACCCAGAACCCCGTATCAGCGATGATCATGCTTCCTCGCGACGATGTCTCGGACCTGCCGCTTGTAGGTCGTCGAGAGATCCTCGGAAGCCTCGCCGCAGCCGACGAATCCCGTTCTCGCAAGGATCTCCGCCGGCTTGGGGTGCAAGGCCCTCATCTGCTCGTAGTAGGCGTCGATAGCGCGCTTGAGGACCTCGCTGGCCCCCTGGCTCGTCACGTGGGCAAGGAACTCGAACTTGCGTGTCCGGTCTTCGTCGAGGCGGGCGTTGATGCGCATGAATCGTCTCCGGTTGGGCCGTCATACGGCCGTATGACGATATTACCCGACCCGCCGGTCGTCGGTCCAGACCCCAGGATTCTCCGGTACTCTACTCCCGCGTCCACGACGGCACCCGGCCCGGCGTCCACGGGGCGCCGGCGGCTTCGAGGTCGTCCTGGAGACGCTTCAGGTCCTCCTCGACGAGGACGCGCAGCTCGCCGAGCAGCTCCTCGAAGGCGTCGGCCGCGGCGTCGTAGCTCGCCTGCTGGGTGGCGGTGGACGGCGAGCGTGACGTCCAGCCCTCGGTGACGCGGCCGACGCGGCTGCGGATCGACGGGAGCTGCGGCTGCTGGTGGCGGCGCAGCACGTCGTCGCCCTCGAGCCGGACGCCGAGGTCGGTCAGGCGCTCTTCGAGCTCAC
Organism: Thermoanaerobaculia bacterium; assembly: GCA_036397835.1. Classification (GTDB taxonomy): domain Bacteria; phylum Acidobacteriota; class Thermoanaerobaculia; order Multivoradales; family J023; genus DASWIG01. The sequence continues at coordinate 1,527 of DASWIG010000794.1, forward strand.
GGGCGCGTACGCCCAGCTCGGGGTCGGCGCCGGCGGTGTCGTCGACCGCCTTCCTGATCAGCTTCAAGCGCTCGCGGGCCTCGTCGACGACCTCCCCGGCGCCGAGCACGGCGCGCTGCAGGCGCGCCGCCTGGCGCTGGAAGGCCAGCAGCGCGTCTTTGTCCGGCGCCGGCACCGTGAGGTTGCCGAGCGGCACGGCGGCGAATTCCCGCGGCTCGCCGAGCGGCGTCTCCTCGCCGTCGACGCGCCTGGCCAGCGTCACCCGGTAGGTGTCGGGCACCACCCGCGGGCCCATCGGCGGCGTCTGGAAGGCGTTGCCGCGCCACGGCGCCACCGTCGCCGGGTCGGGCGGCGGGAAGCGCAGGTCCCAGGTCACGCGATGGAAGCCCGCTTTCGCCGGACCGGTGAGGCGGCGGATCACGTGGCCGTCGGCGTCGCTGAGCGTCAGCAGGATCGCCGGGGCCTCCTCGCGCTCCTCGGCGCGCACCTCGTCCCAGGGCGGGATGGGGATCGCCTCGCCCTTCTCGGCGAGCTCCTTCTCGGCCTTGCGCCGACGCTCCTGGCGGGTCTCGACGGCCTGCGCCAGGTAGTAGGTGAACACGGCGCCCGCCGGCGGGTTGGGCGCGGCGTAGAAGGCGTCGCCCTGGAAGGACTTGCCGCGCACGCCGAGCGGGTAGCTCTCGTTGAAGATCAGGGCGTCCTTGACCGGGAAGAGGATCGCCTCCTGCTCGAGCGCTTCGGCGTCGACGTGGCGCAACGGCGAGTAGTCGTCGAGCACGTAGAAGCCGCGGCCGAAGGTCGCCAGCACCAGGTCGCTCTCGCGCTCCTGGATCTCGAGGTCGCGCACCGCGATCGTCGGCATGCCGCCCGTCAGCTCCATCCAATGGGCGCCGCCGTCGAGCGTGAACCAGACGCCGAGCTCGGTGCCGGCGAAAAGCAGGTCGGGCCGCACCGGGTCCTCGACCACCGTGTAGACGGAGCCGCGCTCCGGCAGCCCGCCCTTGACCGGGTCGCCGGCGATCGAGGCCCAGGTGGCGCCGCGGTCGCCCGACTTCAGCAGGTAGGGCTTGAAGTCGCCGCTCTTGTGGTTGTTGAAGGCCGCGTAGACGACGTCGGCGCCATGGCGCGAGGCGGCCAGGTCGTTGACGTAGGTCAGCTCGGGCACGCCCGGGAAGGACTCGACCTTGCGCCAGGTCTCGCCGCCGTCGGCGGTGACCTGCACCAGGCCGTCGTCGGTGCCGGCGTAGATCAGCCCTTCGGCCAGCGGCGACTCGTCGAGGCTCACCACGTTGCCGTAGGGGGAGGTCGAGCGGTGGCGGGCCACCGCGTCGATCGACCACACCTTGCCCATCACCTCGAGCTGGTCGCGGTCGAGCCGGCGGGAGAGGTCGCCGCTCACCGCCCGCCAGGCGTCGCCGCGGTCGTCGCTGCGGAAGAGCCGCTGGGCCGCGAAGTAGAGGCGGGTCGGGGAGTGGGGGCTGATGATCAGGGGCGCGTCCCAATTCCAGCGCAGGGGCTCCTCGTCCGGGCCGGGCTGCGGCTGGACGTCGGTCGCCTCGCCGCTCGCCCGGTCGAAGCGCACCAGGTTGCCGTACTGGAGCTGCGAGTAGACGACGTCGGGGTTGGTCGGGTCGACGCGGGTCTGGAAACCGTCACCGCCGAGGGTGACGAACCAGTCGGAGTTGACGATGCCGTGATGGCTCACGGTGCGCGACGGGCCGCCGAGGGAGAAGTTGTCCTGGGTGCCGCCGTAGACGTTGTAGAAGGGCAGGTCGTCGTCGACCTCGACCTTGTAGAACTGGGTGATCGGCAGGTTGGCGACGAAACGCCAGGCCTCGCCGCGGTCGAAGGTCTCGTAGAGGCCGCCGTCGCAGCCGGCGATCAGGTGGTCGGCGTCCTCGGGGTCGATCCACAGCGAGTGGTTGTCCACGTGCTTGTAGGTCTCGGGCACCTGCCGGAAGGTCTTGCCGCCGTCCTCGGTGACCTGCAGCCACACGTCGTTGGAGTAGACGCGGTCGCGGTCGTGGGGGTCGGGGATCAGCTCCTGGTAGTACTGTGGGCTGCCGCTGACGTAGTCCGAGCGCTTCTCCCAGCTCTCGCCGCGGTCGAGCGAGCGGTAGAAGCCCTCGCCCTCGACCGCCTCGATCACCGCGTAGAGCACGTCGGAGTCGGCGGGCGAGAGGGCCAGGCCGATGCGTCCGACGTCGCCCTTGGGCAGGCCGCCCGCGAGCTGGCGCCAGGTCGCGCCGCCGTCCGTGGACTTGTGGACCGCCGATTCGGGGCCGCCGTCGATCAGGGTCCACACCCGGCGCCGGCGCTGGTAGGAGGCGGCCACCAGCACGTCGGGGTCGCGCGGGTCGAGCACCACGTCGGTCACGCCGGTGTCGTCGCTGATCGCCAGCACGCGCTTCCAGGTGGCGCCGCCGTCGCTGGTCTTGTAGAGGCCGCGGTCGCCGCCGGAGGACCACAAGGGACCCTGGGCCGCCACGTAGACGACGTCGGAATCGCGCGGGTCGATGACGATCTTGCCGACGTGCTCGGAGCGCTCGAGGCCCATGCGCTGCCACGTCTTGCCGCCGTCGCGGCTCTTGTAGACGCCGTCGCCGTAGCCGACGCTGCGCTGGCTGTTGTTCTCGCCGGTGCCCACCCAGACCACGTGCGGGTTGGCCGGATCGACGACGACGCAGCCGATCGAATAGGAACCCTCGCCGTCGAACACCGGCGTCCAGGTGACGCCGGCGTTGACGGTCTTCCAGACGCCGCCCGAGGCCGCGGCCACGTACCAGACGCGGGCGTCCTCGGGGTGGACGGCGATGTCGATGACGCGGCCGGAAGTGAGCGCCGGGCCCAGGGGTCGCAGCGCCAGGCCGGCAAAGGTCGCGGCCTTGAGCTTGCCGGTCTGCTCTTCGGCGGCCTTGGCGGCGTCGTCCTTGTCGCGCCTGGCGAGGGCGACGCCCGGCGCGAGCAGGGCGAGGATCAAGAGCGAAGTCGGGATCAGTCGCACGGTCTCTTCTCCTGGGACTTCACAGGGTGTTCGGATCCAGAGGCTTGCTACGGCCGGCACGGTGCTCGGCGAGGGCCTCTTCGCCGAGTCGAGCCAGGGCGTCCTGTGAGCGGGCGAAGGACTCGTCCCATCGCTGCTCCGCCTCGAGCTCCGCCAAGATCAGGGCCGCGATAGCGTTCTGTAGCGCCTCGGGTCCTTGCGACGCTTTGTCGACAGCTCTCTTCAGCAGCCGGGTCATCAGGTCTCCTCTCACGTCGGTCAGCGCTTCCTCAGCCAGGATACCAGACTACGCCGCACGACCTGCCCATCTTGTGCGATGCTCGGACGACCGAGAGGATCGGCGATGGAATGGACGCGCTTCGTGGAGACCTGGCTCGACGCCCTGGCCGCCGAGCGCGGCCTGGCGCGCAACACCGTGGAAGCCTACCGCCGCGACCTGACGCGCCTGGGCAAGGACCTCGACGAGAAGGGCGTGGACCTCGAGCAGGCCAGGGCGCCGGACCTGCAACTGCACCTGCGCGACCTGCGGCGCCGCGGCATCTCCCCGCGCTCGGTGCGCCGCGCCCTGGCGGCGATCCGCGGCTTCTACGGCTACCTGGTGGAAGACCGCCGCCGCCGCGACAACCCGGCCGTCCACCTCGACTCGCCGCGCATTCTGAAGACGTTGCCGAAGGTGCTCACGGAAAGCCAGGTGGACGCCTTGCTCGCGTCACCCGACCCGTCGAAGCCGCTCGGCCTGCGCGACAAGGCGATGGTCGAGCTGCTCTACGCCACCGGGCTGCGCGTCAGCGAGCTGACCGGGCTGAGGATCCCCCAGCTCCGGCTCGACGCGGGCTTCCTGCTGGCGTTCGGCAAGGGCGCGAAGGAGCGGATCGTGCCGGTGGGCGAGAGCGCCGAGCGCTGGACGCGGCGCTATCTCGCCGAGGTGCGGCCGGAGCTCGTACGCGGCCGTCACGACGTGGTCTTTCTGAACCGCTACGGCGCTCGCATGAGCCGTCAGGGCTTCTGGCAGAACCTGCGCGGCCTGGGGCTGGCGGCGGGCATCGCCGAGCTTTCGCCGCACGTGCTGCGCCACAGCTTCGCCACCCACCTGCTGGAGCACGGCGCCGACCTGCGGGCGGTGCAGATGATGCTCGGCCATGCCGACATCTCTACCACCCAGATCTACACCCACATCCACCAGCAACGGCTCAAGTCGCTTTACGACCGGTTCCACCCGCGGGCTTGAGCTTTCAAGGCACCCTCACCCCCAACCCTCTCCCAGGGGGAGAGGGGGCTCAGCTCCGCGCTGCCTTGACTCCCCTCTCCCCCTGGGAGAGGGGCCGGGGGTGAGGGTTCCCCCGATCCAGGGACCTACGAAGGCCCCGTGGCGCCCTCCGGCCGGACGGAGTAGGCTTGCAGGCGGTCGGACGTGATCGCTGAGACATCCTGCGGGACCTGCGGGACAGCCGGGCGGATGCCGGTGCAGGAGGGCCTCCGGCCGGAGGGCAGCCACGGGAACTTCACCATCGACTCGCGGACACGATGCGAACGATGGCGCCTTGCGCCTTCTTCCTCACCCCCTCTTTCAGGCTTTTTCGGACGCGACGGACCGGGCGTCCGAGGAAGTTTGGGCGTTCCTACCTACATATGTGCGTTTTGCTATATGATATCCAACATGGACGGGACGGAAATCACGGAGGCCACGGGCGGCACCGGGTCCTTCGAGCGCGGGGACGACGAGATCACCGAGCTGCTTCGGCGCCATGGCGCTGGGCATTCCGAGACGGCCGACGAGCTCTTCCCCGCCCTCTACGGCGAGCTGCGGCGCATCGCCGCCGCCTGCGCCCGCCGCGAGCGCGCCGACCACACCCTGCAGGCGACGGCGATCGTCCACGAGGCCTACGTGCGGCTGGTGGAGCAGCCAGGCATCGCCTGGCAGAGCCGCCAGCACTTCCTCGGCCTGGCGGCGCGGGTGATGCGGCGGGTGCTGGTGGACTACGCGCGCGAGCGCGGGCGCGCCAAGCGCGGCGGCGGGGCCGACAGGGTGGAGCTCGCCGAGGCCTTGTCCCTGGGCAGCGGCGGCGACCCGGACCTGGTCGCCCTCGACGACGCCCTGCGCGGCCTCGGCGCCGTCGACGAGCGGCTCGTGCGGGTCGTCGAGCTGCGCTTCTTCGCCGGCCTGACGCTCGAGGAGACCGCCCGCCACCTCGGCGTCTCGCCGATGACCGTGACCCGCGACTGGCGGCGGGCCAAGGCCTGGCTCTACGAGGAGCTCCACGGCGATGGGCTATGAAACGGGGATGGAGGGGGGAGATCTTCGCCGTCCCTTTGGGGGGATGGAGGGGGGAGATCTCCGTCGGATCGACGGCATTTTCCAGCGCGCCTTGGAGGTGTCCACGGCCGAGCGCGCGGCCTTCGTGGCCGCCGAGTGCGGCGGCGACGAGGCCCTGCGCCGCCGCGTCGGCCGCCTGCTGCTGGCCGACGCCGAGGCGCAGAGCTTCCTCGAGCGTCCGCCCGGCGGCCGCGGCGTCGACCAGGAGAAGATCGGCGACACCATCGGCCGCTACCGGCTGCTGCGCCAGCTCGGCAGCGGCGGCATGAGCACGGTCTACCTGGCGGCGCGCGTCGACGCCCCGGAGCGCCGGGCGGCGCTCAAGATCCTCCACCGCGGCCTCGACGACGACGAGGTCCTGCGCCGTTTCCGCCAGGAACGCCTGGTGCTGGCGCGGTTCCGGCACCGCCACATCGCGCGGCTCGCCGGCGGCGGCACCGCCGCCGACGGCCGTCCCTACCTGGTGATGGAATACGTCGATGGCGTGCCGGTCGACGCCTACTGCGACCGCCACCGCCTGGCGGTCGGCACGCGCCTGGAGCTGTTCCGCAAGATCTGCGCCGCCGTGGCCTACGCCCACCGCCACCAGCTCGTGCACCGCGACCTCAAGCCGGACAACGTCCTGGTGACGGCGGACGGCACTCCCAAGCTCCTCGACTTCGGGATCGCCAAGCTCCTCGACAAGGCGATGATCGACGCCGGCGTGGAGACCACCCGCGAGGGCGTGCGCCTGATGACGCCGGGCTACGCCAGCCCCGAGCAGGTGCTCGGCCTGCGGGTGTCGCCGGCCACCGACGTCTACGCCCTCGGGGTGGTGCTCTACCTGCTGCTGACGGGGCGCCGGCCGCACCGCGGCGACGGCTCGCGCCACGGCCTCGGCGTGGAGATCTGCTACCGCAAGCCGGAGCCGCCGAGCGTCGCGGTGACCCATCGGGCCGACCTTCCCGACGGCAGCGAGCTGGCGCCGCGGGCCCTCGCCCGGGCCCGCTCCACCACGCCGTGGCGCCTGCGCCGCCGTCTCGCCGGCGACCTCGACGCCATCGTCGGCAGGGCGTTGCGCAAGCCTCCGGAGGAGCGCTACCCTTCCGCTTCCGAGCTCGGCATCGACGTCGCGCGCCACCTCATGGGCCATCCCGTCCGCGCCCGCCGGCCCACGCTGCTCTACCGCGCCGCAAAGCTCGTCCGCCGCCACCGGGGCGCCTTCGCCGTACTGATAGTCCTCGGCCTCGTCCTCCTGGGATGGGGCGTCGCCGCGTTGTGGTGACTCGGACCCGGAGTTGACACGACACCCTGGCCCCTTGGGGTTTTTCGGCCCGGCCGAAGTTTGACTTCGTTTCAAGCTCCCTGTAAAGTCCGCCCCGATGGATGCGAGCCCGGCATCTGACCCGATCGGTTGCGGCCGCCCCTGCTGTGGCTCGAAGCGGCGGCGGTCGATCGGCGACTACTTCGACGATGGCCGGTGCCGCAGCCGCAGACCTCCGCTGCCTATCGAGGGCGCGACCCAACAGGCGGACGATGGGGTCTGGACAAGCTTCAGCCTGGATCTCGATGGCGACCGCATCGCCGCCGTCTCTTTCCGTTCGTCCACCTGCATCACCCTGGTGGCCTCTTGCGAGTGTCTCGTCGAGATCGTGGAGGGGCTGTCGCTTCGCGAGGCGGCGGTCGCGTCGTCGCAACTTGTCGACCGGCTGCCCGGAGTGCCGGAGATGAAGCGGCATCGCGCCGCGTTGGCGCGCTCCGCCTTCTTGGCAGCCCTCCAGAAGGCACTGAACACATCGGCCCGAACGTCTTGGCCCAGAGGAGAAGAAGCAGAATGAAAGTCGCCTATATCTTCGCGACCCAGCGTCACACGGTCTCTTACGTGCTCGGCAAGATGATCCTCCCCCAGTTGGAGGAGGACCGTCACGGCGTCGACGTCGCCGGCATGTTCTTCTTCGAGGATAACAACTACGTGTTGGTGAAGGGCAATCCGCTCGGGGAGCGGCTGCACAAAGTGGCGAAACAGAAGGGGATCCTGCTCATGGGATGCGACCAGTGCTGCTACGAGCGCGAGATCGCCGACCAGCTCCTCGACGGCGTCCCGATCGGCTGCTTTCCGGACCTGTACAAGGCACTTTCCGGCAACATGCCCGATCAGGTGATCACCCTCTGACGCTACGAGGTCCTCGCCACCGCGATTCCACAGCCGCCGCCGTTCGGGCGAGCGGCATGTTCAAGACTAGGTCACATAAGAGCAACCTGCTCTTCAGTGGGCTCCGCTCAGCAGTACCAGGGCTCCGTCAGGTAGGGGATGGTGGCGCGATCGGCCACCTGGCCGAGATTCGCCACCTCGAAGCTGAGCTCGCACGAGCCTTCGTAGGCCTGATGGGCCAGTTGCCAGACCCGCTGGAAGATCTGACGGCGGGTCTCGCCGCGGCGCTGACCCTCCTGGATCGCCTCCAGCAGATCCTCGCACAGCCGATCGACTTGCGGATCGGTGTGCTCCCAGGGGTAGACCAACCTCTGCTCATCGAACTCGCCGATGATCTGCCGCACCTCCGGCAGCTCGAGCAGCCGTGAGGATTCCGTGATCAGCAGCCGTATGGCGTACTGGATAGGCGAGACGTTCTCGATCAGGTCGAGCTCCAGGAGAGTGTGGAGGAGCTCGAGGTAGCTCTCGATCGTGGTCCACGGCGTGAAGGTCACGAAGGTGGGGTTCATGGTCAGCCCCACCTCCCGGAACTGCCGCGCCGCCTCGACGAAGTCCTGGCGGCTGTGGCCCTTGTCGAAGATCTCCAGCACCCGCGGGTCGATCGACTCCACCGCGCAGGTGACGAACAGACAGCCCGTGTCGCGTAGCGCCGGCAGGTGCTGGCGCTGCTTCAGCAGGTGCTCGACCTTGATCGTGACGTCGTAAGTGAGCTCCGGGAACTCCTCGTGAAGCGCTTGGACCAGCTTCACCGCGTGCGTGGGGCCGTTGAAGAAGTCAGGATCGCCAAAGGTGATGTGGTCGGCCCCCCGCGCCACTTGGCCGCGGATGTCCTCGAGGACCACGTCGCGCTGGACGATGCGGAAGTTGCCGCCGTAGACCGGCACGATCGGACAGTGGCGGCAGAGATGCTTGCAGCCCCGGGTGGCCTCGGTGTAGCCCACCGTCTTGAGGGCGCCGGAAGGCATTTGCATCCTGGCGTAGCGGTCGAGCGCCGGCAGCCCACTGCGGTCTGGCACCACGAAGCTCTGGCGGCCGAGGGAGATCCGCGGCTCCGGCTGCTCGCAATCGCCGTCCGCGGCGGACGCCGTAAGGCCGCCCTCCGCCGACAGCCGGCGCACCAGCGAGATCAAGCCTTCCTCGAACTCACCGCCGAGGATGGTGTGACCCCCCAGCCTTCTGAGGAAGCTCTCGTTGACCGGCGCGTAGAGTCCGTAGAAGCAGAGGTGGGCGTCGGGGTTGAGCTGGCGCACCCGTGGCACCAAGCCGGCCGCGAGCCGGGTGGCCGTGTGCATGGGCACGTAGAACGCGACCAGGTCGGCCGCCGCCAGCGTCGTCTGCTCCCGGTCCTTGTCGCGGCCTGCCTTGACCGCCAGGTCGAGACAGGTGACCGCGCAGCCTTCCCGCTTCAGCCAGGCCGCTGGCGAGGCGATACCGAAGGGCTGCCGGCCCAGCTCGTAGGTGGAGACCAGGGCGACCTGCAGGGGCCGGTCCACGCCGGTCGCCGCCTCTGGCCTGCCACCGCTGGTCGTCGCTGCCGAGTTGAGTGCCCTTCCAGCCATCTCGTTCCTTTCCGGGTTTGCCAGGTCTTCGCCCGGCGCTCACCGCCGAGAACCGAATTGGGCTGCTGCGAAACAGGCCTCGGCGCAGATCCTCGGTGATCGACCGTCAACTGGGACTAGGATAGTTCAGTATTGACTTCGATGCAAGTAGGACATCGCGCGCGACCGTCACTCGACGCCGGAGAAGTGGCGGTGCTCACCCAGGCCGACGCCGCGCAGCGATTCTTCCTCGGTGCAACCGAAGCGCTCCATGACCTCGCGGTGCGGAGGTGGGTCTGGGGTCTCCCCGCCGGCGGCGTGGCGGTCGAGTTCCCCCTGCCACCAGAGAGCGATCTCGCGGACAAAACGGGGCCGGACTTCGTAAGAAGTGCTCATTGGTAGAGAATCTTCTGGCTAAAGTGCTCGGTCACGGATCCTCCCGGTACCGCTCCCGCTCCGGCGACGAATCGTGCCCGGACGGTGAATGACGGGGCGCTACTGGCATTGGCTGAGACGCTGGTGCTCGTCCGCCACCTGGTTGATGATGGCGTCGGTGGGACACTGGATCAGGCACGCCTGGCAACCCTCGCAGAGATCTGGATTCGAGAAGATCATCTTCTTGTTCTCAGTCGGCGAAAAACACTCCACCGGGCAAACGTGATCACACAAATTGCAGCCGATGCAGTCCTCTTCGATGATCTCCAGCTTCAGGTGAGGGAAGCCGTAGAAGAGGGTCGAGTAGCCGCATTGCCAGAGCGGGGTGTAGCTCGGGTAAGAGGTCCCCACCAGATAGGAGCCGAGCAGCAGCATCAAGACCCATTGCAAAGAGAACAGGCCCAACCCGCCGCCGAGCAGCCAGCCGTCGGCGCCGAGGATCAGGGCGGTGCCGGGGAGGAAGAAGCCGACTCCCGCCTTCTGGACGAAGGTCTTGCCCGGGATCACGAAACACCCCAGGCTGATCGCCACCGCCATCACGGCCAACCCGCCGATGAACCAGGGTGCCACCGCCAAACCGAAGACCAGTACCGGGAAGAGGGTGTAGCGCAGCGCCAGACTTCCCCACATGGCGACCGCCATCTCAAGGCGTTCGCGGACGGTGAAGGTGACCCGCATCATCTTCTCGGTTCGCCGCCGGGAGTGCAGGTACTCGGGTATGTCGGCGATGTCCACCGGGCCGAAGACCGCCGACCAGCCGGTTCGCCGACGAACCTCGAAGAGGTTCAGACCATTGGCGCACAGTTGCGGCAGGATCAGCCGCCGGTGGTCGACCATTTCGGCGATGCGGCTGGTCTTGAGGATCGAGATGATGCTGTCGATGTTGAAGCGCTGCCCCCCCGCCGCGCACCACACGTCGATGCCGCTCGCTGGCGCCACGAGCAGGTAGCAGTCGGTACCTTCGAGGGCGCGGCACACCCGGCGCACGGTGAGGTCGTAGTTGGTGGTCACCAGCACCGGCGAGCGGCGATCCGCGTTGCCGAAGACGATCAACCGTGGGCGGGTGGGGTACGGCGCCGAGCGGAAGACGGTCTGAAAGATCCGCTTCGGCAGACTCCTGATCCGTGGCCACAGTCCCGTCCGTGGCCGGTAGCGCTCCGCCCGCAGCAGCGGGTCGTCGCGGCGGCCGGTGGGCTCGGCGCGCACGGTCTCGTCCGCTCGCGCCTGCCGCTCCGTTTGAGGGAGGGTGATCTCTCTCGCAGCCAAACTCATGACGTCGCCTCCGCAGCCAGCAGTTGCAGGCTTCCGCCCAGGAACTTCTCCACGCCGACGACCTGGAACCCCGCGCGCTCGAGACGCTCGTCGAGCCGCTCCAGGGGATGGGTCAGGGGCGGAGCCACCACGAAAGCGAGGAGCATCAGGGGGAATTCGATCACGAAGTACAGGACCTTGAGCAGGGGATTGGCCTTCTTCAGCTCCACCGCCTGCAGCCCCAAGTAGGTCACCAGGCGGGCGGCGTGGCGGTAGAGGCGGTAGACGAGACGGCGCCAGAAGCTGTCGGGCTCAGCCTCGTCGGCCAGGATCAGTCGGCCCCTCGACCGCAGCACTCGCCGGCACTGGGGCAACAAGCAGTCAATCTCGTCGTCGGTCATTTCGGAGAGCGCCAGCACGCTCACCACCCGATCGAAGCTTCCGGGCTCGAACTCGTCTTCGACCTGCAGAGCGTGGAGCTTGCGTACCTCGGCCTGCCCGTCGAGCTGCGCCAGATGGTCTCGCGCGGCCTCCACCATCGGTCCCGCAGTGTCGATCCCCACCACGCGCGCCCCCCGTGCGGCCATCTGCCGCAGCAGGAAGCCCGTGCCGCAGCCGATCTCCAGCACGTCCGTCCCCGGCTCCACCAGCCGCTCGACGATCCGCTCGCGGATCTCCGCCAGCCTGCCGAGGGTCAAGATCTGCATCCCGCGGTCGAAGCGCCGCGGCGACTCTTCGAAGATCTTCATCAGCACAAAAGCCATGGCTCAGACTCCCACTGGTTGGTCGCTGGAGCGCACTCGCCGGGCGGCGATCCCCTTACGTGACCTCAAAGCCCGTGCAATACGATACCACAAGTCTGCCAATCTGGCCCCGGGGAAGGCGTCGGATCAGGGGATCCGACCAGGGGGCCCCGGGCGGCGCCCCAGCAGGAGCGCCACCTCACCTCACCTCTACCTCATCCCTCTCGCCGGACATCCTGCCTGATTGCCGCCTGCGCCAACGGCAGACCCGGTTGACGTGGCCGGCCGACTCTTGTAGGCTGTCTCCGGCGTTGAGGCCTGAAGCACTCGGGGGAGTATCAGGGCGCGTAAAGCTAACGCCATGCGGGAATCGGCTCACGCTCCTGACGGGGCACGGATCGGCTGACTCGGAATCGCTTCCGGCGCGGCCGGAGGCCCCCGAGGGTCGGAGACGTGCTGCTCCGCCACAGGGGAGGAGGGCCGATGCGCCCGTCTCGCTCTGGCTCGCGGAGTATGCCCGTCCAGACCGACGCGACTCTGGGAACGCCGGCTGCGGAAAGGAGAAGAGATGCTCAAGAAGAAGGTAACGATGGTCGAGCTTCCGCTCTGGGAAAGAGTCATTCCTCTGGTATCCGGATATCTCCAGGCATTTGCCTGCAAAGACGCTTACGTGGCGAAAAACTACCAGTTCGAGAAGCTTACCACCAGCCTTCGAACACCGCGCGAAGAAACGCTGAAGCACCTGCTTGAGAGCGATAGCGACATCTATACTTTCAGTTGCTACGTCTGGAATACGGCTCGAATTCGCTCTCTCCTCCCGTCCCTTCTCGAGGCCAAACCCGAGGCTCAGATTCTGCTCGGCGGCCCCCAGGTCATGCATCATGGGCAGCAATACCTCGACCCCAGGCACGAGAACCTGATCTTGTGCAACGGAGAAGGCGAGAAGACCTTCTCTGATCTTCTCGAGGAGCAGCTTGAAAACGGCCCCGATCTCGCCAAGGTGCGCGGGTTGAGCTTTTATCGGGATCAGGAGCTGATCACCACCGAGAGCCAAGAACGTATCAACGATATCAATGAGGTCCCCTCTCCTTTCCTGAGCGGCATCTTCGATCAAAAATACTCCATCAGCATCCTCGAAACCAACCGCGGATGCCCCTTCCGGTGTGCGTTCTGCTACTGGGGAGCCCACACCAACGACAAGGTCTACAAGTTCGACGAGGAGAGGATCAAGGACGAGCTGACCTGGCTCAGTCGAAATGAGATCCAGCTCATCTTCATCGCGGACGCCAACTGGGGGATGCTGAATCGCGATATCGATCTCACGCAGCACATCGCTGACTGCAAAGAGAGCAATCTGGCTCCAACCATGGTGTATTTCTCCGCTGCAAAGAACAAACCGGCGAACGTCACGCGGATCATTGAGACTCTCCGAGAGGCTGGGGTCGTGATTTCCCAACCGGTCTCTCTGCAATCCCTCGACGCAGGGACTCTTGCCGCCATCGATCGCAGCAACATTAAACAAAGCGCATATACGGAGCTCCAGGCGAATCTGACCGAGAAAGGCATCAATTCATATACCGAGCTCATATGGCCTCTGCCGGGGGAGACCCTCGCCTCTTTCAAGCTGGGAATCGAGAAGCTGTGCCGGGCCGGGGCCGGAACGATCATCGTATATCCACATCTCCTTCTTCACAACACGCCCATCTACAATCGGCGGGAAGAGTATGGCTTCCTGACCAGGGAAGTGGGTGGCGACGCGGGCGAGGACGAAGTCATCATCGAAACCGCCGACGTGAGCAGACAGCAGTTCGAGGAAGGCTTTCGATTTTTCTATACGATCCATCTCTTGTACAACTGCCGTGCATTATTTACTTTGAGCAGCTACCTTGATCGCCGGGGAATACGCAGATATAGTGAGCTGATCTCTGATTTTTCGGGGTCCTGCGACGAAACCGGTTACGACCTGGCGAGATTCTGGCGAAGCTCCATTAGCGACGGCCATTTCTCCAACTTTTACAACGTGGGGGAGGCGGTCCATATGGCACTGCACTCCCACCGAGAAGGAACGGGGCGGCTCATTCATGAATTCGTCTCGTCTCAACCTTGGTGGCGGGATCCACATGCACGGTTCTGCTACGAAATCGATCTGTTGAGCAAGCCGCACCTCTATAGCAATACTTCGATGATCTATCCGGGCCACGGCTTACCCGATCATGACGCGAACGGAAAACGCTTCCTTGAATACTCGAGAATCCTCGAAATCTCCGATCGGACCCTCTATGTCCGGGTCCCTCGGGATCTCCTCTCCTTGCTCGAGGAGTTCCCCTGGCTGAAGCTAAGGGCGGCCGGAGAAGAAGGCGACGTTTTCAGGGTTGACCACAGGAACGGCCAATATCCCCACATGGAAACGCAGGGCCTCGAACACGCCTTCAGCTATTGTCATGGCATGATTCTCAGGATCGGCAATATCCTGCCGACCTGGCGCCGGATGAGCACTGCTGCGGATGCGATGGCACCGACCGCTCCAAGCTCGGCCGAGTCAGAGCTATTTGATTTCGAGTCGGCGGCATAGCGCCGGTTCTTTCAACTCGGGCTTAGCGGGCCAGCACGAGGTGGGCCGTCTCACTCATTGACGTCTGGCAGCTCGAGCTCCACGTCCCGAAGACGGCCGTAGCTCGCGCCCACGATGGTCGCGAGCAGCGTCAACACGCCGGCGAGGATGAGCATCAGCGCGATACCGCGTCCAGCACCGACACCGATGACCTCACCGACGTTCGCCGCCAGGAAACCGTCCGCGGCCATCAGGGGCTCGAAGACGTGGTCAGCCAGAGGTCCGGAGAGGATGAGCGCCAGGGGTAGGCACGAGGACGCGATCATCCAGCGGACGGCGAAAACCTTCCCTTGGATGTCGGCCGGGACCTTCCTCTGCCAGATGGCCTGGCTGCAGGAGATCAGAATCGGGTTGGCGAAGAGAAAACAAAAGATACAGGCGCCGACGAGGATCGGAGAGGCCTCGAGGCCGCTCGCCACGAGGCTCAGGCCCGAGACGACCTGAGCTCCGAGGATTCCCCAGATCAGCCGCCGCGGCCCGTTCCAGGCGCTCATCAGCACACTCCCCGCCAGCATCCCGATGCCGCCGACGGACATCAGAACGCCGAGGACGGCTTCCGAAGCAAAGGCCAGGATCATTGGCATGACGACGGCGATTACGGACCCCATGAGGAAGTTGGTGATCGCGAAGAAGATCAGCAGCGCCATGAGCCCCGGCCGGTTGCGGATGAAGGTCCAGCCGTAGAACGCCTCGCGAAGGAGGGATCCCTTCGCTTCCTTACCGGCCTCCGAGATCCTGGCGCTGGGGATTCGGACGACGAGCAGGGTGAAGAGCGCGAAGAGGAAGGTGGAGAAATCGACCAGGATCACTCCTTTAAGATGAATGACACCCAGAAGCGCACCGGCCGCGATCGGGGCGATGAGTTGGGACAGGGCGGTGCTCATCTGCGTCATTCCGCTCGCCCGGACCAGGCTCTCTTTGGGTACCAGGACCGTGACCGAGGCGGTGTAGGCCGGCCACTGGAAACAGTTGAAGGTGGCAATCGAGGCCACGACCAGATAGATGTTCCAGAGCTCTAGGCGCCCGAAAGTGAGGAGCAAAGCGATTGCCAGAAGGCTTATCGCGGCGCCACAGTCGCACAACAGCAGCGTCCAACGCCGGTCCCAGCGATCGACCAAGGCCCCCGCGAAAGGTGAGACGACGATGCCCGGCAAGTGGGCGACCAGGATCAGCAGGGCGAAGTGGGTCACCGACTTGCTGGACTGGTAAACCCACACCGAGAGGGCGAAGTTGGTAAGCTCGCTGCCCACCAGCGAAACCAGTTGCCCTGACCAGATGATGAAGAAAGTTCGCATCCGCAGGCTGCTGGGGCTCCGGACCCTAACCGCTGGCCGCGCCCGCCGGTTCTTCGACCAGCGGCACGAAGAACCGCGCTCCGAGCTCGATCGCCTCAGGCAGGGTGAAGAGCGACTTGTTTTCCTCGTCGTCCTGCTGCCAGTCGCTCGCCGTCTCCGGACCGCGGAGAAAAATCATCTCGGTGCACAAGTTGTGTGCAGCGCAGCCTTTGGTACTCTGCCAAAGCACCCCCACGCGAACATCTCTTGACGGCTGCGTTTCCAAAATCTCCGACCCCAACTGCCGAACGGAGATCGGCGCACTGGTTACGTGACAGCTCGATTCGATCACCACTTCGACTCCGAACATCGGCGAAACCGCCAGCGCATCGACCGCGCACATGGCATGCGTCGAATGGCGGCCGAACGTGAGCCGGTGCGGGGTCTCCTCGCTGGTGAAGGGATAGGCCCCAATCGTCCTTTCGCTCTTGGCGTCATAGACGATCAGGTCTTGCAGCGCCAGCGCCCTGAGGGCTTCCATGACCTCTCTCCCGGCCGCCATCCTGCTGATCTCGGAGCTCTCCGGCGATCGGCCGTGTTCCACAAAAAAGCGTAGGATCGCTCGGTGAGCCACCCGGAACTCCGGATCGAGGTCCCGTTGCCGCTCTGCCAGGGGCAAGAGTTGCTGCAATCGCCGCAGTGCGTCGTCGACCGTCATCGCTCGTCTCCTGTTCTTTGATGGGACGGTTGCCGCGGGCTCAGAGCACGACCCGCGTGTCGAACTTCCCAGTCAAGACCTTGCCGCCGGTCTTGACCTGGACCCAGATCCGGTACGGCCCCGACTTCGGGAACTCGAACGGGAACGAGACGCGATGAGTGGACTTGGAGCCGGAGCTCATCCCGTGGTGCATATGGTGTATGCCGCCGTTGCCGCCGCCTCCCGCAGGCTCACGCTCACCCCGCTGGAACAGAGCCTGGGAGGCCATGGAGAAGGTGCCTGTGGGGTGTAGGTGGGCGAAGACCGCGCCATCGAATCGCCGGACGGCCGCATGTCCCATCATTCCCATGTATGGCTCCAGCAGAGCCGGGTTTCCGTCGGGATCCAGAACCGAGAACCGCAGCGACGTGCCACCTCGCCGATCAACCTCCTCCGGGTTCTCCCACACCATCCGATAGTCCTCCGCCAGCGGGCTGGTCGAGTTGTCGCTGATCTGGCCAGGCGACTCGGCGGGCTCGCTGAGATGCCAGGAGTCGTCAGGGTCGCGGGCAAGACGCGGAGCGGTGGTGGAATCCTCAGCCCACGCCTCAGGGGGATCCGGCAGCGCCACTACCGCGGTCAAGGTCTGGCTGAGACCGCTCGCCATGGTGATGTCGGCGTAGACGCGATAGCTACCTGCAGGCAGAGGCGGCACCCCGATCTCGAATCGCGATCCCTGGCGAACAGGGTGAACGTGCGCGAAGGCGTCGAGCTCCGGCTCGCGGAGGAGGAACGCGTGCATCAGCTTGCCGTGGTCGGTGACCAGGTCCGGCCAGGCGCCGTCGCCTCCGGCGAGGGTCGCCAGCGCCAGCGAGAGGATCGGCTCGCCTCCCTCCAATCGCACTTCTCCGACCACCGGAAGCGGCTGGGCGCCCGGCTCGAGACGGTGGTGCTCCAAGAGATGCCACAGGGACCATCCGGTCAGCATGACCGCGCCGACGACCAGAGCCGTTGCGACGCCCGCGCGCCACGCCCGCTGCCGCTGGCGTGCGTCGGGCTGGGCGCCGGGGCCCGATCGACGCCCCGCTCCTCGTGCCGCCAAGCCTGAGCCGAGCGCGAGGACGATCGCCAGGGCTGCAAAGAGGACCGTGCCGGTCGATGTCGGCTGCGCGGCGCCGGCGACCGCGTTCATCGGAATGATCGCCTCTCCGAGGCCCAGCGGCCCAACGACGTTCACGTGCACCGCGTAGACGCCGGGGCTGGCGATCGGGAAAACGGCGCTGTAGAGGTTGCTCTCTCCGGGCACGAGCGCCGCCGTCACCGGCGATGATTCGGCAGACTTTGCCTCCCAAAGGACCGGCAGCACGGTGACCTTGTCGACCTCGTCCGCCCTGACCGTCACCGTGATCTCGGCCTGACCCGGCAGGGACTCCGGAGGCCGCAGCACGGCGCTGACCGGATACGGCCCAGCCGTGTCGTGGAAGAAGATGTTGGACGTGCCCACATGTCCAAGAGCGAGCATGGGGCACAGCAGCACGAATCCGGTTGCGACGAGGTGCCTTTTCATCGACCCGTAGACTCCCGTGTTAGATCGGAGGAACCAGCAGGGGTGGTCACCTCGGCTGGCCGGTCCGCCGGATGCTGGCGGCTCTTGTGCAGACTGTAGGTGAACGCCAGAATCACCGGCAGGAAAAACAAAGTAAAGGGCTGTTGCGACGGACCTCCCGGGATGACCGAGTAATGAAAGAAGCTCAGAACGAGATATGGAATCATCGGCAGCACGACGCCCCAGGTCAGCACGTTGAGCCCGAATGCCCGGCGTTCCTCCGGACTGGTCGTGACCCACCTGTAGACCAGCACTGCGAGGCAGGCGATCGCGTACACGTTGGGCAGCAGGTGCCCGGCCAACAAGACCAGGATTATGAACAGGACGTTCTCCAGCGGCGGCGAGGTGAAGGCGGCGATCATTTTGGCCACGATCAGTGCCGAGACGACCACCCCGGGCAGATAGATCCAAAACACGGTTCTGCAGCCCCGGCACCGGCTCTTGCCGCCCCCGCCGCAGGAATGCTCGGCGATGGCCAGCGGCCTGGGAAAGACGAGTAAGAAGTGGAGAAGCAGGCCGGGAGCCAGTGTACCGAGGACCCACGTCATCCAGAAATCGACTTGTGTCAGCAAGGTCGAGTAGACTTCGGGATTCCTGCTCAGCATGAACGATTCGTTGATGGCGCCCAGCAGGTAGAGCATGCTCGCCAGGCTCCCGATCTTGAGGAAGAAACCCAGGCCGGAGAGCACCCAGAACACCAGCATTGCGGCGATCGCCAGCATGATCGCCTTGGCAAAGGGCGTAAGTCCAGTAATCTCCCCCTCGATCTGCACAGGCTGTCCGTCGCGCCCGACGGTTATGCTGAACTGCTCACCGATGCTGAGCTGGCCTGTGATCCCATCAAGGCTCTTCAAACGGTCGCCCACCTGGAATCCGGCCTCCTCGGCCGCGGTAGACGACACGACCCGCACGATCTCGTACCCATCGTCGGCTGGCCCGATCTCGACGCCGAGAACACCGGTATCGAGAATATCGAGGGCACCCGCGAAGATCCAAGCCAGGACCAGAGCCGCCGCGAGAATCAGCTCGGGCTTGAAGCGCGTGAATCGGAATTCGCTCATTTTGGACTCCTTCTCTTCGAATCTGAGAATCAGATCCGAGAATTTGAACCCAGTCGGTTTGCAATTTGCACCTCCAACCGCTCTGCCAACTGTGCGACGTGAGGTTGCTGGAGAAAGGAGAAGTGATCACCGGAAATCTCCTCGACGGTGACGCCGCCCTGAGCGTACCTTCCCCAGCCCAGATCCGAGCTCAAGGTCTCCTTCCCGGAGCCGTCGCGGGCTCTGAACAGATAGACCTGGCCCGGGTAAGGTCGGGGATCGTAGCGCTCCTCGGCGATCAGAGTGGACTCGAAGACTCGGAACAGGTGGCGAGCTTCCGGCAATCCAACCTCTGGCGGCAGCTTCTTGGCGGCTTTGGCCTCCTCCAGGACGAGGGCGAGCTTTTCGTCAGTCGACAAGCGCCCGAGCTCCTCTGCGGACAGAGCGAGTCGATCGAGCGACAGACCGAGGTCGAGGGCGAAGATCGCCAGCGGTTCCAGATCACCGCCCTCCTCAAGCTCGTCGTGTGGCTGTTGCGCTCGCGAATCCATGAGAACGAGGAGCCCAACTTCCTGACCCCGAGCCTGGAGCTGCCGGGCCATCTCGAATGCGATCAACCCACCTACTGACCAGCCGCCGAGAAGGTATGGACCTTGCGGCTGAACGCCACGAATCGTCTCCAGGTAGTGGGCCGCCATCTCTTCGACGCGGCTGAGAGGTTGCTGGGAGCCGTCGAGGCCCAGGGCCTGCAGAGCATAGAACGGCTGCTCCGGTCCCAGATGGCGCGCCAGCTCGACGTAGCAGAAGACGTTTCCGCCGACCGGATGGACGCAGAAGAACGGCGTTGCCGAACCACCGGGCTGCAGCGCCACCAGGCTGGACTGAGCGAGGGGCTCGGTCTCGTGACGCAGAGCGGCGGCGAGTGCTTCGACCGTGGAATGCTGAAACAGCGCCGCGACAGGCAGGGCGCGGCCGAGGCGCCTTTCGAGACATGCCATGAGACGCACCGCCAAGAGCGAGTGGCCACCCCGCGCGAAGAAGTCGTCGGTGACGCCGATCGGGCGGGTATCCAAAAGCTCTTCCCAGATCTGAACGAGCTTGAGCTCCAGCGCGTCGCGCGGCGCAACGGTCGGGCCGTGGCCGCCGGCCATCTCGGGCTTGATCCCGGCCAGCGCCCGCCGGTCGAGCTTTCCGCTCGGCGTCCGGGGCAAGGCCTCGAGGAATACGAAAACCGATGGGATCATGTAGTCGGGAAGCCGCCCGGCCAGGGCGGCGTCAAGCGCACCGGCCGAAAGTGCCACCTCCGAGTCCGTCACCAGGTACGCTTGCAAGCGGCGGTCACCGGAAGCATCGAGCGGCGCCAGGACCTCCACCTCCCGGACCGCGGGATGTTCGCCGAGCACCGCTGCGATCTCGCCCAGCTCGATCCGGAAACCGCGTACCTTGACCTGATCATCGACCCGTCCCAGGAACTCGAGGTTGCCGTCGGCCCGGTGGCGGGTCAGATCGCCGGTCTTGTAGAGGCGCCCCCCTGGTCGATCTCCGATGGGATCCGGAATGAACTTCTCGGCGGTGAGCCGCGGGCGGTGGAGATAGCCCCGCGCGACCGGAACCCCTCCGATGTGGAGCTCGCCGGCAAGCCCCATCGGCACCGCAGAGAGCTCGCGATCCAAGGGGTAGACCCGAGCATTCGCGATCGCCCGGCCAAGCGGTACGGCCCGCCCCGCCGCCTCCGGATCGGAGAGTCGAGAGAGCTCACAGGCGATGGCCACGATGGTCGCTTCCGTGGGACCGTAGGTATTGAAGAGCCGGACCTCTCGTCCCACACGATTCCGCCAGGCGGCCCACCGGTCCGGCAACGCCGCCTCACCTCCGATGATCACTTGCCGCACGCAGCGCGGCCACCCGAGGCAGCCCGTGCAGAGTGCCGCCGTCACCTCATGCCAATACGCTGTCGGGAGGTCCAATACCGTCAGTCCCAGTTCCTCACAACTTCGCAAGAACTCGGCCACCGAGCCTGGCATGGACTCGCTGCGCAGCACCAACCGGGCACCTCGGGTCAGGCACGAGAAGATCTCTTCCGCGCTGGTATCGAAGCTGCTCGAGGCAAACTGGAGCATCCGATCTTCGGGCTGCAACGCCAATTCCTCTGCCCGGCTCTCGATGTAGTTCACCAGCGAGCCGTGCGCCACCAGGACTCCCTTGGGATTTCCGGTCGATCCAGAGGTATAAATGACGTAGGCGGGATTCTCGGCCCCGACCCGGCCGAGCGTACTCTCTCCGCTCTCGTGACGCAATGTCGCCTCGTCCTGGCTCAGCAACACGACCTTGACCCGTTCCGGCAGTCGAATCTTGGCCAACGACCTCCGGGTCAAGAGCAGCGACGCCTGAGCATCATGCATCATGAAGGCTCGACGCTCTTGCGGATAGGATGGATCCAGGGGCAGGTAGGCCGCTCCGGACTTCAGAATCCCAAAAAGCCCCACCACGAGCTCCAGCGAACGTTCCAGGCAAATGCCCACCACCACCTCGGGGCCCGCACCCACGGCTTGCAGATGGCGGGCCAGGCGGTTGGATCGCTCATTCAGTTGCCGGTAGGTCAGCCGCGCGCCGCCGAATTCTACCGCTGGCTGATCAGGCGTCCTCGCCACCTGGTCTTCGAACAGCTCGTGGATGCATCGATCGCGGGAATAGGCCTTGCCGGTGTCGTTCCACTCCACCACGACTTGACTGCGCTGCGCCCCGGCGAGCAGCGGTAGGCCGAACACGTGCCGTTCGGGCTGGGAGACCACCGTCGCCAGCAAGCTCCGGAGATGTCCCTGGAATCGTTGGATCGTGGTGCTGTCAAACAATTCTGTGTTGTATTCCACTTCCCCGATGAGTACCTCTCCTTCCTCCGTCATCGCCAGCGTCAAGTCGAAATTCGCCGTCATGGTCTCCGCCTCCAACCGGCTGATCCGCAATCCGGTACCTTCGACGGCTTCTCGCGGCGTATTCTCCAGCAGGAACATCACCTGAAACAGCGGCGAGTGGGCGAGGCTTCGCTCCGGCTCCAGCTCTTCGACCAGCTTCTCGAAAGGCAGCTCCTGGTGAGCGTGCGCCTCCAGCGCGATCTCCCGCACCCGAGCCAACAACGAACGGAACGTCGGGTTCCCCGACAGGTCGGTGCGTAGCACCAGCGTATTGACGAAAAATCCGATCAGCCCTTCGATCTCCAGCCTGTTGCGTCCCGCGATCGGCGTTCCTACGCTGATGTCGTCCTGACTCGTGTAGCGCGCAAGAAGCGCTTGAAACGCTGCCAGCAGAGTCATGAACGGCGTCGCTCCCTCCTTGCGGCCGAGCACCAACAGCGCTGCGCTCAGATCCGCCGGCAGCACAAAAGTCCGGGTCGTCCCGCGGTGAGTCTGAACCGCCGGCCGCGGCCGATCGGCAGGCATCTGGAGCAGCGGCGGTGCACCCTTTAACCGCTTGCGCCAGTAGTCGAGCTGTGCCGCCAGCACCTCGCCGCGCAGCCAGCCGCGCTGCCAGGTCGCGTAGTCCGGGTACTGAATCTCCAGCTCCGGAAGGGGTGAAGGACGCCCCTCGACAAATGCTCCGTACAGGGTCGCCAGCTCCCGCATCAGGATTCCCAGGGACCAGCCGTCGCTCGCGATGTGGTGCAGCGTGACCAGCATCGCATGATCCTCTTCCCCGAGCCTTAACAGGAGGGCCCGCCACACCGGTCCTCGAACCAGGTCGAAGGGCCGCTGTGCCTCGACCCGCGCCAACCGCAGCATCAGATGGGAGCGCTGCCGGTCGGGAATCTGTTCCAGGTTCACGACCGGGAAAGGCACCGGCTCGGGGGGAGCCGTCACCTGGACCGGCTCGCCATCCACCGAGTGGTAGCTCGTGCACAGCACTTCGTGACGCCGCACCAACTCGCTGAGGCTCAGTTGAAGTGCTCTCCGCCGCAACGGACCCTCCAAGCGCAGCGCGGCGGGGACGTTATAGGCAGGATTGCCGGGCTCCAACTGATCCAGGAACCACATACGTTGTTGGGCAAACGAGAGGGGCAGTCCCTTTCTGCCGAGGGCGCCGTCCCTGGGAGCCGGCACCATGGGTGGTGGCCCCCAGCCCTCGGCGCTTTCCATCGCCCGGTTCACCCTCGCCGCCAGGCCGGCGATCGTCGGCGCCTCGAAGAGAGCGCGCAGCGGCAGCTCGATCCGGAAGGCTCGCACCACGCGGGAGAACATCTGGGTCGCCAGGAGCGAGTGGCCGCCGAGCTCGAAGAAGTTATCGTAGACGCCCAGCCCTTCGATTCCCAGCAGATCCGACCAGATCTCGGCGAGCAGCTCCTCACTCGGGCCCCGCGGCGCAACGAACGTGCCCCGCGGAGTCGAGAGCGCGTCCCCAGGAGGCGGCAATGCCCCCCGGTCCACCTTGCCGTTCGGCAAGCGGGGCAGCGACTTGAGCTCGATGAACAGCGACGGCACCATGTAGTCCGGCAGTCGCTCGGCGAGAAAATGCCGCAGCTCGCCGCTGGCGGGAACGCCTTGCCCGGATGGCGTCACGTAGCCCACCAGCCGGAACGAGATCGGTCCGCCGCCTCCTGCCTCCCGGAAGTCGCCCGGCCCCTCGTGGCGCGCCATCACCACCGCCTCTTCGATGCCGGGGTGTTGGGCCAGCGCCACCTCGACCTCCCCCGGCTCGATGCGGAAACCCCGCACCTTTAGCTGGTGATCGATCCGCCCCCAAAACTCCAGGTCGCCGTCCGGGCGCCAGCGCACCCGATCGCCCGTCCGGTAGAGACGTTCTCCCCGCTGCCCGCTGCAATCATCTGGCAGGAACTTCTCCGCCGTCATCGCCGGCCGCCGGAAGTAGCCGCGCGCCAGACCCGCCCCGCCGATGAGGAGCTCTCCGAGCGCTCCGATAGGCAGCGGCCGCCCACGTGCATCGAGCACATAAGCCCCGGTATTCGCGATCGGGCGCCCGATGGACACCGGGGTCCCCGTCTCCGCCGACACGCGGTCGACCAGAGACCATATCGTCGTCTCCGTGGGTCCGTACATGTTCCACAGCGACGCGCCCCGAGCCAGCAGCCGCCCGGCGAGCCCCGGCGTCAGCTCCTCGCCGCCGCAGAGGATCTTGAGCTGCGGCGAGCCCCGCCAGTCCGCCGCTTCCAGCATCCGCCAGGTCGCCGGCGTGGCCTGCATCATCGTCGTCTTCGAGGTCGCCAGGCGCCGCAGAAGCTGGCGGCCGTCGGCGGCCACCGTCCCGCCGACCAGCTCGACGCGGCCGCCCATGGCCAGCGGCAGGTAGAGCTCGAGCCCGGCGATGTCGAACGACAACGTGGTCACGGCGAGCAGCACGTCCCCTGCCGTGAATCCCGGCTGCAGGCTCATCGACCGCAAGAAGTTGACCAGCGCGCGGTGGGTGATCTGTACCCCTTTCGGGCGGCCGGTCGATCCGGACGTGTAGATCTGGTACGCCAGTTGCCCCGGTCTCACGGCGCGGCTCGGAGGCTCCACGCTTTCCCTCGCGATCTCCTCCCAGGCCGTGTCCAGGCACAGCCGAGGAGCGGTAGCGGCGGCCAACGCGGGGCGCCCGCTGCGCTCGATCACGCGCTCCTCGGTCAGAATCAAACCCACCCCAGCGTCTTCTTCGAGCAGCAACGCCAAGCGTTGGTCAGGATAGCCCGGATCCAGCGGCACGTAGAAGCCCCCCGCCTTGAGCACGGCTAGCAGAGCGACCACCATCGCCGGCGAGCGCTCCAGGCACACCGCCACCGCCACCTCGGGACCCACCGACCGGCGCCGCAGATGGTGCGCAAGCCGGCTCGAGCGCCGGTCAAGCTCGCGGTAGCTCACCTGCGCCTCGCCGCAGACCACCGCCACCCGGTCGGACGTGGTCGCTGCAAGTGCGGCGAACCACTCTGGCAGCCAGGGCTCGCGACTCCCGCCCGAATCCGTGTCATTCCACTCCCTCAGCAACTGCGAACATTCCCCTGCTCCCAGCAGCTCGAGCTCGGAGAGCCGCCGCCGAGGTTGCGACACCACTCCCTGGAGCAGGTGCTTGAAGTGCTCCACTAGCCGCCCGATGGTGGTGGCGTCGAAGAGATCCGTGTTATATTCCACAGCCCCCCTGAGCCCTTCTTCGGCCTCCTCCATCAACACCGTCAGATCGAACTTCGCCGTCTCGGTCCCCACCTCCAACGGCTGAATCCGAAGTCTCGAAACCGCCAGACTCTCCGCCGGCGCATTTTGCACGGTGAACAGTGCCTGAAACAGGGGCGAGTGCGCCAAGTTCCGCTCCGGCTCGAGCGACTCCACCAGCTTCTCGAACGGGAGATCCTGGTGCGCGTGCGCCGCCAGCGACACCTCGCGCACCCGCGCCAGCAGGTCCCGGAACTCCGGATCGCCCCGTAAATCGACGCGCAGCACCAGGGTGTTGAGGAAAAAGCCGATTAACGCCTCGACCTCCACTCGGTTGCGTCCCGCGATCGGAGTCCCCACGCTGATGGCGTCCTGACCCGTGTAGCGGGACAAAAGGACCTGAAACGCCGCCAGCGAGGTCATGAACAGCGTCGCTCCCTCCCGGCGGCCGAGCGCCCCCAGCTCCGCGCTCAAGCCCGCCGGCAATGCGAACGGACGACTCGTGCCGCGGTAAGTCTGAACCGCCGGCCGCGGCCGGTCGGTGGGCAATTGAAGCAGCGCCGGCGACCCTTGCAATTGCCTTCGCCAGTAGGTGAGCTCCGTCTCCAAGGCCCCCTCGCGCAGCCAGCCCCGCTGCCATGCCGCAAAATCCGCGTACTGGATCCCCAGCTCCGGCAAGGGTGAAGGACGGCCCTCGACGAGCGCTCCGTACAGAGTCGCGATCTCCCGCGTCATGATCCCTAGCGACCAGGCGTCGCTCGCGATGTGGTGCAGCGTCGCCAGCACCGCATGGGCCTGCGGCCCCAGACGCACCAGGGTCACCCGCAATATGGGGCCCCGGGCCAAATCGAACGGACGTAGCGCCTCGCCGCGCGCCAACCGGCCCAGCTCGCGGGAAACCGCCTCCTCCCCAAGCCCTCCCAGATCCACCACCGGCAACGCGACCTCCTCGGGAGCCGCGATCACCTGCACCACCTCGCCTCCCCGCGCGGAAAAGCTCGTGCGCAACACCTCGTGGCGACGCACCACTTCGCTGAGGCTGCGCCGCAACGCCGCCGCGTCCAACGGACCTTCCAGCCGCAGCGGCGTAGGAACGTTGTACGCCGGACTGTCGGGCTCGAGCTGAGCCATGAACCACAGCCTCTCCTGGGCGAACGACAGTTGCAGAGCCTGGTCGCGAGAGACCGGCTCGAGCGGCGGGGCTTCCACCATCCGTCCCGCCCTCAGGCCTCGCTCGATCGTCGCCGACAGCCCCGCGACCGTCGGCTCCTCGAAGATCGTGTGCAACGGCAGCTCCAAGGCGAAGACCCGACGCAGCCGCGAGATTACCCGGGTGGCGAGCAGCGAGTGAGCCCCCAGATCCTCGAAGAAGTCGTCGTGGACGCCCACCTCCTCGCGGCCCAGGACCTCGGCATAGATCCCCGCCACCACCTCTTCCACGGGGCTGCGGGGAGCCGCAATCAGAGTCTCGTCGACGTTCTCGCCGGGCGCCGGCAAGACCTGTCGATCGACTTTACCGTTGGCGTTCAGGGGCAGCGCCGACAGCTCCACCACGGCGGCCGGAATCATGTACGCCGGCAAACGTGCCTTCAGGAACCCGCGCACTTCTTCGTGCGACAGCTCGGTCCCCGGCTCGGGCACCACATAGGCCACCAGACGCTTGTCCCCGGGCGTGTCCTCGCGCATCACCACCACTGACTCCCGCACCCCCGATGCGCCCCCCAGCACCGCTTCAATCTCCCCCGGCTCAATGCGGAAACCGCGGACCTTCACCTGCTGGTCGATCCGGCCCACGAACTCGACTGCCCCGTCCGCCCTGTAGCGCGCCAGGTCCCCGCTCCGATACAGACGGGCCCCGGGCCGCGAGCTCCGAACATGGGGCGTGAAGACCGCCGCCGTCAGCCCCGGACGGTTGTTGTAACCGCGCGCCAGACCGTCGCCCCCGACGCACAGATGGCCGACCACCCCCACCGGCACCGGCCGGTCGCCGCGGTCGACCAGGTAAACCTTTGTATTGGCGATCGGACGCCCGATCGGCACCGTATGCGCCCCGCGACCGACCCGCCGCGGGCGGTGCCAGGTGGTGAACGTCGTGCTCTCCGTGGGACCGTACACGTGCAGCAGACGCCCCTGGAAACCGCCCTTCCGTCCCTCTCCCTCGAGTACCGTCCGCACCTGCGTTGGATCCACCGCCTCCCCGCCGAAGAGCAGGTGCTCGAGCGACCGAAACGAGCCCCCCTCTTCCTGCGAGAGCTGGTTGAACAGCGCCGTGGTCAGAAACATCGCGCCGATCCGCCGTCGGCCGATCTCCTGCCTCAGCTTGCCCGCGGACAGCACCTCGTCCTTGGCGAGACCCTCGAGCCGACCCCCGTTCAGCAGTGCACCCCAGATCTCGAAGGTCGCAGCATCGAACGAGGTGGTCGACGCCTGAGCCACCCTGCTACCCGGGCCCAGGCGCAGGTAATCCGTGTTCCGCACCAGCCGTACCACCCCACGATGGGCGATTGCCACGCCTTTCGGACGTCCCGTCGAGCCGGAGGTGTAGGTCACGTACGCCAGACGATTCCCGCCACCCGGACTCCCAAGGCTCGTCTCGCACTCCTCAGCCATCGCCCGGCCAGACCCGCCCACGATCACCACCTGGACCGCACGCAAAGGATGGTGCGCCGGCAGCTCTTCCAGCCGCGACTCCCGATGCGCGAGATCCGCTCGATCCCGGCTCGCCACCACGACGTCGATCCTGGTGTCGTCCAGCATGAACGCCACCCGCTCCGGCGGATAGGTCGGATCGATCGGCACATAGGCGCCGCCCGCTTTCAGGATCGCCAGGCTCGCGACCACCATCTCCGCGCAGCGTTCCACGCACAGACCTACCGCCGACTCTCCATCTCCAGTCACCCCCAGTCGCCGCAGGCGGTGCCCAAGCTGGTTCGACCGGCGGTCCAGCTCGCGGTAGCTGAGCTGTTGCTCGCCGTACGCCGTCGCGATCGCCTCCGGACGCCTCGCTGCCTGCTGCTCGAACAGCTCGTGGAGACCCATTTCCCCGGGATAGTCCGTAGCCGTGTCGTTCCACTCTCCCCAGAGCTGCCACCGCTCCGCCGCGCTCAGCATCTCTATCTCCCTGAGCGCGACCCCCGGCTGCCCCAGGGCGCTTCCCAGCGCGGTGAGCACATGGCGTCCGAACCGCTCTATGGTCGACCGGTCGTACAGCTCCGCCGCGAAGCTCACCACCCCACGCAGGCCCTCATCGAACCGCTCGAGACGCAGCGCCAGCTCGTGTCCCAACTCCGGCATCGACCCGTGAAGGCCCTCAAACGCCAGCGCAACCTGGAACAGCGGACACCCCTCGCTTCGCCCCTCCAGGCCCAGGTCGGTGAGCAGTCGAGCGAGGGGATAACGCTGCCGGGCGTAGGCCTCGAGCAAGGTCGTGCGGATCTGGAGCAGAAACTCCTGGAACGACCGACCCGGATCCACCACGTCGCGCAGGATGACCGCGTTCGGCGAGCCGGTAGCCCGCTCGCCATCGAGGCGAGGCGGGGTAGCGATGGTGACCGCCTGGCTCTCCGTGTAGCGGTGCAGCACCCACTTCAGCACCGCCATCAGCGTCGTCAGGATCAAGAAGGGCGAGTCGCGGGTCAGCTTCCGCAGGCGCTCCCAGAGCGCGCCGTCGATGTCGAGCGAGATTTCTCCGGCGCGCTCGCACCATCGCTTCTTGTGCGGGCGGTCGGGGCGCAGCCGCGCGATCTCCCGGTCTCCCGAAAACACCGCCAACCAGTAGTCCCGTTCCTCCAGGAGAGCGCGGTCGAGGACCACCAGGTCGGGCTTCTTCACGGGCTTGGAGGCTGTGATCACCTGTGCCATCTAGGAAGGACCTCACTCGTTTCTCAAAGCTCAAAATCGAACTCTTCGCTCTCGTCCTTCACGTCCGCCGAACTGGAACGACCCTCGGCCTCCCCACTTCCGAGCGGGATATCGAGGATGCGCCATTCTGGGTTGCCTCGGACTTCCTTCAGGATCGTCAGATAGTGCGCCAACATCTGGGCGATGGTTGCCCGATCGAAAAGCTCGGTATCGTATTCCATGACTCCCGCGAGACCGCCTTCTATCTCGACCATGGAGAAGGCCAAGTCGAACCTCGAGGTTCCGCTATGGGCTTCCTCGACGGGTTCCAGGTGGAGGCCCGGCAGCTCCAGAGCCTCGGCCGCGACGTCCTGCAGACCGAAAGCCGCGCGAAATATCTGGGCGTCCTGCACGGTGCGGTCGGGCTGCAGCTCCTGAACCACCTTGTCGAAGGGCAGATCCTCGTAAGAATAGGCTTCGAAAGCCACCTCGCGAACCCTCGAGATGAGCTCGCGGAAGCTCGGGTTTCCCGAAAGATCGGTGCGAAGCGCCAAGGTATTGACGAAAAAACCGATCAGGCCCTCGACCTCGCTCCGGTTGCGATTGGCGACGGCAGTTCCCACAACCAGGTCTTCTTGCCCGGTGTAGCGATAGAGCAGGGTATAGAACGACGCCAATAGAGTCGTGAACAGAGTCGTTCCCTCTTGCAGGCTCAACTGCCTGAGGCCCTCGGTCAGGGCCCTTGAAACGCCGGTGGGCTCTGCGCTGCCGCGCCACGATTTCACCACCGGACGGGGTCGGTCGGTCGGCAGCTTCAAGGTCGGCAACCCGCCAAGCTTCGTTTTCCAGTAAGCGAGCTGGCGTTCAAGGATCGCCCCACTGAGCCACCGGCGCTGCCAGACCGCGTAGTCCGCGTACTGAATCGGCAGCGGCGCAAGCTGCGGAGCCCGCCTTTCCACGAAGGCCCGGTAGAGCTCAGCCATCTCCCCGACGAAGATGCCGTTCGACCAGCCGTCGGTGACAATGTGGTGCATGATCAAGAGCAGCACGTGCTCCTCGGTGTCGAGCCAAAGCAGAGTCGAGCGCAGCAGCGGACCCTTCTCGAGGTCGAAAAGCCGCCGTGACTCGAGAATGGTCAGCCGCGACGTTTCCGACTGACGTGCAGCGGACGGCAGTTGCCGCAGATCGATCAGCGGTAGCTCGAGCTCGAGCTCCGCCGCAATCTGCTGAACTGGTCCGATATCCATCTCCGGAAACGTGGTACGCAAGGCCTCGTGGCGTGCGAAGACGCCGTTGAGGCTTCCTTTGAGAGCGGCGACGTGGAGCTGCCCCTTCAGGCGGACGGCGGTGGGCAGGTTGTAGATCGCCGCCTCCGGCGCCAGTTGATGGTGGAACCAAAGGCGCTGCTGTGCAAACGAGAGGGGCAGATCGCCATCACGTGGGGCCGGCTCGAGAGGGGGTGGTGCGCCCAAGGTGGGAGCCGCCTGCATCGCTTCCTCGACCCTGGCTGCAAGACCCGCCACCGTCGGGGCCTGAAAAACGGCGCGCAATGCCAACTCGACGCCGAAAGCTTGCTGTAGCCGGAAGATCACCTGGGTTGCCAACAAGGACTGGCCGCCGAGCTCGAAGAAGTTGTCATTCCTGCCCACCCGTTCCAGACCCAAGAGCTCGGTCCAGATTTCCGTCAGGATTTCTTCGCGTTCGTTGCGCGGGGCGACGAATTCGCTGCGAAGCTCGGGCCGCGAAGTGTCCGGGGCAGGCAAGGCGAGGCGATCGAGCTTGCCCTGGGGTGTCAGCGGAAAGGCGTCGAGAGGCACGAAGGTTGCGGGCACCATATGATCAGGCAGCCTGTCGGACAGGAACGACCGCAGGTCGGGGACAAGCCCATCGCGCACGGCCTCGGGCACCACGTAAGCCACGAGCCGTTTTTCGCCGGCCTGATCGGCGAGGGCCAGCACCACCGCCTCGCGCACCTCCGGGTGCTCGTTTAGCACGGCGCCGATCTCGCCGAGCTCGACGCGGAATCCGCGCAACTGGATCTGGTGATCGATGCGCCCCAGGAAATCGAGCTCGCCGTTGGCACGCCGGCGGGCCAGATCGCCGGTGCGGTAGAGACGCGCGCCGGACTCTTCACTGAACGGATCTGGGACGAAGCGCTCGGCGGTCAGGGCCGGGCGACGAAGGTAGCCGCGGGCCAGGCCTGCTCCGGCGACGAAGATCTCTCCAGGCACGCCGATCGGTACCGGCTTCAGCCGGCGCTCGAGGAGGTAGATCCCGAGGTCGGAGAGCGCGACACCGATCGGGCTGCTCCCGGCCTTTGCCGGGTCAGACCGGCTCAGGAGCCGGTAGGTGACGTGGACCGTCGTTTCGGTGATTCCGAACATGTTCACCATCTGCGGGCGCCGATCGCCGTGACGCCGAAACCACGGTGCCAGGATGGAAGGCTCCAGGGCCTCACCGCCGAAGATCACCAGGCGCAGAGGCAGCTCGGAAGATCCCATGGCCCGCGTGGCCTGCTCCTCGATGACGACCAACTGACGAAAAGCCGACGGGGTCTGGTTGAGGACCGTGACCCTTTCCTGCACCAGCAGGGCGAGAAACTCCTCGGGAGCGCGGCGGCTGACATGGTAGGGCACCACCACCAACCGGCCGCCGTAAGCCAGAGCTCCCCACAGCTCCCAGACCGAGAAGTCGAAAGCGTAGGAGTGGAACAGAGTCCAGACGTCGCGGCCGTCGAATCGGAGATGGACCGAATCGGGAACGCGCTCGGCCGCCGCCAGCAGGCGGGTGACGTTCCTATGCGTCACCGCGGTCCCTTTGGGACGGCCGGTGGATCCTGAGGTGTAGATCACATAGGCTGCCTGATCCGAGTGCGGCCAGGTGCCGAGCTCGGAAGTAGGGCCGGCGCCGATCTGCGGCCAGTCACGATCCAGACAGAGCACCGGATGGCCCGCCACTCGATAGGCGGTAGGGACTCCTCCCATCTGTCGCTCGCAGGTCAGGAGGATCTCAGCCCCCGCGTCCTCCAGGGTAAAGGCCAGGCGCTCTGCGGGGTGCGACGGATCGAGCGGAAGGTAGGCGCTCCCCGCTTTGAGGACGCCGAGGATCGCCACCACCATTTCCAACGAGCGGTCCAGCATCAGGGCGACGAGTCGCTCGGGGCCGGCACCCAGGGACCTTAGGAGACGGGCCAACCGCTCAGACCTGCGATCGAGCTCGCCATAGGTGAGCTGCAGCGTTCCCTGGTTGACCCCGACGGCCTCCGGGGTGCGCTCGACCTGAGCCGCGAACAGGGCCGGCAGGGAGGCGGCAGGGGCGTCGGTGCGCGCACCCCACTCCACCTGCAGTTGGCACCGCTGCGCCGATGTGAGCAGCGGCAGCTCGGTTATCCGCTGGCCGGGAGTCGAGCCCATCGCCCCGAGTAGGGCTTCGAAATGACCTTGCAAGCGGCCGACCGTGGTTCCGTCGAAAAGGTCGGTGTTGAACTCCAGACCGGCGGTGACGCCCTCCGGGGCCTCCCAAAGCGACAGCGTCAGGTCGAACTGCGTCGTTGCGTTGTCGATTTCCAGAGGGCTCATCGCCAGCCCGGGGATCTCCACAGCTCCCTGCGGCGCGTTCTGGAACACGAACATCACTTGGAAGAGCGGCGAGTAGGAAAGGTCGCGCTCCGGTTCCAGCTCCTCGACCAGCTTCTCGAACGGCAGGTCCTGGTGGGCGTAGCCCCCCAAGGTCGTCTCCCGCACCCGTCGAACGAGGGTGGAAAACTGGGGATCTCCCGCCAGATCGCTGCGGATGACGAGGGTATTGACGAAAAAGCCGATCAGATCTTCGATCTCCCGTCGGTTGCGGCCCGCGATCGGCGTGCCGGTACTGACGTCGGTTTGGCCCGAGTAGCGGGAAAGCAGCACCTGAAACGCCGCCAACAGAGTCATGAATAGAGTCGCTCCCTCGCTGCGGGCGACCGCGCCCAAGAGCCCCCAAAGCTGTGCCGGGAGCTTGAAGAAGCGGACCTCCCCGCGGTAGCTCATCACCGCCGGCCGCGGCCGGTCAATGGGTAGCCGCAGGAGCGGTGGCGCACCCTCCAGCCGCTCGCGCCAATATGCGAGCTGAGCCTCCAGCGCCTCCTCCCGCAGCCAGCCGCGCTGCCAGACCGCGAAGTCCGCGTACTGGATCTCGAGCTCCGGCAGGGGAGAGGGCCGGCCGGCGATGAAAGCCGAGTAGAGGGTCGCAATCTCGCGGGTCAGCACTCCCATCGACCAGCCGTCGGAGACAATGTGGTGCATGTTGACGAGCAGGAGGTGCTCCGCAGGGGCGAGGCGAACCAGCGTCGTCCGCAGCAGCGGACCCATCACCAAGTCGAATGGATGGCGGACGTCCGCTGCCGCCAGCCGCAGCCCCTCGGCTTCGCGCGCCCGCGGGGGAAGCGTCGAGAGGTCCACCAGACTCAGATCCAGCGGCTCGGGTGGGTCGGCTTCTTGCACCGTCTCGCCGAGGAACCAGGAAAAGCGGGTTCGCAGCACCTCGTGGCGGCGCACCACCTCGGAGAACGCTGCCGCGAGCACCAGGGGTTCCACCCTCCCCTTCGCCCGCAGGGAAACCGGGATGTTGTACGCCGGGTTGTTCGGCTCCAACTGATCGAGGAACCACAGGCGCTGCTGAGCGAACGACAGCGGCAGCGGTTGATGCCGGGATACCCGGTTCATGGGGGGTAGCTCGAGCCCCTTCCCGGCATGCCGCAACGCCGAGACGGAGTCGGCCAAGTGCGCTACCGTCGGCTCCTCGAAGACTTCGTAGAGCGGGATCTCCACCGCGAAGACTTGACGCACCCGCGTGATCAACTGCGTCGCCAGCAGCGAATGCCCGCCGAGGTCGAAAAAATCGTCCTCGACACCCACCCGCTCGACGCCCAGAACTTCAGCCATGATCCCGGCTAGGAGCTCTTCCTCCGGCGTACGCGGGGCGACGTGCCCGGTTTCGTCGGCTGCGCTCTCAAAATCCGGTAGGGCTTCGCGGTCCACCTTGCCGTTGGGGTTGAGCGGGAGCGCCTCGAGCCAGACAAAGGCCGACGGCACCATGTACTTGGGAAGAAAAGTCTCGAGCGCCGAGCGTAGCGTCTCGGCATCCTGGGAGGCTCCGGGCGCCGGGACCACATAGGCTACCAGCCGCTTTTCCCCGGACCGCTTCGACTCGGGGCCTTCCTCACGGACGACGACCACCGCTTCGCGCACTCCCGGCGCATTGCCCAGCGCCGCCTCGATTTCCCCCAGCTCGATGCGAAAACCCCGGACCTTGACCTGGTGATCGACTCGACCCACGAACTCGATCGCGCCGTCGGCGCGGGATCGCATCTTGTCTCCGGTCCGATAGAGGCGGTCACCGGGCCGCGAGCCGAATGGGTGAGGCGTGAAGACCTCCGCCGTCAACGCCGATCGGTTGTGGTATCCGCGGGCGAGACCGTCGCCGCCAATGCTCACCTGTCCCACCACTCCCAACGGCACCGGCTCAACTCGGCGGTCGAGCACGTAGACCTCGGTGTTGGCGATCGGACGGCCGATCGGCACGGTGCGCGAATCCGAATTGACGTGCACGGTGCGGTGCCAGGTCGTGAAGGTGGTGCTTTCGGTGGGGCCGTAGACGTGAAGCAGCCGTAGCGGCGGGTCTCCTGCAAGCACCGCCCGCACCCGTGAGGGGTCGACCGCCTCGCCCCCGAAAAGCAGATGTTCCTGCAAGGCGAAGGCGGCGTCATCCTCCTGTGACAGTTGATTGAACAGCGCCGTGGTGAGGAACATGGTGCTGATCCGCTGTCGGCGGATCTCGGCCACCAGCTCGCCGGGGGCGAGGACCGCTTCCCTGGAGATCACCGCCAGCCGGGCACCGTGGAGCAGTGCCCCCCAGATCTCGAAGGTGGCGGCGTCGAAGGAAGTGGTGGAGGCCTGGGCCACACCGTCCTCGGCCCCCAGGTGGATATAGTCGGTGTTCATCACCAGGCGGACCACGCCTCGGTGGGGAATGGCCACTCCCTTGGGCGTTCCGGTCGAACCGGAAGTGTAGATCACGTAGGCCAGACGATCGCCGCCGGTCGCGATAGCCGGATTCTCTTCGCTCTTGCGCGCGATCGTCGCCCGGTCGCGGTCGATCAAGACCACCCGCACCGCGCGCCTTGGATGCTCCTGGGGAAGGATCGCGAGGAGGGACTCCTGCCCCACCACCACCTCCGCGCCCGAGTCCTCGAGCATGAAGGCGAGGCGCTCGGATGGATAGCCCGGATCGAGGGGAACGTAGGCGCCTCCCGCCTTCAGGATGGCGAGAAGAGCCACCGTCACCGCTGCGGATCGCTCCAGGAACAGGCCAATCCTAACCTCGGGAGCCACCTCCAACTGCCGGAGGTGATGGGCCAGACGGTTGGCTCGGCAATTGAGCTCGAGGTAGCTCAATTGCTCTGCGCCGAAGGCCACCGCGATCGCCTCAGGTGCGAGTTTCACCCGCTGCTCAAAGAGCTGATGGATGCCCAGCTCGGCCGGGTAGAGTGCAACGATGTCGTTCCACTCCCGGAGCAATTGCCCGCGCTCGCAGGCGGCCAAGAGCGGCAGGTGCGCAACGGGCTCCTCGGGCCTTTCGACGATTCCCTGCAGCAAGGTCTGGTAGTGCCGCAGCAGGCGAGTAATGGTGGTCGCATCGAAGAGATCACTACTGAACTCGAACGCCGCCTGAATCTCTTTGGCCCCTTCAATCACTACGAGCGAGAGGTCGAAGGGCACCGCTCGGATCTCGAGCGAGAGCGGGCTCATCCTCAGATCCGCAGTCGCCCACTGATCCTCCGGCGGCCGGTCGAGCACGAACGTCGCCTGGAATAGGGGCGAGTGGTAGAGGCTTCGCTCCGGCTCCAGCTCCACGACCAGCTTCTCGAACGGCAGGTTCTGGTGGGAATGGGCATCGAGGGTCACCTCTCGAACCCGCGCCAGCAGGGTACGGGAATCCGGATCTCCGGACAGATCCGTGCGCATGACCAGGAGGTTCACGAACAATCCGAGCAGTCGCTCCACCTCCAGCCAGTTGCGACCCGCGAGCGCCGTCCCTACGCTGATGTCGTCCTGCCCCGAATAGCGGGCAAGCAGTGCTTGGTAGGCCGCCAGCAAAGTCATGAACAACGTCGCCTCCCCAGCCTGAGCCAACGCGTTGAGCGACTCCCACAACCTCGCCGACAGCCCGAGCGACCGGCGTGCGCCGCGATAGCTGCGCGTCATCGTCCGCGGTCGGTCGGTGGGGAGCTCCAAGAGCGGTGGGGCGCCAGCCAGCCGTTCTCGCCAGTAGGCGAGCTCGGCTTCGACCGTCTTTCCTCTAAGCCAGCGCCGTTGCCAGTGGGCGAAGTCGGCATACTGGATCGTCAGCTCCGGAAGCTGCGGAGCGCGACCGCGCAGAGCGGCCTCGTAGAGGATTGCCAGCTCGCGGTTCATCAGATTCTCCGACCAGCCGTCGAAAGCGACGTGATGAACCGCTCCCAGGATCACGTGGTCGGCGCCCCCGAGCCGCGTCACGAGGGTCCGCAGAACCGGACCACGAGCGAGGTCGAAGGGCCGGGACCACTCACGCCACGCCAGCCGCCGCACTTCGAGGGCGGCCCGAGGCTCCGGGAGCTCCTGGAGATCGACCAATGGCAGCGGCAGCGAGGCGGGCGGGGCGATCTCCTGCTTCGACGTTCCACCCCGCAACGGGAAGCTGGTGCGCAGCACTTCGTGCCGCTGCACCACCCGATCGAGGCTCGAAGACAGAGCTGCGATCGACAGCGGACCCTCGAAGCGCACGGCGATGGGCATGTTGTACGAGGGGCTGTCCGGCTCAAGCTGATGAAGGAACCACAGCCGTTCCTGGGCGAAGGAGAGGGGCAGTTGCCGGTCCCTGGCCACCGGCTCCAAGGCCGGCATCTCGGTGATTTGGGCGACCCGCATCGCCTCCTCGATCCGTGCCGCCAGAGCCGCCACGGTCTGCGCTTCGAACAGCGTCCGCAGCGGCACCTCCACGCGGAAGGACTGGCGCACCCGGGTCACGACCTTGGTCGCCAGCAGCGAGTGGCCGCCGAGCTCGAAGAAATTGTCGTGGAGACGGACCTGAGCGAGCCCGAGCACCTCCCTCCAGATCCTCGCCACGAGCTGCTCGACGGTCGTCGCGGGGACCGCCGGGTCGGCGATGAGGAAGGGCAAGGTCGGCGGGGCGTGGCGGGCCAGAGCTTTGCGGTCGACCTTCCCGTTGCGCGTCAGCGGCAAGGCGCCGAGGACGACGAAGACTGCCGGCACCATGTACGCCGGCAAGGATCGTCGCAGGAAACGATGTAGCTCGCCAGGGGGGGGCTCGTGGCCACCGCGGGCGACGACATAGGCGACCAGTTGCTGTCCTCCGGAGCCATCGCTCCGGGCCACGACCACCGCACGCTCGACCGCCTCGTGGCGGCCGAGCGCCACCTCGATCTCGCCCAGCTCGATGCGGAAGCCCCGCACCTTGACCTGGAAGTCGATGCGGCCCAGGAACACCAGGCTGCCGCCCGGGCGGGTGCGCGCCAGGTCGCCGGTGCGGTACAGACGCCCGCCCGCCGCTCCCCGGGCATGGGGCACGAAGACCCGGGCCGTGCGAGCCGGCTCGCGCCAGTAGCCTCGGCCGACGCCGATCCCGCCGACGCACAGCTCGCCTGGAACCCCAAGGGGCGTCGGAGTCAGACGGCGATCCAGCAACTCCAGGCGCAGGTTACGCAGCGGACGGCCGATGGAAATCTGTACGTCGCCGGCGTCCAGGTTGCGGATCACCTGATGGCTGACGTCGTCGGAACACTCGGTGGGGCCGTAAGCGTTGAGGAGCGGAATGTTCGGAAAGAGGCTAAGCCACCGGCGGGCGAGATCCTTCGGAAGGGACTCCCCGGTGGGAATCATCCAACGGAGAGCCGTGAGCCGTGGGCTCGACGGTCGCCGGTCCGCCACCTCCTCGAGGAGGAAGTGCAGTAGCGACGGCACGGTTTCGAAAACGGTCGCCCGGCTGCGATCGACCTCGGCGAGCATCCGTTCGGGATCGTGGGCTATCTCGTCAGAAACGACCTCCACGCGACCGCCGACCAAGAGGACGGCCAGGAACTGCCAGATCGATATGTCGAAGCACTGGGAAGCGGTCTGAATCACCACGTCGTCGGCACCGAGATCGAGCTCCTCGACCTTGGCGCGGAGATGATTGACCATCCCGCGGAGAGTCACCATCGCACCTTTCGGCACTCCGGTCGATCCGGAGGTGTAGATCACATAGGCGAGCTGATCCCCAGAGCTCGGTATCGGGAGCTCTGCCCCTGACGGGTCCGAGAGGTCCTCGATCCGCAAGAGCCGTGGCCGCCGCATTTCGGGCAGCCTCGCGATGGCCTCGGCCACGATCGCTTCGAGCGGATCACCGACGAGCACCATGGGAGCTGCGCTGCGGTCGAGAATCTGACCGATTCGGGCGCTCGGATGGAGGGGATCGAGAGGAAGATAGGTGCCGCCGGCCTTGAAGATCGCGAGCATCGCCGCCAGCAGATCCACCCCTCGCTCGGCGAGGATCGCCACCACCGTCTCCCGGCCGGTCCCGAGGCAGGCGAGGGCCTGCGCCATTCGGCTTGCCCGCCGGTCGAGCGCGCCGTAGCTCAGCCACACCCCATCGCAGACCGCCGCCATCGCCTCCGGGCTGCGCTCCACCTGGACCTCGAGGAGGTGGGCGACGCTCTCCACCGGCGCCTCCGTCCGTGTGTCGCTCCACTCCACCAGCAACTGGTGCCGTTCGCCCGTCCCCAGAAACGCCAGCCGAGCAAGGCGCTCCTCAGCACGGTCCGTCACCGCCCGCAGCAGCAGCCGATAATGATGGATGAGCCGCTCGACGGTGGCGGCGTCGAAGAGATCGGTGCTGTACTCCATCATGCCGAAGATCCCGCCCTCATGGATCTCCATGAGCTCGACGGAAAGGTCGAACTTCGCCGTCGTGGTCGCGACCTCGATCGGGGTCATCGTCAGGCCCGGAATCGGCCAGGCCCACTGCGGCGCGTTCTGCAGCGAGAAAAGCACCTGGAACAGCGGCGTGTAGGAGAGGCTGCGCTCCGGCTCCAGCTCCTCGACCAGCTTCTCGAACGGCATGTCCTGGTGGGCGTAGGCCCCCAAGGTGATCTCCCGCACTCGTTCCACCAAGTCCAAGAACCCCGGATCTCCGGAGAGGTCCGTACGCAGGACCAGGGTGTTGACGAAGAACCCGATCAGATCCTCGATCTCCAGCCGGTTGCGCCCCGCGATCGAGGTGCCGACGCTGACGTCGTCGCGTCCGGTGTAGCGACCGAGGAGGGTCTGAAACCCCGCCAGCAGAGTCATGAAGAGCGTCGCCCCCCGCTGGCGGCCAATAGCCTCGAGCGCCTGGCACTGGCTCTCCTCCAGCCGGAACGAGCGGATCGCACCGCGGAACGTCTGCCCGGCGGGCCGCGGCCGATCGCTGGGAAGCTCGAGCAGCGGCGGCGCACCGGAAAGCCGCTCCCGCCAATGGGCGATCTCGGCCGCGAGCACCTCACCGGAGAGCCACTGGCGCTGCCAGGCCGCGAAGTCCGCGTAGGCGACCGCGGGCGTCCGCAGGGGCGATGAGCTCCCGCCGTGGAAGGCGTGGTAGACGGCGGCAACCTGCTGGGTGAGGATTCCCATCGACCAGCCGTCGCTGACGATGTGGTGCATGGTCAGCATCAGAGCGTGATCCTGGTCCGCGAGCCGAATCAGGCTGGCTCGCAGCATCGGGCCGCAGGCGAGAGCGAATGGCCGCCCGGTCTCGGTCTGCACCAGGCGTCCGAGCACGCGGTCACGCACCTGCTCGCCGAGCCCGCCTAGATCCACCAGCGGCATCGGCACCAAAGCCGGCGGGGCGATCACCTGCAGCGGTTCCCCTCCCGGGGAAACGGCGAAGGTGGTGCGCAGCACCTCGTGGCGCCGTACGACCTCGTTGAGACTGCGCTCCAAGGTGACCAGCTCGAGCGGTCCCTCGATGCGAACCGCGAAGGGGACGTTGTAGAGCGGGCTGTCCGGCTCGAGCTGGTCGAGAAACCACAGCCGCTCCTGCGCGAACGACAGCGGCAGCCCCTTCGCGGCCCGGGCCTCGGGAGGCAACGGCTCCAGAGGCGGCGCCTCCCAGCCCCGGGCCGCCCTTAGCTCCCGCTCGCACGTCGCAGCCAGATCCGCCACCGTCGGCTCCTCGAACAAGACCCGCAACGGCAGCTCGAGCGAGAAGGCCTGTCGCACCCGTGAGACGAGCCGAGTAGCCATCAGCGAGTGGCCGCCCAGCTCGAAGAAGTCCTCGTGGATGCCCACCCGTTCGAGGCCAAAGACCTCGGCCCAGATCGACGCCAGGATTTCTTCGATGGGGGTGCGGGGCTCGTCGAGAGCCACATCGTTTTCCCTGAGCCGGTTCCAGTCCGGCACCGGCAACGCGTCCCGGTCGATCTTGCCGTGGTGCGTCAGCGGCAGATCATCGAGAATCACGAAGGCCGCAGGTACCATGTACTCCGGTAGCTTGTCGGCGAGAAACCTCTTGAGCTCGCGACCGTCAGTCAGATCGCCGTCGGCGGGCACGACGTAGGCCACCAGGCGTTTGTCGCCCAGCCCTTCCTGGCGCGCCAGCACCACGACTTTCTGCACCGCGGCGTGCTGGCTCAGCACCACCTCGATCTCTCGCAGCTCGATGCGGAAGCCGCGCACCTTGATTTGGGTATCGGCGCGCCCCAAGAACTCGAGCTCGCCGCCTGACAGCCAGCGCGCGTGATCGCCGGTCCGGTACAGACGCTCCCCGCCACACCGGCTGAGGGGACTGGGGACGAACGCTTCCGCTGTCGGTTTCGGCCGGTCCGCGTAACCGCGCGCAACGCCGCTGCCGGCTCCGTACAGCATGCCCGCCACCCCCATAGGCACCGGCTTCATCCGCCGGTCCAGCACGAAGACCTGGGTGTCGGCGATCGGCGGCCCGATCGGAATCGACCGCCCCGGCTCCGGCGCCGCCGCCATTCCCTGCATCCGGCGGCAGCAAGTAAAGCCCCCGTTCTCGGTCGGCCCGTAGCCGTTGACCATCACCGTTTCCGAGAACTCCGCGAGCACCCGCCGCACGTGCGTCGGCGAGAGCACGTCGCCACCGGAGAGCACCTGCCGCACCGGTCGCAGCGCCCGCAAATTCCATTCCACCATTTGGTGGAACAGTCCTGCGGTCAGCCACAACAGACTCACCCGGTAACGGGCGACGGCGTCCGCCAGCTCCTCCAGGGAGGGGGCTTGCGGCGGGAGGACGACCAGGCGACCGCCGTGGATGAGCGCTCCCCAGATCTCCAGCGTCGATGCGTCGAACGACAGCGGCGCGGCCTGCAGCAGCACCTGGTCCGCGCCGAGATCGGCGTAGTCCACCTCGCGCAGCAAGCGCACGATGTTGCGATGAGTGTTCGCCACACCCTTCGGCAGTCCCGTCGATCCAGAGGTGTACATGACGTAGATCACGTTGTCGGGCCAAACTGCGACAACCGGGTTGTCCTCTCGCTCCACGATCGGCTCGCGGTCGAGACAGACGATTTGGGACTGGAGCTGCGAGAACAGCTCTACCCACCGCTGGTGGGTCAACACCACCGGCACCCGTGAGCTTTCCATCATGTAAGTGAGGCGATTCTGGGGAAGGGAGGG
Source organism: Thermoanaerobaculia bacterium (assembly GCA_036397835.1). Classification (GTDB taxonomy): domain Bacteria; phylum Acidobacteriota; class Thermoanaerobaculia; order Multivoradales; family J023; genus DASWIG01. The sequence goes on from DASWIG010000794.1 coordinate 42,894, forward strand.
GTCGAGAGGGACGTGCGCCGCTCCCGCCTTGTGGATGCCCATGAGTCCCACGAGCATGTCCAGAGACCGCTCGATGCTGATTCCCACCTTCGCGTCCGGCCCCACGCCGACGGCGGCGAGGCGATGAGCCAGACTGTTCGCCCGCCGGTTAAGCTCTCCGTAGCTGAGGTGTTCCTCGCCGAAGAGCGCAGCGATCGTCTCGGGCCGGCGCGCGGTCTGCTCCTCGAAGAGCTGGTGGATGCAAAGCTCGTCGCGGTGGCGGCTCGCGGTGTCGTTCCACTCGAGAAGAAGCTGCTGTACTTGTTCCGCAGTGAGGAGCCTGAGCTCGGAGAGGCGGGTCTCGGGATTCTCGGCGGCCCCCGCGAGCAGGCTCCGGTAGTACCCCAGAAACCGCCGCATGGTGGTTGCGTCAAAAAGATCGGTATTGTACTCGAAGACTGCCGTCAGACCGTCTGGGACGTCCGCGAGATGGAGCTGGAGGTCGTACTTGGCAGCGCCGTTGTGAAGCTCTTCCGCAACGACCTTCAGGCTGCGCGCCTCCGGGATCTCGCGAGGGAAATTGTGCATGGAAAAAACGGCCTGGAAGATCGGCGAATAGCTCAACGAGCGCTCCGGTTGAAGCTCCTCGACCAGCTTCTCGAACGGCATGTCCTGGTGTTGGATCGCGCCCGCTACCACTCCCTGGACTCGCCGCAGCAGCTCCCCGACGCTGGGATCCGCCGAGAGATCCGTACGCAGCACCAGGGAATTGGCGAAGAAGCCAATGAGCTCCTCGATTTGAGGCCAGTTGCGGTAGGCCATCGGTGTGCCGACGAGCACGTCCTCCTGGCCGCTTATGCGGCTGAGCAAGGCTTTATACGCCGCCACCAGGGTGACGAAAAGCGTCACGCGCTGCCGCTGGCTGACCGAGCGCACGGCGTCGCGGAGCTCCTTGGGGACGTTCAGGAAGGCGGTGGCGCAGGGATAGGTCTGTACTGCCGGCCGCGGGCGGTCGGTGGGCAGCTCCAGGATCGGCGGGCTCCCCGCGAGCTGCTCCTTCCAGTAGTCGAGCTGATCCTCGAGAGCCTCGCCTTGGAGCCACTGCTGCTGCCAGCGGGTGAAGTCCACGTACTGCAGTGACGGCTCGGGGAGCGGGCAAGGCTCGCCGCGAGAAAACGCTTCGTAAATCGTCACGATCTCGCGCACCAGAATCACCATCGACCAGGCGTCGGCGAGAATGTGATGCACGGTGACCGGCATACGGTGCTCGGCGGAGCCGGTTCGCAGCAGCAGGGCCCTCACCAGGGGACCCCGCATCAGGTCGAAAGGCCGCACCGCCTGGGCGGCGGTCAGCCTCTCGGCTTCTGCCCGGCGCCGCTCAGAGTCAAGACGCTGCAGATCGACCATCGCCAAGGGCAACCTGAGGCAAGGCGCCACCACCTGAACTGCCTGCCCATCCACGGTGGCGAAGGAGGTCCGCAGCGCCGCGTGCCGCCGTATCACCTCATTCAGGCTGGCCGCGAGCGCCCCAGGATCGAGAGGATTGCTCAGGACCAGCACCTTGGAGTTGTTGTAGGCAGGGTTGTGTGGCTCCAATTGGTAGAGGAACCACAGACGGATCTGCTGAAAAGCGAGGGGCGGAGGTCCGTCCCCCGACTGGACCACCAGCGGCGGCGGAGTCTTAGCCCTCTCCCGCGGGGCGAGGAAAGCGAGGATCTCGGCCTTGCGCACGCCGAGCTCGGAGCGCAGATTCCCGGTCAACACCCCCTTGGGCGCCTCGAGGCGCAGCCGGTCGCCACGGACCGAGATCTCGACGCCCAGATCCCACAAGTGCTCGATGAACGTCGCCGTGTTCAAATCTCGATCACCTCGCGTTCGACGATGGGAGACGGCAGGGAGGTTTCTTCCTCCAAGGGCGTCCAGCTCGCCGTTTGACTGCGATCGATGCTACCGCCCAAGAGCGAATGCAGCAGCAGGTCGCCATCTTCGAGGTCGAAGAGAGGGCGGATCGATTCGAAGCTCAGCGCGCCGACCGGACAAAGGCCGAGGTCCGCAGACGGAGCCGCGTCCTGCAGGAGTTGGATGATAGCTCCCGCTTCCAGCAGGCAGAAGTCCTTCGCCAGCTCCCCATAGATCGGTGCGACGGCGCTCAGCCGGCCGATCAGGAAGAGGGAAAAGGCGGCGCGATCGAAGGTCGGCCGGTTCGCTGGATGATGGAGATGGCGGTCGAGCTCGGCGCCGGGCGCCAGGACCACCAGCCGGTGGTCGTAAGGATGGCAATAACTGATGCCGGCCGGCAGCCCCTCCACTCGGCCGGGCTTACAGTGCAGATAGATCTGCACGGGATAGAGGCTGCCGGCCGAGGGGTAGAGGAGTTTGTAATTGCCGGCGACGGCGATCGGCCGCAAGTGAGCCAGCAGCTTGCCAAGCTGGATGCCGCCGACGGGGTCGTGCAGGAACTCCCGGTAGCTCTGACGCCGAAGGTAACGCCGCCGCAGACCGTCGTCCCCGATCGCTCCCAGAGCGATACTCGGCCGCCCTTCGTCGCCATGCCGCAGGCCCGCCAGGCGTCGCCTGAAGGCGTGCCGCTCGCCCAGATCGGTGATCAGCTCGAAGCTCGGCTGCCGTGACTCCTGCGGCGCAGTCCGCGGGTCGGCGCCGCTGTGGCGGAGCTCATTGTCGTAGGAGCGCACCACAGCGGCGATCGTGGGATCCTGGTAGAACTCGGCGACCCGGGGGCGGAAGCCGAGATCCCTGTTCAAACGGTTGGCCATCCGGATCAGGTCGACCGAGGTGGCCCCGAGCTCGAACAGGTTGGCCGATATGTCGATTCCGCCAACCCCAAGGACCTCGGCCACGATCGCGGCGAGGCGCCCGGCGATATGGGTATCGACGGCCGGCACCTCCGCCTCCGGCAGGTTGGCTGGCCTCGGGGTGGGCAGGGCTTTGCGGTCCACCTTGCCGTTGGGGGTGAGGGGTAGGGCATCGAGGTAGACGAAGAGCGCAGGCACCATGTACCGGGGCAGCTTCTGTCCCAAGAACTCGCGCACATCTGCCGGGCTCGGCGCCGGGCTCCCCTCGGCGACCAAGTAGCCGACCAAACGCTTCTGGCCTCGTTGCTCCCCGAGCGCCACCACCGCCGCCGCGAGCAAACCGGGGTGCTGGCCCAAGGCCGCCTCGACTTCTCCCAGCTCGACTCGATAACCCTGGATCTTGACCTGGTGGTCCTCGCGGCCCAGGAACTCGATGTTGCCGTCCGGTAGGTAGCGGCCCAGGTCCCCGGTACGATAGAGGCGCTCGCCGGTCTGAGCATGGGCGACGAAACTCGCCGCGGTCTTCTCTTCATCGCGCCAATAGCCCTTGGCGAGGCCTATGCCCGCGATGAACAGATGCCCAGGCACCCAGTCCGGACACGGCTCCAGCGCCTCGTTGAGCACATGGAAGCGCTGGTTCACCATCGGCTTGCCGTAGGGGATACTCAGCCACCCGGGATTTACCCGCCCGAGCGGGTAGAGAATCGACCAAATGGAAGCTTCGGTGGCGCCTCCTAGGCTTATCACTTCGATTTCCCCGAAAGTGGCGCGGATGCGGTCCGGGAGGTTGACCGGAATCCAATCGCCGCTCATCAGCACCAGCCGCAATGACCTCGGGGCCTGCGCTCGTATCTCTACGATGTACTCCACCAGCAGGTTCACCAGCGCCGGCACCGAGTTCCACACCGTCACCCGGTTGTCGGTGATGGACCGGGTCCACGGTGCCGGATCGCGGGCCGCCTGCGGCTCCGGGATGACCAGAGCCCCCCCCGCGGCCAGCAGCCCGAAAACATCCCAGACCGAAAGGTCAAAGCTCAAAGAAGAGATGGCAAAGACCCGGTCGCCGGGCCCTACGCCAAAACGCTCGTTGACGTCGAGGATGGTGTTGACCGCGCCACGGTGGTCGATCATCACTCCTTTGGGCAGGCCGGTCGAGCCTGAGGTGAAGATGACGTAGGCCAAGTCCTCGAGCCCCTGGATCGGCGGCAAGCTTGGAGGCTCTCCAGTTGGCTCCTCGTTCTCCACCGCGATGCTCTCGATCCCTGGCGGCCACTCGAGCTCGCGCTCCAGCCACGGCTGAGTCACCACCAGCTCGACCTCCCCGCGCTCCAACAGGAGCCGTCGGCGCTCGCGGGGAAGCCCCGGGTCGACCGGCAGGTAAGCGGCCCCCGACGTCAGCACTCCGAGGACCGCCACGATCTGCTGCCACCCGCTCTCCATGACCACCCCCACCAGGGTATTGGGCCGCGCCCCCAAGGTGCGCAGGCGGTGCCCGAGCCAACGGCTGCGCTTCTCCAACTCGCGATAGGTCAGGACCCTCCCGGCGGCAATGACCGCCGCTTGATCCGGCCGTACCGAGACCTGGTGCAGGAAAAGCTCGTGAAGCATCGCCCCCGGCAGCGGCCCCTCGGTGGCGTTGGCCTCCGACCGCCGGGCGATTTGAATGGCCGGAAGCCGGGATGCCATCCGTCGCTCCCAGAGGTCCTCGCCGTCCACCGGCGGCTCGGCGAGCCGTTCGAGCAGCTCCCGAAATGAGCCGAACATGGCGTCGAGAAGGCCGGCGGGAAAGAGCTCGTCCACCGCATCCAGAACGAGCCTGAGGCCGCCGCTCTCCTCCATGACCTGCATGTCCAGCCAGACCTGGGGGGTCTGGGTGATCGCAAAGCTCACTTTCCCCTGGAAAGCCCGGGGGAGAAGCTCCCAGTCGGCGTCGGCCAAGTTGAGCGCGCTGGTGAAGACCACCGGCATGGTGACCGCCCGTTCGCTCCCGGAGGCGCGGGTAAGCTCCCGCAAGACCTGCACGCCGCTGACCTCCCGGTGATCCAGATCCCGCCAAAGCTGCGTCTGGAGTCGCCGCGCCCGGTCGGCGAAGGAGCTGCTCGCCGAGGCGTCCACATCGAGCAAGGTCAGCGAGGTGAAGTCGCCGATCAACTCTTCGACCTGGGGGTGCAGGGGGAGGCGATTGAAGAGCGTCAGATTGAGAGTGAAGCGAGGGATCTTGCTCCACCAGGCGAGTACCGCGGCATAGGCGGCCAGCGGCACGGTCGTGGCGGCCAGGCCGGCGCGTCCGGAGCGCTCTTTCAAGCGCGCCCAAAGTTCCGCGTCGAGGGAGCCCTGCCGGCGATGGAAGCGGGGGTTTCGTACCATCGACGGGTCGCGCGCGAGGGGCAGCTCGGGCGCAGGCGGAAGGTCGTCGAGGCGGTCCCGCCAATAGCGGAGCGAGCGCCGATACCGTTCCGAGCCGCGCAGGCTCAATTCCGCCAGGACGTAGTCACGGAAGGAGGGCCCGAGCGCGGGGAGCTCCGCCGTGGGATGGGTGTAGAGCTCGGCCAGATCGCGACCCAGGACATACAGGCTCCAGGCGTCGCCGATCAGCAAGTCGAAGCTCAGATGGAGCCGATGGCGGCCGCCGTCGAACCGGGAGACCCGGAGGTCGAACAGCGGCCAACGGTCGCTCGGCAGCACCTGATGGGACATCCGCTCGCGGATCGCATCCAGCTCGGCGGCGAGCGCTTTGGAGCTCTTGCCCGCGAAATCCACCACCTCGATGTCGTACGGCGGCACCGTCGGCAAGATCCGCTGCCGGCCTTCGACTTCGACCACGGCCCGCAGCATGTCGTGGCGCTCGATCAGGCGCCGCCAGGCCGAGGTCAGCCGGTCCATATCCAGGCCCTCACCATCGACCTCCAGATAGATGTGAGTCGAGACGGAGCCCAGCTCGAAGTCGCCGCTGCGCCCTACCCAGTAGGCTTGTTGAATGTCGGTGAGCGGGAACGGAAGAAAGCGTTCCTCCGGAGCCGGCGTCAGGACCGGGAGCTCGACCCCTTCCACGGCGTCCGCGGCCGGACGCCGTTGCTCCAGCGCAGCTGCCTGTCCCGCCACGGTGGGGTTCGCGAACAGTGATTCCAGGGGAAGATCCACTCCCAGGGCACCCCGCAACCGGGTGGCCAGTCGGATGGCCTGGAGCGAGTCGCCGCCAAGCTCGAAGAAGTTGTCGTGGACACCCACCGCCTCGGCGCCGAGGACTTGACACCAGTAAGAGGCCAGTCGCTCCTCCATCGGGTCGCGGGGGGCCACAAAGGCCGGTTCCTCGCCTCGGACGACTTCCGGCGGCTCCAACGCCCGACGATCCACTCGTCCGCCGGCGGTTCGCGGCAGCTCCTCCAGCGCCACGAAAGCCGCGGGCAACATGAACTCGGGGAGCGTGGCGGCCAGGAAGGCCCGCAGCTCGTCGTCGGAGGGTAAGGCCGGCTGCTGGGCAGGGACCAGGTATGCGACCAGGCGCACCGACCCCGGGCGCCGCTCGCCGGTCACTGCTCGGCAGCCCGCCACCGCCGCTTCCCGCACAGCAGGGTGCTCGCATAAGGCCGCTTCGACTCGTCCCAGCTCAACTCGGAAGCCGCGGATCTCGACCTGCTCATCCAGGCGGCCGAGCCACTCGAGGCGGCCGTCCGGGAGCAGGCGAGCCAGCTCTCCGGTCCCAACCGACTCGCCGTCGCCGAGGCCGGTGACGTAACGCAGCTCCCCCGGGATTCCCAGGGGCACCGGAACGAGGTTCGAATCGACGAGAACCGCCCGCAGCTCGCTCCCGGCGAGCGCTGTCGGGGCCTCGCCCGCGACCAGTCGGACGGGGCTGGGCTCGACCAGCAACTGATGCCGCTCGGCCACCGTCAACATCTCGATGTCTGCGAGACGCTGCCCCGGACTGGAGGCCAGACCAGCCATCAGGAGCAGGAAGTGACGCCCCAGACGGTCGAGGGTGGTGGAGTCATAGAGATCCGTGTTGTACTCCAGGAAGAAGCAAAAAGTGGTGCCGAGCGGGGCCATCATGCACATCAGGTCGTAGCGGGCCATCCCTTGCCGGCGGACAAAATGCTCGGGCACGAATTCTCCGTCGATCGGACCTCCGGCCCGGTAAAGGGCCTCCCAGGCGAAGGCGGTCTGAAAGAAGGGCTGTCGACTCGGCTCCCGAGGCACTTCCAGACGATCGATCAGGAGTGAGAGGGGGTAGTCGCGATGCTCGATCGCCCCCGCCACCACCTCTTGCGTTCGCGCCAGGAGCTGCCGCACGGTGGGATTACCGGAGAGGTCCGCCCGCAGGGCGAGAAGGTTGACGAAATTGCCCACCACCCGTTCGAACTCGGGCCGGCGCCCCCCCAGGGGAGATCCCACCACGAAGTCTTCCTGCCCCGTGTAGCGGCACAACAAAGTCTGGTACGCCGCCAGGGTGACCATGAAGAAGGTCACCCCTTCAGACCGTGCCAGATCCAGGAGCTGCTGGCGCAACGGCTCACTCACCTCGAAGCTGCGCAGGGCCCCGCGAAAGGTCTGTGCCGGCGGTCGTGGCCGATCGGTGGGCAGGTGGAGCGCTGGCGGGGCACCGCCGAGCTGTCGGCGCCAATAGGCCCAGTGCCCTTCACCCTCCTCGCCCTGGAGCTTCCCGGCCTGCCAGCGGACAAAATCGATGTACCGGACCGCCAGGGAAGGCAGGGAGGCTCGCCCGCCGAGCCTCTCCGCCTTGTAAAGCTCGCGCAACTCTTCGCTGAGAATCGCCGAGGAGACATCGTCAATGGCGATGTGATGGGCCACGATCAGAAAAGTGTGATTCTCTGCCGATCGCGTGCAGAGCTGCATCCGGATCGCGGGCCCGCGCTCGAGATCGAAGGGCCGGTGGACTTCCGTCGAGAGGGCCGCATTCAGCTTGTCCGGGCTCCACGCGGAAGCATCCACCACTTCGAAAGCGACCTCCATGTAGGTCTGGACTCGCTGCACGGGTTCGTCCCTTTCCAAGGCGAAGGTGGTGCGCAACGCGGCGTGGCGATCGACCAAAGCCTGGAGGGCGCGGCGCAGCGCCGGCACGTCTATCGGGGAGCGGACCTGCCAGCACAGGATCTCGTTGTAGGCCGTGTTGTGCGGCGTCATCCAGTGTTGGACCCACAGCTCCCGTTGGCCATAAGAGAGGGGATGAGAGGTGGGGATGGTGCCGAGCTTCTCACGCAGCAGCCGCGCGAGGTGCGCCCGCTTCTCTGTGAGCGAGGGTTCGGTTGCCGGTGTTGATGGAGAGCGCATGTCTATAGCGGCGGATGACTCATTTCCTCTTGGCGGCGCGCAAGAGCGAATCCACCTCGTCCTCGGTCAGCTCGTCGATCCTCGAGAGCCATCGACGAGCTTCGGCTTCGTCGAGATCTGAGGCTTTCGTCGGGGGTTGCGCCGGACCGGGTGCCTCGACGCCGAGTCCATCGAGGATCAGGTCGGTGAGATCGACCACGCTGTGGCCCTTCAGGATCCTCACGACGGGGACGTCGACCCCCAGCTCGGCCTGCAACCAGTTGGTCAGCGAAAGCGCCATCATGGAGTCGAGTCCCAGCTTGTTGAGCGGCTTGCGAACCTCCAGGTTCTGTGGCGACAGTCCTAAGGTCCCGGCCACTCGGCTGCGCAGGTGATCCTCCAGCAGCCGGCGGCGGTCGGCGCAGCCGGCGGTCAGAAGCCCGCGTCGCGACAGCCTGCCAGGGCCTTCGCCGCTTGCGCCGCGCGCCTCGACGAGCGGCCGGGCGACCAGCGGATGGAGCTCTTCGGACGGCCGCACCTCCTCCGGTTTCGCACGGCGCTGGCGGCGCTCGATAATCACGCCCCGCGCCTCCAGCACCAGCCGGCCGTCCTCGGAGAAGAGCAGTGAGTCCCCTTCCCACGGTCCTTCCGGCGACTCCGGTCGCAGACGGGCGTGGCACCAGCCGGCGGTCTCGGGTTCGCCATACAGCCGCACGCTACCCAGAGCGACGCCCAGGTAAGTGTCGTCCAAGTCGACGCTCCCGCCATCTTCCGGCAGAGCGGCCAGCAGGACTTGAAAGCAGGCGTCGAGGAAGCCGAGGCGCACGTGGACGTTGCTCGCGGGGCTCATTGCCTCCGCCGGGGAGAGAAGCCCCAAGGCTTCCCCTGCCCGCCGCCAGAGCTGCGTCACCCCCTTGAGCGAAGGGCCGTACTCGAGGCCCCGGCGCTCCATCGCCCGGTAGTGCTCCGCTGCGGAGACGGCCTCCTCGCATCGGGCCTTGACTTCGTCGCGGGCGAGGAGCTCCGGCTCCGACGGCGCCTCCCGTGAAGGCTCGGGGCGGAGCGTAGCGCTGGCATGGAGTGTCCAAGGTGCCGTAGGTCGCGACCGCTGGGTGGGGCTCAAGACCCGGAAGGAGCCCCAATCGGGCAAATCGGAGCGCAGCACGACCTGGACGGTCACCGCCCCGTCGTCGGGGAGGACAAGCGCTCTCTCCAGTTTCAGACCCTCGATCTGATGAGCTCCTGGCCCGAACGCCGCGGCCGCCGCCGAGAGCGCCATCTCGAGGATTGCGGAGGCTGGCAGCACCGCCATCCCCTGGATCCGCTGGTCGCCCAAGAAGGGGAGACGGCGAAGGTCGAGGTCTGTCTGCCAGAAGCAGGTGCTCGGCTCGACGGCCGACCTCAGCGATACACCCAGGAGCGGATGACCCGTCGCGCCGCGGCCGTCGGACGGCTCTCCGATTCCGCCGATCGTCGGCTGCGACTCGATCCAGAAGCTCTCGCGTTGCCAGGGATATGCCGGAAGGCGAACGCAGCGGCCTCCATCGGGATGGATCTTCTGCCAATTCACCGGATAGCCGGCGGTGTAAAGCCCCGCCAGAGAGGCCAGCATCGCGGCGCGCTCTCCCTCCTGACGCTTGAGGGAACCGAATGCGACGGCCCCCCCGCCCCAATGCTGGAAGGTCGCTTCGAGCGAGCTCAAAACGATGGGATGGGGACTGATCTCGAGGAAAGTGTCGTATCCGCTGGCGAGCAGCCGCTGGACCGTCTCCGAGAAGAGCACCGGTGCCCGCAAGTTGCGCACCCAGTACTCGGCGCTGAGCTCCGCGCCGTCGATGGCATCGGCGGTGACGGTAGAATAGATCGGGACGGACGCAGAACGGGGCTGGAGCTCTTTGAGCTCGCGCAGCACGTCCTCGCGCAGCGGGTCCATCTGGGGACAGTGAGACGCATAATCCACCCTGATAGGCCGGCAGAAAACCTCCCGACTGTCGAGCTCTTCCAGGATCTTCGCCACCGCCTCCGGCTCGCCGGAGAGCACCGTCGACCGCGGGCTGGCGCTGACCGCCACCGAGACGCGATCCTCATAACCCGCCAGAGCGCTCCGGGCCTCTTCAGCCGAAAGCTCCACGGAGGCCATGGCCCCCCTTCCGCTGGCGGACTTCACCAAGCGGCTGCGGCGACAGATCAGGCGAGCTCCGTCCCCGATGGAGAGGGCGCCCGCCACCACTGCCGCCGCCACCTCCCCCAGGCTCTGACCGACGACTGCATCGGGTTCGACGCCCCACGACCGCCATAGGGCCGCCAGGGCCACCTCGATGGCGAGAATCGCGGGCTGGATCACATCGACCTGGTCGAGCCGGGAACGGCTTTGGTCGGCCGTGAGCTCATCGAGCAGCGACCACTCGACGTGGGGCTGCATCGCCCTCGCGGTGCGCTCGAGCGCTTCGCGAAAGGCGCTCTCGCTTTCCATGAGCTCGCACCCCATGCCGAGCCACTGGGATCCTTGCCCAGGGAATACGAAGACGAGCCGCGGCGGTTGAGACGTCGAGACAAAGCCACCTCTGTTGACCTTGATGTGCATCTGGTCTTGAAACGGTCTGCGGGTGAGCGAGCCGCCTCATCCGCACGTTACCGAAAGCTCTCGACTATAGCTCTGAGTCACGGGCACCGCACGAACGCCACCCTCCCCCTACCGGTGGGCATCAAGAGCCCGTCTTGCCTTCAGCGTACCACGGGTAACACACCGGATCAACTATCGCCGATGAGTGTACGTGCATGCCTCGCTGCGGCCAGCGGCGACTCGCGGCTAGCTTCGCTGAAGCCGACGACGCCTCAGCGAGAAATAGGCTTATTGCCATCTGACGATTGACGCGAAGCAGCGGTCGTGAGTGTTCGAGTATGCTGAGCAGCCAGAGATTGCTCCGCTCGCCAAAGATAGTTCCGCATGCCGACTGTCGTCATCGATGCGTTCACACGGCCAAGATCGAAACGCCGTTCGCCCGCAGAGCTGACGGAGAGGCCGGTCGAGGCGCGGTCTGACGGTCTTGGCGCGGTCTGGCCGTCCCATCGCGCAACCTGACTCTTGCCACCGTCTGCGGGTGTGCTGTAAACTCGCGGGCGTCGGAGGAGAGTGGCGTCTCGGCAACAGCAGCCGGCTCCGGTCGGTGCAGCAACGCCGGCGTCAGACCGTCGCGAGTCAACCCCAAGCCCTGGAGGAATCCCCACCATGAAGGCAGTACGCATCGTCACCCTCATCGTGCTCTATTCAGCCCTCATCCAGCCAGCCACGGCCGCGGCGGAGGATCGTTGGAACATCCGCCTCTATGGGGCCATTCTGTTTTTCGACGCTGGTCGGTCCGATGTCACGGAGTTCTTCGCCGCGGATATTACGAGCGGCTCGGAGCTCGGCGTCGGGGTCGGGGCCGAGTACCTGCTCACAAAGCGGTGGGGGGTGGAGGTCAACTTCCTTTTTTCCGCCGTAACTTTAGATTACAAGATCGAGTCGTTCCTTCCTCCCGAGATTCTGCCTTCCTATGAGACGGAATTCGATATCGATTACCGGCCGATCACGCTTGGTCTGAATTATCATCTCACGCCTTCTTCCCGAGTCGATTTCTATCTAGGCCTGATGTACGCCTATGTCGACTATGGAAGCGAGTTTATCCCGAACCCGATCGGCCCCCCCACGCCGGTGATCCTCAAAGACGACGACAGCGGCTGGGGAGCCCAGCTCGGCATCGACGTGCCGCTCGGAGAACAGGGCCGCGGGCCGTGGATTCTTGCCGCCACCGTGAAGTTCCACTCCTCGACAGTACACGAGCTGACGGAGCCCGACATCAGGTCCAACGACCTCGAGCTGGTGACCGTCGGGATCGGTCGCCGATTCTAGCTCGCGCGAACCCGTCGGCGGGTCGCGACTCCCCGCCAGGCCGGCTTCCGCCGATCTCGGGTGCTGGCCGGACACCGCCGGTGTCGACGCCGCGGCGCAGGCACGCGATCCCTTGACAGTCACGTCCGCTGTCCATTACACTGCGGACTTCTGACGACCCTGGACATCAGACGGGAGGACTTTTGGAATGGCGCCGACGGCTCGGGAGCGAAGCTCCCATAGGCACCATCAGCGGGGAAAGACGGATGCCTGACGGGCATGGCGATGACCGAATAGCAGGGTGGCCGCAACGTGCGTGCCAACGGGATGGCGTCACCGCCTTCACATGGCAAGATCACTGAAACGAGGAGAATCGATGATGCGCAACCTCGGGGCTTTCAGAGTCGCACTCCGCCGGCTGGCGAAGTATCCGGGCTTCACCGCCCTGGCAGTGGCCGCCCTGGCCTTGGGGCTCGGCATGACGATCTACGGCTATGGCGCCGTGAACTCCATCTACTTCCGAGGTCTGCCCTTCCCCGAGCCCCAAGAGCTCGTGCATCTGGAGGTACGGAACGCGGCGACGGGCGAGCAACGGGGCGTCTGGCCCCTCGACTATCTCGATTGGCGCCAGCAGGAGAGCTTTCAGGATCTGGGGGCCATCGAGCGCGGCAGTTTCAACGTCAGCGGCGACCAGCTTCCCCAGCGCTACAGCGGCGCTGCCATGACCGCCAACGTCTTCGAGATGTTGGGGGCGGTGCCGCTTCTGGGCCGCACCCTGGTCGCGAGCGACGACTTGCAGGGCGCCGAACCGGTGGTGCTTCTGGGCCACGACCTTTGGCAGCAGCGCTACGGCGGCGAGGAGGGGATCGTCGGCCGGTCGGTGCGGCTGAACGGCGTCGCCACTACCGTAGCCGGCGTCATGCCGCGCGGTTTCAAGTTCCCGGTGGCCGACGACCTGTGGGTGCCCTTGAAGCTCGACGTCAGCCAGTTCGAGCGCGGCGCCGGACCATATCTCCAGATCTTCGGCCGCCTGCGCGACGGCCTCACGGTCGAGGAGGCCCAGGCCGAGATGACGACCATCGCCGAGCGTTTCCAGCAGGACTTTCCGGAGTCCCACAAGAACCTCGGCGTCGGAGTGGAGCCCTATGTGCAGCAGTTCGTCGGCGACCCGGCGGTGCTCTACGTGGTGCTCGCGGCGGTCGGGTTCGTGCTCCTGATCGCCTGCGCCAACGTCGCCAACATGCTTCTGGCACGGGCCAGCCAGCGCAGCACGGAGCTGGCGATCCGCTCGGCCTTGGGAGCCCGGCGCGCGGGGCTGATCTTGCAGATGATGGCGGAGAGCCTGCTGCTCAGCCTCGGCGGCGCCGTGATCGGCTCGCTTCTGGCATGGAAGGCTCTGGACATTACCCACGGCCTCTACGCAGGGCTGGAATGGACGCCCTTCTGGTGGAATTTCTCGATCGACGGCCGGGTCGTAGTGATGGCCGTCGTGGCGGCGATCCTCGCCAGCCTTCTGGCCGGCCTGATACCCGCGCTACGGGCTTCCGGCCTCGATATGAGCGCCGTCTTGCACGAGGGCGGCCGCGGCTCAACCAGCCTGAAGATGAGCCGCCTCAGCAGAATGCTGGTGATCGGCGAGATCGCGCTTTCGTGCGTGCTGCTCATCTGCGCGGGCTTGATGATGCGCTCGATCAATAACCTCGTCCATCTCGACATCGGCGGCGCCACGGAGGGTTTCCTCAGCGGCACGGTCACGCTCAGCGAAGCCACCTATCCCGACAAGCCGGCGCGGGTCCGCTTCCACGAGCAACTGGAGGAGCGGCTGCGGTCGACGCCCGGAATCCTCGCCGTCTCCGTCGCCAGCTCCATGCCCGGCTCGCAGGTGGACGCCTCCTTCTACACGCTGGAGGGCGTTGAAGTCGTTGACAAGAGCACTCGCCCGGCGGCCTATCACAACATCGTCAGTCCCTCTTACTTCGACACCTTCGACGTCCCGCTACTCGCCGGCCGCGCCTTCGATAGCCGCGATCGAGCCGACGGCCAGCCCGTGGCGATCATCAGCCAGCTCTTCGCCGAGAAGGTGTGGCCGGACGCGGATCCGCTCGGAGAGCGCATCCGACTCGCGGTCGACGAGGGCGAGCTGGAGAACCCCTGGCGCACCGTGGTCGGCGTGGTGCCCAACGTCGCCCACAACCTCTTCGTGCGAGCGCCGCGGGAGATGGTCTACGTGCCCCTGGCCCAGACGGGTCCCGCGACCCTGAGGATCGGCGTCCGGGGCACCGGCGAGCCGATGTCCCTGGCGACGACGCTCAGCGAACAGGTGGCCGCCACCGACCCCGACATCCCGGCGTACAACGTGAAGCCGCTGACCGATCTGATCCAGGCCGACCGCGCCGCCTTCGTCTTCATCGGCAAGGTGTTCTCGGTCTTCGGCCTCATCGCCATTGTGCTGGCGTCGGCCGGGATCTACGGAGTGACGGCGTTCTCGGTGTCCCAACGCTCCCAGGAAATCGGCGTTCGCCGCGCCTTCGGTGCGGACGATGGCGCCATCCTCCGTCTGGTCCTCGGACAGGGCGTCCGCCGTCTGGTGATCGGCCTGATCCCGGGGCTGATCCTGGCCTTCTTGATCTCCAGCCTTCTGAGCTCCAGCCTGTTCGGCTTGGAGAGCACCGATTTCCTCTCCTTCTTCGCCGCCGTAGCCCTGTTGACCGCGGTGGTCCTCCTGGCCTGCTATTTCCCGGCACGCCGGGCGCTGAGGGTCCACGCGGTGAGGGTGTTGCGGTACGAATAGGAGACGCTAGGCCTGGAGGGCTCCCCCGTCGAGGACGATAGCTTGGCCGTTGACGCCATAGGCGCGCGGATCGCACAGTGTGAGGACGAGATAGGCCACTTCCTCGGGATTGAAGATGCGCCGCTGCGGGCTCTTGTTGAGGATCATCTCCCGGGTCTCCTCCGGCGAGGATCCCAGGAGCTTGGTGAAGCGCTCGACCGCGTAGGCCGTCATGTCGGTCTCGACGTATGCCGGGCAGACGGCGTTGATCGTCACCCCCCTGGTCGCAACCTCGAGGGCGACGCTGCGTGTGAGGCCGACCACCGCGTGCTTGGCCGCAGAGTATGCAGAGAGGTAGGCGGAGCCCGTCGTTCCCGCCACCGACGCGATGTTGACGACGCGGCCCCAGCCGCGCTCAAGCATCCCCGGCAGGAAGGCCTGGGTGCACAGCATGGTGCCGGTCACGTTTACGGCGAAGAGCCGGTTCCAGTCCTCCAGCCGGACGTCGCGGAACGGCTCCGAGGAGGTGATGCCGGCGTTGTTGACCAGGACATCGACCCCGCCGAGCTTCTCCTCGGCTTGCCGATGGAGCGCCGCGACCTGCTCGGGATCGCTGACATCGGCCGCCACCGACCAGGCCCGATGCCCGGCGGCGCGCAGACGGGCGGCGGTTTCCCCGATCTCGTCGCGGGAACGGGCCGCAACCACCACGGCCGCTCCCGCCGCCGCCAGGCCCCGTGCCACGGCGGCACCGATGCCGCGCCCGCCGCCGGTGACGACGGCCCGCTGCTGGTCGAATCTCATGGCGCCAGAGTAGGTTCAAGGAGCGTACGTGTCAAGACGGGCTTACCCGGCGCCGTGGGAGCTTTTCGCCACCATCCTGAGTTCCCGAATCGAGCCCGATTCGCTAAGCTCTTCAAGCGCAGCCGAGGAGGTGGCCTGTGCGGCAGTGAAGGCCGGGCCACCGCGCCAAGCCCGAGAATCCGAGCCCCGGAGGACGCCATGTACAAGATCAGCCTTCTCAATATGCCCTTCGCGAGCCTCTCCATGCCGTCTCTCGCCCTGACTCAGCTCACCTCCGTGGTCAAGCGACGCTTCGGCGACCAGGTGAGGGTCCGCAACCTCTACCTCAATCACGAGTTCGCCCACTATCTCGGCTTGGACCTCTATTCTCCGATGACCAGCTCGTTGGCAGCCAACAACTCGGGGCTCGGGGACTGGTTCTTCCGTCAGGCCGCCTTTCCCGACCAGTCCGACAACTGCCGGGAGTACTTCGAACGCTATTTCCCCAGCCCAGACGCGGAGACGGAGGTCCGGTTGAAGTCGGTGGTGTCCAAGAGAGCACCGCTCGATCGCTTCGTGCAGGCCTTGGTCGTCAAGTTCGGGCTCCATGAGGAGGATCTGGTGGGCTTCACCTCGATGTTCGCGCAGAACGCCGCCTCCTTCGCCATGGCCCGGCACATCAAGGAGAAGAATCCCAAGGTCGTCACCGTCATCGGCGGGGCCAACTGCGAAGCCCCCATGGGGCGCGAGCTTGCGCTCCACGTCGACGCTCTTGATTTCGCCGTCTCGGGGCCGGCGCTCGTCGCCTTCCCGCAGCTCGTCCAGCATCTGATGGACGGCGAGCCCGAGCGCTGCCAAGAGATCCGCGGCGTCTATTCGGCGGAGAACGCCGAGGGCCTCAAAGGCCTGATGTGGGCCGGCCAGGAGCTTTCCGTCGAGGTACCGGTACCGCTCGACTACGAATCCTTCCTCCGGGATCTCCAGCGGAACTTCCCGAGCGGCCTGATCAAGCCCAACCTGACCTTCGAGACCTCACGGGGCTGCTGGTGGGGAGAACGGTCACATTGCACGTTCTGCGGCCTGAACGGTACTACGATGGCTTACCGCGGGATGCCCTCCGAAATGGCCATCGAGCTCTTCAATGAGCTCTTCGAAAAATACGGTGATCGGTGCCAGAACTTCGATTCGGTCGACAACATACTCCCCAGGCAGTACTTGAAGGAGGTCTTCCCGAGGCTGGATCCGCCGGTTGGCACCAGCATCTTCTACGAGATTAAAGCTGACCTCAAAGAGCACGAGATGGAGACGCTGGTCAGGGCCGGCGTCAACAGGCTCCAACCGGGCATCGAATCCCTGAGCAGCTCGACGCTCAAGCTGATGGGCAAAGGGACCACCGCTTTCAGCAATATCGGCTTCTTGAAGTATTGTGTCAAGTACGGTATTTATCCGGTCTGGAACCTGCTGATCGGATTTCCTGGAGAAGAAGGGAGCGTCTACGAGAAATACCTGGCCGACATACCTCATCTCAAACACCTGCCGCCTCCGGACGGTGCCTTCCCGGTGCGCTTCGATCGCTACAGCCCCTATTTCGTGAAGGCTGACGAGTATCACCTTGACCTCAAACCTTACGACTTCTATAGCTTCATCTACCCTTTCCCCGAGGAGTCCATCGACAACATGGCCTACTACTTCGAGGATCTGAACTACAGCGCCGAGTACATCCGCAACACGGCCGCGTGGACTGACAAGCTGAATGCGGCCGTGGAGGATTGGCAAGAGTGTTTCCGTCGTCTGGATGGAAGCAAACCGCGAGCCAAGCTATATCTGGAGCGAAAGGGCAACTCTTGGATAGTGCACGACACCCGCAGCGGGGAGCTGGTGGAGCACGAGGTGGGCGCTCTCGCCGCCAGGATTCTCGAGTGCCTCAGCCAGAAAGGGCACAAGATCGCCCACGTAGCCAAGTACGCCCGGACCGACCCGGCAAGAGCAGGTGAAGAGGTCCAACGTCTGCGACAGCAAGGTCTGCTCTTCCAGGAGAGCGATCGTTACATCAGCCTGGTGATGGAACCCGGTATCGGTGCCGCAGACTTCAAGATGCCAGGGTTCATGTATCTGAACCCATCGCTCGGCAGCGGCAGCCAGCCAGCGGCTCAACTGACCCGTTGACGGCGCTCAGGAGATCCTTCGCAAGCCGCGACGCGTTGCCAGACGGCGGCGGAGAGCCGGCCGCGCCCTGCGTGAGTTCAGGGGTCGGCGGACTCCATCAGGGCACAAAGGCCTTCACATGCTGGAACAACCTGATGCTGAGGAAGCCCAGAATCAGGCCCACCAGGATATGGATGAGGTAACCTTCAGCAACGCCGCCAATCAGCGCGAGCACCGCGTTGAGAAGCGTGAACAGGGCCAGGAGATTAAGCAGAACCTTCACCATGTCTCCTTTACTTGGTTTCGTTCTTCGTCAGTGACGTCTGAGTAGCTCACTTCCCCCACGCGAGAAAGGCGTCCAGGGACTCGGCCAGATCGGCATGGGTGGCACCGAGCAGCGACAGGCGATGCTCGTGGTGGGTACGGCGGACGCCAGCCGTATAGCACAGATCGGCGAGCGGCGGAGCATCGCCGCTGCGCAGGAGGTCCCGATAGCGCTGAGCGAGCCCCCGCAAAGCAAGCTCCGAGGCCGCCGAGAGCGGCAGCAGAAAGACCCCGTCGCCGGGAGGCCGCTCTTGCTGCGGCGCCGGCGCCTCGCGCAGCAGCACATGGGCGTTGGTGCCCCCGAAGCCGAACGAGCTCACTCCCGCCAGCCGCGGGCCGGAAACCTCCGGCCACGGCCCCAACTGCCGCTGCACTGCGATCGGTAGCTCGTCGAAGGGGATCTCGGGGTGTGGCGTCTCGAAATGCAGGGATGGTGGAACCCGGCCGCGGTGGATCATGAGAACCACCTTGATCAGCCCAGCTATCCCCGCCGCCGCCTCCAGATGGCCGATATTGCTCTTCACCGAGCCGATCGCGCATCGCTCCCCGGCCGCGCGCCCTTCCCCCAGCACCCGACCCAGGCTCTGGGCCTCGATCAGATCGCCCAGATAGGTGCCGGTGCCGTGCGCCTCCACGTACTGCACCGCCCCCGGCACCACGCCCGCGCTGTAGTATACCCGACGCAGCAAGGCCTCCTGGGCCTGGCCGTTGGGCGCCATCAAGCCGTTGCTCCGCCCGTTCTGATTGATCGCGCTGGCGCAGATCACCGCGTAAACCGGATCGCCGTCAGCCTCGGCCTGTGAAAGTGGCTTGAGCACCACCGCCCCCGCCCCCTCGGCCCGAACGTACCCGTCGGCTTTGGCGTCGAAGACCTTGCAGCGGCCGTCCCGGGCCATCACCCCGGCTTTGCTGAAGTTGATGGTCGCCGCCGGCGACAGGATCAGGTTCACGCCTCCGGCCAGCACATGCTTCGCCTCGGCGCGTCGCAACATCTGGCAGGCCTCGTGCACCGCCACCAGCGACGCCGAGCAGGCGGTGTCCACCGAAAGGCTCGGACCCTGCAATCCGAAAGCATAAGAGATGCGATTGGCGGCGATGGAAACGGAGCTCCCGGTGCCGGCGTAGGCGGTGATGTGCTCCAATGCCGCCAGTTGCATCCGTCCGTAGTCGTCACTCGAGATGCCGACGACCACGCCGGTGTCGCTGCCGTCGAGCCCGGCGGCGAGGCCGGCGTCCTCGAAAGCTTCCCAGGCCACCTCCAGCATCAGCCGCTGTTGGGGATCCATGGCCGCAGCCTCGCGCGGCGAGATGCCGAAGAAGTCGGCGTCGAAGCGATCCACTCGGTCGAGAAAGCCTCCCCAGCGGGTGATCATCTTGCCCGGCACCGAGGGATCAGGATCGAAAAAGGCGTCGATGTCCCAACGTTCCGGCGGAACCTCACGGATCGCGTCCCGCCCTTGCACCAGCAGTTGCCAGAAGGCCTGAGGACCGTCGGCCCCGGGGAAGCGGCAACCGAGGCCGATCACCGCGATCGGCTCCACTTCCGCGGCGGGCGCCGAACAGGCCCGCCGGGCCGGAGTCGAGCCGGAGCCGAGATACACGGCGAGGGCGGCGAGGGAGGGGTGGTCGTAGAACAAGGTGGCCGAGACCCGGCGCCCCAGCCAGCTCGAAAGATCGCCGGTCAACCCCTGAAGGGTGACCGAGTCGAGGCCATAGCGCGCTGGCGGTTGGCGGGGGTCGATGCGGTCGGCTGCCATTCCCAGCCGCCGGGCGATCGCCGCCACCAGCCAGTCTCGGATCTCCTCCACGCCGCGCTCCGTCCCCTCTTCTCCGACCGAGGTCGGCTCGACGCTCGGCGCCGCCGCGATCTCAGGCTCGAGGTCTTCGGCGATCGCCCGCAGCGTCCCCGCTTGAAAGCTAACCTTCACCGACTGGCGCTGCAGCTTGCCGCTTGAGGTCTTCGGCAGCGACGCCGGCGGCACCAGCGTCACCCCCCAGGGACGCACGCCGTGCTCCTCCGCCACAGCCTGACGTATGGCGCCGATGATCTGCTGCGGATCGACCTGGCGCTGGTTACGCTCCAACTCGGCGACGATCACCAGGCGCTCCTCCCCGGCCCGATCCAGCGCAAACGCCACGGCGCTTTCCGCACGCAGCGCGCCGTGACTCCGATCCACGGTCGATTCCAGATCTTGCGGATAGTGGTTCTCGCCCCGGAGGATCACCAGCTCCTTGAGCCGGCCGGTGATATACAGCTCGCCGTCGCGCATGAAGCCGAGGTCTCCGGTGCGCAGGAACGGCCCGTCTTCGGTGTCGACCCGTGAGGCTCGGAAGGTCGCCTCGCTCTCTTTCTCCCGCCCCCAATAACCCTGGGCCACGCTTGGACCGCTCACCCAGATCTCCCCCACCGCTGCCTCGCCGCTCCCGTGGCCGGTAGCCGGGTCGACGATCACCACGTCCGTGTCTTCGTCAGGCCGGCCGCAGCCCACCAGAACCTGGACCTCACCGTCGTCCGCCGCCTCCTCCACCCGGTGCTCACGTAACCTGGCGGCATCGATCGTCAGGTAGCTCGGCTCCCGCCACCGCGACTGCAGCGACACCCGCAGCGTGCCTTCCGCCAGCCCGTAGCCCGGGCACAACGCCGCACGCCGGAAGCCACATGCCGAAAAACGTTCAGCGAAACGCTCCAGAGTTGCCCGGCGCACAGGCTCGGCGCCGTCGATCGCCTGCGACCAACTGCTCAGATCGAGCGGCGGATCCTGCTGTGCCGCCACCTTGCGCACGCACAGCTCAAAACCGAAGTTGGGGGAGGCGCTGTGAGTCCCGCGGTACTCGGAGATCGCCCGCAGCCAGCGCAGGGGCTTCTGGAGGAACGCCGCCGGGGCCATCGCCACGCACGGAAATCCCCGGAAGATCGGTCCCAGAAGGCCGTAGATCAGTCCCATGTCGTGGAAGCTCGGCAGCCACGTCACCATCCGGGTACCGAACCCGGGCTCGGGGGCAAAGTCGAACCCGGTGAGATTGGCGATCAGGTTCCCGTGGCTGACCATCACGCCCTTGGGCAACGAGGTGGAACCTGAGGTGTACTGCAGGTAGGCCAGGTGCTCGCCATCCGGCTTCGGCTCTCGCCAGGCCTCTGCTCCCTCCGCGGCGACGCCGTCACTGGCGATCACTTGCAGCGGTTCAAGCGCCTCCGAGCCAGAGCACCAGCGGCGCAGGTTCCGCTCGGAGGCAGCCTCGGTCAGCGCCAGGGCGGGTCGACAGTCGGCGGCGATAGCCTCGACCCGGGTCAGCTTGCGAGAGCCCAGGGGTATCTGGACGGGAACGCCCAAGACGCCGGCGTAAAAGCAGCCGAACAGGCCGGTGAGGAACTCCAACCCGGGAGGATAGAGGAGCAGGGCGCGCTCGCCTTCCAGACCCTGCTCGCGCAGGTGGGCGGCGAGTGCCCGGGCGCGGCGGTCGAGGTCGGCGTAGGTCAGCGGCGGCGCCGGTCGTTCGCCGTCGAGGAGGAAGAGAGCGGCCTGATCATCGCCCTGGTGCTCGGCTCGGAAACGCAGTACGTCGACCAGGGTGCGGAACCTCTCCTCGGGTCGGGTATGGGGCGTCTTGCTCAAGTCACTGCTCACCTGTAGGCTCCCCGAGCGGATTGTATCTCGCGCCTGGGGGGTTCGGCCAGCCAGGACGCTCGGTGAGGATAACCGGGACGAAGCACAGGATGTGAGGGTAGAGCGATGCTTGAGAATCTCCGAATCTGGATTCCCGCCGCCTTCTTCGCCCTGGCGGTACCGGCCGCGGACGCGCCAGGGCAGCCCGCGGCCGACGAGGCCGCCCCGCCGGGAGCGATCGCCTTCATCGACGTCAACGTGGTGCCCATGGACGCCGAGCATGTCCGCGAAGGGCAGACGGTGGTCGTCGACGGGGGCAAGATCGTCGCCGTCGGGCCGGCGGCGGAGGTGAGCGTCCCCCAGGACGCGCGGAAGATCGAAGGCCGGGGTCGGTTTCTGATGCCCGGCCTCGCCGACATGCACGTGCACCTGCTCGGCGAGGACGTGCTCCTTCTCTTCGTGGCCAACGGGGTCACGACCGTGCGCAACATGTTCGGCTCGCCCCTCCATCTGCAAATGCGGGAGAAGATCGCACGCGGTGAGCTCCTCGGGCCTCGGATCTACACCGCCGGGCCGATCATCGACGGCTCACCGCCGGAGTGGGACGGGAGCGCGGTCGTCGAGACCGCGGACCAAGCCGAAACGGAGGTCGCCAGGCAGAAGGCGGCCGGTTATGACTTTCTCAAGGTCTACGACCGACTTCCGCTCGCGGCCTACGACGCGCTGGTCCAAGCCGCTCGCGAGCACCGGATCCCGGTGGCCGGCCACGTCCCCCGGGCGGTGGGGCTGGAGCACGTCCTGGCCTCAGGCCAGCAGTCGATCGAGCACCTGGAAGGCTACAGCGAGGCGTTGCTCGGCGGGGGCGATTCGGAGTGGAACCGCAAGCGGGCGGTCGACTTTGGTCGGGAGGTCCTGGCGGGGAGGCGGACGCTCTCCGAGCTCTTCGACGGCGAGAAGCTCTCCAGTCTGGCGGCCGCGACCCGCGACGCCGGCGTGTGGAACGTCCCGACCCTGGTGGTGTGGCAGAGGGTGCTGGCGAGCGCCACCGAGGCCGAGACGCTGCTCGCGCGGCCGGAGATGGCTTATGTGTCCCCGGTCATCGTCGCAACCTGGAAGCCGTCGACGGATTTCCGTCGCAGCGCGCTCGCCGACGAGGACATGAAAGCCCTTCAGGTCTTCAATCAGTTGCGCTTGGAGGAGATCCGGGCGCTCCGCCGGGCCGGCGCGCGACTCCTTCTCGGCACCGACACACCCAACCCCTACGTGGTCCCGGGGTTCTCGATCCATCAGGAGCTGCGAAACCTGGTCGCGGCGGGATTGAGCCCCTACCAGGCGATCCGCGCGGGAACGCGCGACGCCGCCGAATTTCTCGGCGCGCACGGCGAGTTCGGCACCGTCGAGCCCGGCCGCCGGGCCGACCTCATCCTCGTCGAGGGCGACCCCCTGGCCGACGTCGGCAACGTGGCGCGGTCTCTGGGGATCATGGTGCGCGGGCGGTGGCTCGACAAGGCAGAGCTCGAGCAGAGACTGGAGCGGTTGGCCGCCTCGCACACAGCCGGCGACTGGTTCGCCGTACTGCCGCCTCTGCCCGAGGTGGGCGAGTCGGCCAACGAGATCCGTTTCGAGAAGCGCTTCAACGGGACTCAGTTTGGGGCGGAACGGCTCCTCGTGGCACGTCGCCCGGACGGCTACGAGACCCTTGTGGCGCAGGCGGTCACGGACATCGGAGGCAGGCGAACCGAGCTTCTGCGGTGGGAGCTGGATGCGGCGGGAGCCACCCGCCAGCTCATCTACGAGGGAACCGGCGGGCTCGGCTCGGCGCGTTTGGAGATCCTCCCCGAGGGCAGCCATCTAGCCGTTACCGGCCGCCTGGCGTCCAACGAGGCGATCACGAGCGTGCCACCTCTGGCCCCCGAGGTTCACATCGACATCGGCATGGCGGCGAGCTACCAGGCGCTTCTCGGCCGCCTCGATTCACTGGCGGACGGCGAGTCCCTTACCGTGAGCACCAGGAAGATCGACATCTCCGAAGGCTTCGGCCAACACGACGAGACCCTGACCGTCAGGCGGGTGCCGGACGGTCGGCGGCGGGGAGCCTCCGCGACCATCGTGGCCCGCCTCTACGAGGTGGAGGCTCGCTCCGCGAAAGCGACGGTCCGTTACACCCTGGCGGCCGATGCCGCCGGTTTCCTGGTCAGCGCCGAGCTCGAGCACCAAATGGGCATCCTGAGCCTCCAGCGGGCCGAGTAGACGACCGCCGGCGCAAGCCGAAAGACGTCACATCGCGGGTTCAGGAGCCAGGCTCTCCGGCTCGACTCGGGGAGCTCCCCGGTGACCCATTCCGCAACCGGGCGAGAAAACGGCCCATGCGTTCTAGAGCTTCCGAGATGACGCTGGAGGAGACGGAGAAGGAGCAGCGAACGAAATCGCCGCCGCCCTGCCCGAAGATCTGGCCCGGTATGACGACGACCCTCTCCTCCTCGACCAACCGTTCGGCGAACTCAACGCCGCTCAGACCGGTGCTCTTCACCGAGGGAAAGGCGTAGAAGGCGCCGCGCGGCTCGACGCAGTCGAGACCGAGGCGGAGGAGCCCTTCGTGAAGTTGGCGGCGGCGGCGGTCGAACTCGAGGCGCATCTTCTCGAGATTGCTCTCGCCGCTCTCCAGAGCGCAGAGCGCGGCCCTCTGGGCCGTTACCGGAGGACACATGACCATGTACTGGTGGACCCTGATCAGCGCTTCGATCAGCTCGGCATGACCCGCCACATAACCGAGCCGCCAGCCGGTCATGGCGTAGGCCTTGGAGAAGCCACCGAGCAGGAGGGTCCGCTCCTGCATCCCGTCGAGGCCGGCCAGGCAGACGTGCTCGACGCCGTAGGTCAGGCGGTCGTAAACCTCGTCGGAGAGGAGCAGCAGATCGTGCCTTCGCACCACGCCGGCCAGCTCCTCGGCAACGGCGCGCTCGAGCACCGCGCCGGTCGGGTTGTTGGGGTAGTTGAGCACGATCGCCTTGGTCTGGGGCGTGATCGCCGATTCGACGGCGGCGGCGGCAACCTGGAAGCGGTTCTCGGCCCGCACCGGAACCGCCACCGGAGTGCCTCCCGCCAGGCTGATGGTGGGAACGTAGCAGAGATAGTTGGGTTGGGGGACGAGGACCTCGTCGCCCGGATTGAGGAGGACGGTGAGGCTGGCGTGCAGCCCCTGGGATGTTCCCACAGTGAGCAGGATCTCCTTCGCCGGGTCGTAAGCGACGCCATAGAGTCGCTCCAGATGCCGCGCGACCGCAGCCCTGAGCTCGGGAATGCCCGAGAGGATCGTGTAGCCGGTTTCTCCCCGCCGCAGGGAGGCGATGGCCGCCTCACGGATGGGCTCGGGGGTGACGAAATCAGGCTCTCCGATGCCCAGCGAGACGACGTCGCGATGGTTGAGGGCGAGCTCGAAGAAGCGGCGCATACCGGTCCGGGGCATCTGGATGACGCGGTCGGCAAGCCGTCGATGCATGGATTCTCCCCTGCTCCAAGCCGGTGCTGTCGTCAAGTGGCGTGGTCTCCTGCGGGCATCATACAATACCGGCCAGGAGTCGACCAAACCAAGAAACGACCGCCGGAGGTGGAAGCGATGGACGAGGCCAGAATCTGGTTGGGGAAAGATCTCAGCTCCTGGACGGCGAGCATGCTCAGCGGCGTGACCCGCGCCTACCTCGTCTTTGCCCTCGAGGAGGCGGGCGTGTTCGAGGCGCTGCGACGGGCGGACGGGGAAGGGCGCACCGTTGACGAACTGGCCGCCGAGTGCGGGCTGAACCGCCGCCTCCTCGACGGCGCCCTGACCTTCCTGGCCCTTGCCGACGAAGTGCTGGCGAAGAACGACGGCCGCTTCACCCTGGGGGAGCAGGCCGAATGGCTCGCCGAGGACATGACTCGGGGGATCTCCCTGCTCTACGTCGGAGGCTATTCGTGCCTGCTCTCGAATCTCCTACCCGCCTTGCGTGAGGAGAAGCGGTACGGCGAGGACTTCGTCAGGCCCGGGGACATGATCGCCCGCGGCAGCTACGTCGCCACCCGCGCCAACTATTCCTGGATCGTCTCCGAGCTGGCGAGTCTGGGGGTGGAGGTGGTGGCCGACCTCGGCTGCGGCGCAGCCCACATCCTGATCGACGTTTGCCGCCGCCGCCCCGGCCTGCGCGGGGTGGGCATCGACATCTCACCCGAAGCGCTGGTGGAAGCGCGGCACTCGGTGGAAGAAGCCGGTCTCGCTGACCGCATCAGGCTCATTCAGGGCGACGTCACCCGGCCCGGAGACTATGCGGCTGATCTCGACGACGTGCAAGCGTTCAACGCCAACTTCGTGCTCCACGAGTTCTTGCGCGACGGTGAAGACTCGGTGGTCGAGCTACTGCGCCGGATGAAGTACCTCTTCCCTGGCCGTTACCTGGTGGTCTCCGAGTTCGACGCGCCGTCGGACGAGCAGTATGAGGCCTACCCGATTCCGGACCGGATCTTCATGCTATTCTATCAGCACATCATCCACCCGATGAGCTGGCAGGGCCTGCCAATCTCGACCGCACGCTGGCGCGACATCTACGACCGGGCCGGCGTCGAGATCATCAAGATCAAGCAAGACCATCCGCGCCGCCTACACGTCCACCTGGGGCGTTTCTGAAGGGGGTCGCCCGGGAGGCCTTCGCCTCGATTCCGCGTCCGTGGGCTCTCAATGCCCGATCGACGTTCCCGGACGCGGCCGAAGGCCGGGAATGAAAGCTGGAGTCGCCGCAGCGTATCGCTCGTAGGCTTGCCCGAACTGCTCCCGGGCCTCCCGTTCTTCGCGGCGGGCGAGGCGGACGTAGGCGATGACGAGGATCGGGAACATCAAGAGGGTCAGGAAAGTCGGCCAGGTGAGGAGATAGCCGAGCATCAGCAAGATGAAGGCATCGTACTGTGGATGGCGAACCAGGGCATAGAGTCCCGTCGTCGCCAGCTTGCCCTCGGTTTGAGCTGCGTGAAGCTCTATCCAGGCAAAGAGCACGATACCCAAAGACCCGAGGATGAGGAGCGACGCCAGCAGATATACTGGATGTGAATGTGGCATCCCCTTGAGATTGAGGAGCGTGTGCCACAGATGCCCCGACTCATGCGATGAAAAGTCGACCTCGGGGAAGCGGCTCGCCAACCATCCGGACAGCAGGTACAAGGTCAAAGGGAATCCGTACATCTCGACGAAGAGCGCGACGATGAACGCCGTGAAGGCTCCGAAGGAACGCCAGTCGCGAGTGGTGGCGGGCCGAGCGAAGCTCATCGCAAAGATGATGAAGAAGGCGCTGAAGAATATGACAGCGGGCCAGTTGCCGTAGCCACCCATGGCGCGATCTCTCTCCTTTGCTCTCCGGATCTCCGCAGAAGCCGCGAGGACGGATCGGCGTCAGCCGCGGGATTCTCCAGATTGGCGTCTGCCGCAGGATTCTACAGACGCCGCGGGAGACCGTCAACCCCGTCAGGCGGCCGCGAGCCGGCCTCGGGCGCCGAGCCTGGCCGCGACGCGCGCGCCGACCATCGCGGGAACCGGACGAGCGCGCGTCCCTCGCACCTGGGCGGCAGGCAGGTCTTTCTATTCCGGTGGCTTGTCTGCTACTGTTTCGGACCATCGCAGCGATCTCGTGCGGAAGCTCGCGGCGACCGGCAAGAGGACCGTCATCGACGCGATGGAGGCCAAGGTGGAAGACAACCGCCAGGCGCGAGCACCGAGGACCGCGGTGAGAGGGACGCCGCGCGAGGGGACGAAAGCTCTCGGCGCGGCCACCTCCGGCGCCGGAGCTGCGCTGCTGGCCACCGCCGCCAGCGCCTGCTGCGTCGGCCCGGCCCTCGCACCGGTCGTCGTTGCCGTTCTCGGTGCCAGTGGCGCCGCCTGGGCGGCGGGGCTCAAGCCGTACAGCCCCTATCTTCTCGCCGCTGCCCTCGGGTCGTTGCTCTACGGCTTCCGCGTGGCCTACCGGCGGCCCACGGGCTGCCCTGACGGCGCCTGTGCCAGGAGCAGGCCGCCCGCAGCCAGGCTGGTCTTGTGGGTCGCGGCGGCCGTGTGGTTTGGTGCCGCCCTCGTTAATTCGGTTTGGCGTTGAAAAGGAGCTCTCCATGCCACGGACGCCCTATTGGACCTCGATCTTCACGGTACTTTCCCTCGTGGCAGGCCCCGGCGCCGCGTGGTCGGGCCACTCGGTGATCGGCCACGGCCTCGAGCCTCTGCGTTCGGATTTCAACGCTGCTCGCGGTCACCTGCGGGCCATTCTGCTCGCCTCCCCCACGTGAGGGGTCTGTCTTCGGGGGGTCTCCGAAGTACAGAAGAAGTGGTTGGCCAAGGACGGCAGGCAGGAGATCACGGTGTTCGTGGTGTGGTCGTCTCAGCTCGGAGCCAAGGAGGAGCACCTCCCCGGCGCCATGGAGCTCATGCCCGATCCGCGGGCACGCCACTACTGGGACCCGAGCGACCAGATCGGCCGAGCGTACCAGAGCCAGCTGCCCGATCCCAGCGCTGATGGGGCAGCATTCAAGCTCAAGACCGCGGCCTGGGACGTCTGGATGCTCTTTGACCGGGAGGTGTCTTGGGACCAGGGCGGCGTACCGCTGCCCGGGTGGTGGGAGCACCAGCTCCGCGAATTGCCGCAGGAGCTGCGCCTGGATCCGGAGCGATTCGCGCAAAAGGCGGCTGAGTTTCCCGAACGCGCCCCATCGGACCCGCGTTGAAGGTGCTCGGCTCGGCGTCGCCAGGTCGTGAAAGCGATGCAGAGCGGCGGCAGCTCGCGCTCCGTGAACGACTTGCGGATGATCCGGGGCGTCAGGGCGATCAGGATCTCGCCCTGGTCCGTGGTGGAGGCGTCGAAGAACGAGACGAACGTCGAGCCCGGCTCCCCCGCCGCCGACTTCGCTCCCGTCCTCAGGAATCCGCTGAGCAGGAACGACTCGCCCGCGGCGAGCCGCGCGCTCCACCGGGTGCTGCGAGTCGCGGTGACCGGCCCGAAGCCCGCGGTGGCGGTGACGTCGTGGGCGGCGAGCTCGACCCGGATCTCGACCGCGTCGCTCGCCGCCCTGACCTCGGCGTCTCCTGAAGACCGGAGCCGCTGGCGAAGCTGCTCTCGAACGGCCTCCCGAGCCGGGTCGTCCTCGTCGAGCCCCCCGTCAGGGGCCGAGCGATCCACGGCCGGCCCACCGTGCTCGCGGGGAAGATCTTCGCCAGGTCTGTCCGCGTGAGCGCGGCGGTCTCGTTGTCAGCGCGGACGACGACCCGGAAACAATCCTCGGCCGGCTCCGCTGCGGCGAGCATGGCGGGAAACAACCAGGCGGCGAGGACCGCGGCCATTCCTTCCCTCATTGGTGAGTCTTACGGACGAGGGACCTCGAACGTCACTCGCCGACGGGCTCCGCCACCGGCAGCGATTCGAGGTAGGCGTCCGGAGAGAACGGCTCCAGGGACCGGACCATCTCGGGCAGAAAGTCGCAGCGGCTCGTGTGGGTGCGCCGCGCCTGCTCGAAGAGCCACTCCCGCGCCTGCTCCTTCGTGGGACGCTCGCCGCGGCCCATCCAGTAGTCGAGGAGGCGCTGGAAGCCCGGCGTCGCCGGGCAGTGCCAGGGCTGGGTCCGGCGGTCGATCTTCTTGTGCGTCCACCAGCTCCAGCCGACGCCCGCGGCGTTCAGCATCGCCGTCGCCCGGCGGTTGACGTCGAAGGGCTCCCCCTGCTCGCCGGTCTCGCCGTGCCAGAGCGGCACCTTGTACTTGCGCCGCAGCTTCTCCCAGCGCTCGAGGCCCTCGGCCGTCGAGGTGGGCGGATAGCTGTGGAAGGCGACAACCAGGTGGGGGTCCCAGTCGAGGGGCTCGAGGACCGAGAAGTCCTGGGCCCATTCGTCGCCCTCGACGAAGATCAGGCCGTGCGGGTCCACGGCGCGGATCGCCGCGGTCAGCTTCACGTAGAGCCGGCGCAGGAGCGCCGGGTCGACGCCTTGGTACCGCCGCAGCAGGGGCTCATTGAGGAGGTCGTAGCCGAGGATCCGCGGGTTGCCCGCGTAGCGCCCGGCGATCTTCACCCACAGCTCTTCGAGGCGGGGCCAGAAGACGTCCTTCTCGGTCCACAGACGCGCCTGCCCGTCGCTGTCGGCGATGTTCTCGGCGTTCTGCGCTCCGGGGGCGCCGTGCATGTCCCAGATGACGCCGATCTCGTGCTTCCCGGCCCACTCGACGACCCGGTCGAGCCAGCGGAAGCCGTCCTCCGAGTAGACGAACGGAGGCGACGCCGGCTGGCCGTCCCGCGGCTGGAGCCGCGACGCCAGGAGCGCGATGCGGATCGAGTCGGCGCCGAAGGACTTGATCGCGCGTACATCGTCCTCGGTGAAGAAGCTCTCGTAGTAGAGGCGCCAGAACTCCTTCGCGTCGTCCTCGCCCACCAGGTCGACGATCGCGGCTTCGAACTGGCGCGGCCGGTCGAGGGTGCGGATTCCCCACATGTAGCCTTCCGGCAGCAGCCAGCCGCCGATCCCGAAGCCCCGGAGCAGGACCGGCTTGCCGGTCGCGCGGTCGACGACGTCGCCGCCGCGGGTCGTGTACGGCGGCGGCTCCGCCGTCACTGCGGCGGCGGACAGGAAGGCGGCGGACAGGACGACGGACAGGGCGAGGACGACTTTCGTTCTCTTCATGAGCCTGAATCGTATCGTCCTCGTCGCCGCCTGCCACAGGATCGGCGTGCTACGATGCCCCGTAACGGAACCGGCGCGGTAGAGAGCCAGAGACGCGGAATGGCATCCGTCTTCACCGATTACGTCCGTTCGCTCGACGCCGGAGGGGAGCCGCCCGCCGCCGAAGACTTCGATCGGCTCTGGGAGGAGCTGCGCAAGCTGCTGACCAGGGAGCTCAAGCGGCGCCACCTGTGGACGAGCCCGCCGAGCTATCTCGGGATCTACGGCTGGCAAAGCTGGACCGAGGGCCCCGACGCCGGAGCGCTCGAGGACCTCGCCAGCGACTGCTACGTCTTCGTCTTCCTCGACCGCCTGCGCAGCCTCAGGGGCCAGGCCGCGGCCAAGCCCGACGTCGAGGGCCTCGTCGCCCTGCACGTGCGCAACTTCCTCCACACCGTCCAGAAGAAGCAGGACCCGCTGGGCTACAAGGTCTTCGACCTGCTGCGCTCCGCTCTCCGGCGGCTGCTCGACGCGGGCACCCTCCACGTGCTCGGCGGAGCGGAGAACGTCCGCAACGACACGATCTTCGGATTCACCACGGGCGAGAATCCCGCCCAACCGCTCGAGCCCTTCGACGAGCGGGACGTGGCTCGCCTGGGCGACGCGATCCTGCCGGCGGTCGTGACCTCCCGCCGGATGACGCCGGAGGCCGTCGAACAGCTCGCCGCCCGGATCTCCGAGCTGCCTGCCCGCGGCGTGCGCGTCTTCCGTTTCCGCGACCTCGTCGACCCTCTGAAAGCCGACGCGCGCTCGCGTTGGGCGAAGATCCTCGAAGACTCCCGGGGCGAGACGGCGGCCCAGATCGAGGACGAGCAGGGCGACAAAATCGTCCGGCTCATCGCGGTGACGCGGCCGGACACCGACTTCGAGGACCGCGAAGCCTTCGACAAGCTCGTCGAGTGCGTGGACCGGGGGTTGCGGCGGCTGAAGCTGCGGGCGCGGACGCGGGAGTACCTCGAGAAGCTCTGGGCCTTCCTCCAGGGCTACGCCCACGACGTCCGCTCGGCGACCGTGCCGGCGCACCGCCAGCTCTCCGAGCTGCTCGACATTCCCCGCGAGAGGTTCCCCGAGCTCTACGAGACCTTGGCGGGCCTGCTGGAGCAGTGCGGCGTCGAATCTAATATGCTGCGGGCGGAGGCGGGCAAGGCCGGCACCCGAGCGGCCGCGCCCGCGGGGGCTCGGAGCATGGACGTACAGGCGCGACGCGAACAGCTCCGCTTGCGGACGGGCGAGTCCCTCGCCCGTCTTGCCGAGGCCGACGCCGAACGGACGGGACCGCCGCGGGCCGGCGACCTTTACGTCCTGGCCGGGACCGGTGAGCTCGAATGGGCGGTGCTCTTGCGGGCGGCGGGCGGCTGCCTGCTGGTGCCCGCCGATACCCATCCCCTGACCGGCAGCGACGACGTCGCCGTCGACCGCCAGTCGCCGTCGGGGCCGCTCAACCTGCGCTGCGGCTTCGCCGTCTGGGTCGACGTGAAGCGTCTTGCTGGAGCCAGGCGCAGCGGCTCCGTCGGCGCCGACGTGGTGGCGCGCGCGCAGGCGAGGCTCGCCGAGCGCGAGGACGAGACGGAGGGCGCCGGCGACCGCGGCCTTCCCGCCGAGCTCGAGGCCGACCGCGATCCCGAGTACGAGGACTGGACGCGGGACGTCCTCGCGCCGGCGCGCGACGCGTTGGCGGCGGTCCGGACGCGCCCGCGCGCGCGGCGTTCGTCGACGGTGGTGCCGATCGCACTGGCTGCCGCGTTGGTGGCGGCCGTGGTGGGTCTGGGGGTGCTGCGGCGGCAGGTCGAAGTCCTCAGCGAGCCGAGCGTCGACGTCGAGCGTCACGAGGTCGTCTTCAACGAGCTGACGCGCGGCGTGACGCTGGAGGTGGACGCCGAGGCCACTCACGTCCTCTTACCTCTCCTGCTTCACAAGGTGCCCTTCTACGAAGGCTACGTCGTGGAGATCGCCCACGCCGCCGAGGGCGTCGTGTGGCGCAGCGGCTTCCTCGAGCCTCGGCGGGAATATCAACTTCTCGTGCCGCGGCCGCGGTTGCCGGCCGGCGTCTACACCATCCGGCTCCTGGGTCTCGCTGACGGCAC
>DASWIG010000795.1:0-13231 GCA_036397835.1 Thermoanaerobaculia bacterium
CTATCGCCGAAGAGCGATCGTACTTGCTGCGCCAAGCCGGCCCAGAAAGAATTGACCGGCGTAGAGGGGAGTTTGCTCTGTTAAAACATTCAAGGAATTTGACTCATCTACCTTCAATTCGCAGATCCTAGGAATCTAGATG
Source organism: Thermoanaerobaculia bacterium (assembly GCA_036397835.1). Classification (GTDB taxonomy): domain Bacteria; phylum Acidobacteriota; class Thermoanaerobaculia; order Multivoradales; family J023; genus DASWIG01. The sequence continues at coordinate 143 of DASWIG010000795.1, forward strand.
GGCAGGGCTATTTCTGGTTCAATCCGAATCGCAACGCGTACCTCGAAATAATTGATTATCGCAAGATGCTGCGAAATTCCAAGCTAAGAAACCAGATTCTCTTCAAGAAGCTCGGGCTCTCCTAGTTATTCGGAGGTCGCCAGACCGATAATCACTATTTAACCCGGCATAGCCGGAACCAAACAGGTGAGCCTCTCGGCGCAGGGCCTCGGCCCTCCTCTACCGGACGCCGGGTAGAAGTAGGGTGGGAACCGCGGCGTTGCCGCGGATGGTCGGCTGCACCCACCCTACCCAGAGCTCACTCCGCGGATGCGATCGCCTCAGCCAGCCCTCTGAGACGCCCCAGGTACGCGACCAGCTCCCGCACCTCCTCGACGCTGAGCTCGACGTTCCAGCACCGGCGCCAGTAGTACCAGCCGAAGATCCCCGCAGGGATCGCGCCGGCGACGCGGCGCAGCTCGCGCGTCTGTTTGCGGAAGCCGCTCGGCGTGGTGCCGCACCAGCTCTGGAAAAGACGGCTGAACGAGCTCAGGTCCACGTAGCCTACGAGCATCACCACGTCGGCGACTTGCACCATGGTGTCGCGCAGCAGACGCGCCGCGACCAGCAGGCGCATCTCCTGGATGAAGACCCAGAGCGTGAGGCCCATCGCCGCCTTGAACTCGCTCGCCAGCCAGTTGTTGCCGCTCGCGCCCAGGTTGCGCATCAAATCGCCAACGGTGTACTCCGGGTCCACCAAGTGCTCCCGGATCTCCGCCAACACGGATCGCACGGACCGCGAGACCCGCTCCTCCATCCCGACGATGGCGGCGAGCGTGGGCTCGAGCGCCTGCTGCAGGAATCTCTCCAAATCGATCATCACGCTCTCCTCCTCAATTGACCCGGGGCGGCTCGCCCGCGAAGGCCTCCGGGTACGCATCACGGATCCACCGGAGCACCCCCTCGATCCTTTCCGGGGTCGACAGTCCGAGCAGCATCATGCGCCACTCCCTGAGGGACAGGGGGAATTCGCCGCTCTCCGTGGGCTTCTCCGGCACCCCGGTGGAACGTATCGGGGCGGGCGGACGGTGCCGCTCGCGCAGCTTCATCGGGGCAAGTCCCGTGCGGTACTTGAACCATCGGCTGAAGGCCTCCGGATCGGCGAAGCCGAGGCCGGCGGCGACGTCGATGACCGGGACGCCGGTAGCGCAGACCAGAGCGCGCGACGCGTCCAGGAGCAGGCTGTCGTAGTAGCCCTTGGGCGAGACGCCGAAGGCGAAACGGAACTCCCGCTGTACGGCCGGATCCGCGCCGATCTCGGCGGCGTCGAAGCCGCGGGCGAAGAGGCGCCGGGACAACGTCTCGAGCTGCGGACGCAGCTCGGGCACGGTTCTCATGTCGTTTTCGATGCGGCTTCGTGCCTGCGCCTTGGCGGCGGCCAGGGCGTCATCGGTTTTCGTCGTCATGTGCGGGTCCTCCTTTGGGGAATTTCTTCGCTGCGATTGACGTTGAGCGCGGCAGGCGTCAGCCTCGCCGCGAGGGTGTCGACGGCCGTCGAAGTGGACGGTCGGCACGCGGTCGGCGCGCGGGAATGCCGGCATTACCGCGTCTGACGCCGGCCGGTTTTGACGCCACGCATCGCGACCGGCGTCTCCGCTCGTTCTTCTCCGGCTCCCGACCCATCCCGCGAACGAAGACGATCGGTTCGCGGCGAACGTCGCGCGACCGTGTTCGCGGACCGTTCTTGCCGGCAAACCCACTCCCCCCGCGTATGAAGCGCGGTCGGCCACGACGGCTCGACTTCGGCGTCGTTTCGCGGGGCTCGAGAATCGTCGCGGCGTCGTGGGCGGCGGACGACGTCCTGTTGCTCCGCCCCACTCCTCTTCACACGCCGCTGAAGAGCGCATGCACCGCCCGCTCCCCATCGTCCGCGAATCGAGCGCGGTTCTTTCCTTCCTCTTCGCTTCATTCATGGTTGACGTCCTTTTCCGCCTTCGTCTTAAAGAACCCTCACCCCCGGCCCCTCTCCCAGGGGGAGAGGGGAGAAGGATTCTCGGATTCGAGCCCCCTCTCCCCCTGGGAGAGGGGGTTGGGGGGTGAGGGTTCCCCGGTTGAGGGGTGAGAGTGGCCCCACGGACGGGGTCCGTGGGGCCGGGTGGATGGGGATCGGCTCAGCTTGGCGCCGAGCCGGGCTTCTCGGACCGACGGGGCGACGGCTCGCGGAGCAGGGGCATCAGATCGCTCCGGCCGGCGAACCGGCAAATCCCGTCGAGCAGGTCCACGGTGGCGCGGTGCGCGACGCCGAAGCGCTTCATCGCCTCGTTCTTGGCGGCCCGCGTCACCCGCGCCTTGCACTGTTCGTGCGCGGCGAGGTCGACGGCGCGGCGAAGTCGCCGCGCCGCCGGCACCAGGACCTCGACCGCCTTGGCCCGCGACGCTTGCTCTGAAGCGAAGCGGGCGGCGGGTAGATCGAAGCCCTCGTCAAAGAGCCGCCTCAGGATGCGGCCTACCTGCCGCAGCAACGTGAGCGGCTCCGGGCGCAGACGCCGCGGGAACCCCGCCTCCTCCGTCTTCTCCTTGCCGAAGTTGGCACGGAAGAGGTTGCGCAGGTCGATGAGCCGAGTCCGCAGGTCCGCGGCGGCCTCGTTGCGCTCGTCGCGGTGGTGCGCGTCGCCGGCGAGCTCGTCGAGATGACGCTCTTCAGCGTCGAGCAGCTCGGCGAAGCTCTGGCGCAGCCGCCGGAAGAATCCGTCGAGCCACGCCGCCGGGTCAAACGCTGGCTCGCCTTGCTCGAGACCGGGCCGAATGGCTTGCCCGAAAGCGTCGAGGAGCGTCTGGCGATGGACGTTGACGAACGCGGCCACGCGGGCGTACTTGCGCTCGCAGTCGGCGACCATCTTCGAGAGTTTGGGAATGGCCATGCTTATCACCTCCTTTCTTCTCAGGTGGGACGGTTCGTGTCTGGGCGTCTCGGACCATCCGGGGCGCCCGCCTTCAACGGCAACACCGTACGCCCGCCCGCGAGGACCGATTGTGCGAATCCGTAGGGAAAAAATTGTCAGGTGGTGAATACACCGTGGAGAGGCCGCCGGTCTGAATGGACGTACGTATCCCATCGTGCCTCCATGGGGGCAGCGTTCTCGGCGCCGGGACCTGGACGGTCGAAGCCCGCCGGGGGGGCGTGCCGCGACTGCCGTGCCGTTCGCCGTTTTCTGAGCCGTCCGCCGGGAGTTTCGGATTTTGCGTATCCGGCGCCCACGTCGACGGCCAGGTGCCAAGGAAGTGTTCCCCAGGCAGAGAAAGAGTGCGAGAACATGAACCGAATGTCAAGGGCTATCTTTGACTTTTTTCACCCAAGATTTGGCGGGCTCAGACCTGGGCAGGCGCACTGATCCCCAGCCCAACGTAAAGGAAGGCAAAAAAAATGAATCGGGATGGGCGGCTTACTTGAAAACCACGCGCGCTCCTTCCGGATCCATGGTATTGTCGTCCGGCTTGAGGGTTGGCATGTCTATTGTTCCTGGTCGCTGGAACCGTCGCCCTGATCGGAGGGCTCGCCGTCCTGATCGCCGGGCTCGTCGTCGGGTACGACAAGGGCGATCGCAGGCAGCAAACCGTCCAGGGCTTGTGAGGTCCGCGTCCACTTGTGGAGCCAGTCGGTGCCGGCCTGGCTCGACGAGATGAGCACCCGGCCGGCGGGGAAGCCCCGGATCCTGGTCAGGTGGACGCCGGAGGGCCGCTGCTTGCGGCACGCGTCGGCGGCCCGCGAGCTGCGGCACACGCACCACAGGAATTCCGGCAGCGTCGCCGGGGCCTCGGCGGCGAGCTGCCGCGCCAGCTCCGCGAGCTCGGCGACCGACGGCGGCCGGGGAAGGGAGGGACGGGTCATATCACTCTACTATCGGCAGGATCCGGATTCCGAACCGTCTCTCCAGGTGAGCCCGCTCTGCGGATTCTCTCATCTGTGCCTCACTCCTCTCCCTTGGCGTCGGCTTCCGGACTTCGATCGGCTTTCCTCCGTCGCCGCCGCCGGACGGGTTTCTTCGTGACGGGCTCGCGACGCATGAAACAAGCTCTCCTCCTGGACGATTCAAGCGCTCTCAACGTCCGAGTCGTCCGACTCGGTTCTCCATTGCTCTACATTCGCTATCGCTCTCACTCGACCGTCCTCGCTTGCTATTCTGTAGGAAAAGGCGCCGTGCCAGGAAGGACCCTACCGCTCCCCGACCACACGAAGGGGAGCTGTGGAACCCGGCACGGCGCCTGGAGTCGGAAAAAGGAGGCATCGCCCCTGGCGGATAGGGCGATGCCTGGAGAGGGGTCCCAGGGATAGGGCGTAGAAGCGCTCTCAGTCATTTCGCGTCCCCGGCTCCGAGGAGCATTCGGGCGCGTTTCTCGAAGTCGACCATCGCGCGCTCTAGAAGGCCGAGACTCTTCTTGTTCGCAGTGACCCGTTTCGACAGCACGTCGAGAAGCCCGATGAGCTCCGCGTCCGCCCTGGCGTAAGGCCCTATGTCGGCCGTCAGAGACTCGACGGACCCCACCAGCTCGTCGCCTCTGGCCTTGACAGCTTTCATTTCCGCTAACGCCGACTCCAGGCGCAATGTGATGAGGTTGCGTGCGGACGTCTGGTCGAGAAGCCTTTCCTCCACCAGGGCAAACGCCGCATCGAGCAGCAAGAGCTGCGAATTCCACGGGGCGAGGAGCGGCGCTTCGGCGGCGCCCTCGGCGCCGGCAAGTGCCGTCGAGAGATTGCGGAGCTCACCAAGGTATCCGTCGATTGCCGCCCACAGCTTCTCGAGCGCCGTCGCGCGCGGCTCATGCTCACCGATCCGCTCCCTGAGCTCACGGACGCGCCGGGTAAGCTCATCTACTTCGTGGTCGCCATGCTTCGTCATCTTCACGCCTCCGTCCCGTCTTCGAGCGAGCGAGCGAGATCGGTGAGCGCGACGACGCGCTGGAGCTCGGCGCCCGAGAGAGACTCCACGCCCCTGAGGACGATCACCGCCACCGCCTCGAGGAGGCACGCCGCGCCAGGCACGCCGAGGCGCCATGCGCGGCGGGACTGCCGCTTCACCCCGTCCACAAGCCCGCGACGCGACCGACCGCCCCCCGGAGAAGCGCCCTCGTCCTCGCCGATCGCCAGCAGGATCTCCACGGCCTCGACGGCAAGGTCGGTGTCGGTGAGCTGGTCCGGATTGCCGGCGAGCTGGCGGCGCCGCCTTTCGAGCAGCTCCGCGAGCTCGGCCATGCCCACCTCGGCGCCGACGACGATGGCGCCCGTCAAGTGGAAGGCCCAGCGCGGAATCCCCAGCCTCGCGCACAAGCGACGAAGCAGCGGCCCGGACGGCTCGAGCCAGCCCGCGGCCACGGATGCGACCGTTCCGGGGTCTAGCCTGAGGTCCTCGTCGAGCTGTTCGGGCCGGCGGCCCGATTCCCGGAGGAAGTGCCGCAACGCGGCGATGACCTCGACGTCGCTGCCGAGGGGAAAACCGCCAAGGCCGAGTGGTTGCGTTTGCAGCTTCAATGTCCTCTACTCCGGGAAACTCCCGCGGCGACCCTTCGCCGCGGGCGCTGAGACCAAGAGGAAGGCGCCGCGCCAGGCTGGGTAATGGAGATGGGGTCGTGTCCGGTCGAGTGCCTGGCGCGGCGCCATTCGTGTATCCGGTAGCTGTCGAACGCCTCGCCGCCCTCCGGCGTCGAGACGGGATCGGAAAAAGGCGCCACCGCCGCTTCGAGGGGCGGTGGATCGCTTCAAGCCGGGCCGGCGCCGGTGGGGCCGGCCTGGCGGGGGAGAAGGGCGCCGTGGCACGCCGGGGGGAAGAGGGACCGTACCGTTCCTCTTGGCGTGGACGGCGCCCACCGGGGCGCATCCGGGCCGCGGCGGCTCGGCGCAGGATCGCGCTCGAGCAGGGCCGGGGCCGGGATATGAACCGCCGCGCCGGTTCAGGAGCGTCAGGGGGTCAAAGCCCTGACCAATCGACGGCCCGGCGCGGCGGGCTCTTGCCGGCTGTGAGACGATGCCTCCACACAGACGCCGCCGGCTCAGGGGGAGCGGGCGGCCGACGACGGGCAGCCCCTTGGCTTTCCGCCCGATGAATGCCGAGATTCGCCTCATGCCGGGGTGTCTCTCATGCTCAACTGTCGGCGCGAAGAGCGCCTCCAAGGGCTCCCGTTGGCCGACAGGCGGATTATGCAAAGAGGAAATGGGCAACAAAACGGCACCTCGCCGGATAGCAACAAAACGGCACTCGCGTTCTGAGGCACTTGACGCCGGTCCCACGCAAGCCTCTCCCACCCCCTCGTCATATTGACCCCGCAGAAATCGACTCGACGCCAGTTGGCGGCTCAGGCATCGCCCACGGAGCAACAAAACGGCATTCGCCCACGGAGCAACAAAACGGCACTCGTCGCCCGCAAGCAGAAGCGAGGCGCCGCAATCCCGCGGCATCGCGAATGGGCGTAAAGGAGGCAGAAGATGCACGTAGCAACCAACGTCAAGGCCGGATTCGGTGGCGTCTTCATTCCTAGCGGCTGAGCCCAGCTTCGCTGGAGTCGGCAGGCGTAAAAGGAGGCCAACCATCGGGGTGTTGGGGGAGGGGGGGTTGCCCTCTCCGCGGGAATGTCCTAGGATCCAGGTGCTCGCTGGTGAGCCTACGTCTCTAGGAGGAGCCGTGTCGTCAGAGGACCTCAGACGTCGTGCTGTGGAGCTTCGGCGCGAAGGCGTGCGAGCGAAGGAGATCTCCACAGTCCTGGGTTCGGGCCACACGCCCTGGGTCATCCGGAAGTGGCTGAGGGATGCCAGGGTTCCCCCCACACGAAGCCGCGTCCTCGAGCTTGCGCCTCGAAAAGACGCCTCCGAGATAGCGGAGTCCCTGAAGGTCTCGCCGCGGCGGGTATACTCGGTACTCCGGGATGCGGACTTCTCGGAGCACGAGCGCAAGACAACGGCGCAGAATGTCGATTTGTTTCTCTCAGCCCCGAGAGAGCACATGAGGGCAAAGTTTACCCAATCCAGGTCGTTTGGCTGGGCGTTGCTCAAGAGATGTTCGCAAGAAGTCGACAGGGCTCCTGTTGCCGGTCTCGGAATGATTGAAATCGCAATAGAGCTACTGGACCGCATCAGAAACACGCGCCGATCAGAATCGAACAAGCGACAAGCTCTGTGTCTGTACCTGCTAAGTCGTGGGCTGGAGGCGCACGCATACATGGTAACAGATCGGCACATGATCGCGCAAGGAAAGCTGCAAGCCGCTCTCAAGGCCTCTGCCGGCTGTATTTCGTGCCAAGCCGATCAACTTCGACGGCTTGGTGTGTTTTTTGGATCGTTAAAACGCTGGGCCGATGCCTACTCTTCGTTGAACGGCGCAACGGAAAGGTATCACTACCTTGGCAACGCCGGGCACGATCTCCTGGGGAACGGAATCGCCAATTGCCTGTTGCTGAAGTGCAATTTGGATTTACTTACGGTAAGCCCGGAGGCGGGAGCCGTCGAAGCGAGAAGAGGACTGAAGGTCTTGACCGGTAGAGAGTCGCCGGTGTTGTTCGCGAGTCTGATACTCGCCCTGGCCAGGTGTCTCCAACCGTCGAAGGACCCGAGAGACGTCCAGGAGTCACAGGAGCTTCTCGACTGGTGTTTCGAGAACTTCAAGTTCGCCGGCGTGTGTTCCGTCGCGAGAGCTCTGCTCTACTGGCTCAGAGGCAATCTCGCGTCCGTGATGGGCCGCATGGATGACGCTGTCGAAGATCTCACGCTCGCGCTCGACGATGCCAGGGCGCTCCAATTAGACCAAGATGCGGCGGGCATTCTGGCCGACCTCGGAGCACTGAATCCGGAGCCGCGAGAAGTCAGGAGCTACATTGAAGACTTTTGTGAATGGAATGACGCCGGCGACTTGATCGTGCCATCGTGGCTCTCGAATCTGGACGCCGAGATTCGAGCCGTCTATGACATCGCACTGAGGTCAAGGAATCGGATCGACGCTTCTACATTCGTTGCTCTGCGTGAGGCCGCAGGGGGCGAAAGCCGCATGCCGGCCTTCATCATTCCCTCGCAAGCTGCCTCTTCAATTCTTGGCCGGCGCTTTGACTTGCTCTGGGTCGGTGGATCCACGACTCTACCGTAGAACCGGCCGGGACCGACTCAGGAGCCAGAGCCCGAACATCGTGAGCCCGAAGATCAGGGCGACGACGCCCGGCGTCGACAGCGCGGGAATGACGTTGGGCTCCGCGAACCGCGCGCGGTAGATGACGTCCATCGTCCCATCCGTAGGGGTTGAGTGCCGGTTGATCCGGATCGCCACGCTTTCGCGGTCCGCGGCGGCTTCGATGTAGCTCACGGTCTGGCCTTCGATGACGTCCCCAAACCCCAAGATTCGACGGATCCTTCCGTCGTGCGTCCTCACGTAAATGGCCACCACCGGATCCTCTTCCGTGTTGGCCCTGAAGGTCAGCAGCGAGCCGGCGCCGCTGGGAGCAGCCGTCGCCGCGATGGTCTGGCCGTCCTCCGTCGTGTCTCCGGGCACGATGAGGGGCTCCACCTGGCCATTCCTCCACACGAAGAGGCCGAAGCCTCCAGAGTATCCTGCTCCGAAGACGACTCCGTAATCCAGGCTCGCGAGCGACGGGTCGAAGCTCCCGAAGATGGCGCCTCCGATGGCGGGTACCGGCGACAGTGTGTCGGCGACGATCGAGATGCCCTGCCCTGCCGACCAGTGGTAGATTCCGACATTCAGGTGGGAAAGCGCAAGGAACACGAGGTCGGAGCCCACCAGTACCGGTTCCGTGAAAAAAGCCACAGGGTCCGTTTGACCGGGAAGCACCACCGTCCTGTCGGCGACGATAAAAGGCTCGCCGTCGAGAGGTTTGACCACCAATGCCTGAGTAGTGCTTGGCGGAACCAAACTGGCGACAGCGGCGACGGAGCCGGCATTGGCGTCTATTTCTCCCACTCCCGTGATCTGGTTACCGTCGATGGTAGTCCCTGCTTCGAGAAATGGCGCGATGACGCCCTGAGAATAGGAGTAGACGCTCGGTCCACTGCTCGACGGCCCGAAGCCCTCAGCCCCGATAAAGAATATCCGATCCCTTACGCAGCCGAATTCCAATACCAACCCAAACGTGCCGGCCGAGCCCGGCAGAGGTGTGGCGGCGTTCGCGATCACCTCCACGCTTGTCGAAGTCGCTCTGTACCCCCCCAGGAATTGGGGGGTATCGAAGGTGAAGCCGTAGAAGAGGACCGCGTCACCGCACGGTACGGGCGGTCCCACTTCGATGAAGAACTCGCCGTCAATTCCCGGCGGATCGTACGAGTTGTCCACGAGCCTTTCGAGCTCGATGCCCGACGGGCCGACCACGGATGCCGTGGCGGCAAGGACTAAGGAAAGGATGAGCTCCATGCGGTCGTGTCTCCGGTCTCGAAGTCATCGGTGAAAACCATGCTCTGAATTGTGAGGAGAGCGACACGCGTATTCGGTCTCCCCCAGCCGAACTCCTTGTCCCGGCCTGGCACCCCGAGGTCCACGGCGGACTCTCTCAGGGCCACGATCAGATCCGACTTGGTCATCGAGGGTCGAATGGCGAAGCAGAGTGAGGCGGTACCCGAGATCATGGGCGTCGCGAAGGAAGTCCCGTCCCCCACGTCGGCGGCCGCGGGGTTGTTGGGCTCCGCGAACGAAGCGGTGTAGATGCCGACCGCCGGGGCGGCGAAGTCCAAACTGTTGCCGGTCGCCGCGGTCAGGTTGATAATCGGGAAAAACGCAAGAGCGTCCGTGCTGTCCGTACCGCCTATGGTGATCACGTCGGGGTGCGACTCCGGGTAGTCGGAGTCCGCCTCATCGGCGCCGTTGTTTCCCGAGCCGCCGATCAGAATCGAGCTCATCGCGACGGCGCTGAGAGCATTTCCGAGCATTGTGCTTGGAGCGAAGTCTGCAAGACTCATGTTGACGATCTTGGCGATGCCCGGGTTGGCAATGAGGTAGTCGAGGGATGCGACCAATGCTGCCCCTTGTCCGGGCGCGCCGGCGAAGGTCTTGATCGGAAGCAGCTTCGCAAAATGATCGAAGCCCGCAACTTGATGACCGTTGTCCGCGGACGCGAGAAGGATCGAGGCGACCCGAGTGCCGTGGCCGACGACCGTATCATTGACGTTGCCACTCACGGGTGTTACCACGCTCCAGCCCGAGACGTCGTCGACGTAGCCGTTGCCGTCGTCGTCGATCAGGTTCCCCGGCGTCTCGCCCAGGTTGACGTAGAGGCGGCCGAAGAACTCGGGATGGTCGAGTCGGATGCCGGAGTCGATAAGTGCCACGACGACCTCCTCCGAGCCGCGGGTGACGTCCCACGCGCCCGCCAGATCGAGGTCGATGTCCGAGGGCGCTTCGTGGTACCACTGGTCCCCGTTCCCGTGGTGCGGGTCGTTCGGTACGAAGGCGAGCTCACCCACGTAGTTCGCCTCGACGTCCACTGCCAACCGCGCCTCCCACAGCTTCTCCATCAGCCTCTCGGTGGCGCGCCGGCTGGGATGCCCGTAGAACAGGAAGAGGCCGAGGGGACTCAGCCGCTCCACGCGATCGGCGCCCGACAACCAGGCCAGTTGCTCGACCTCTTCGTCACTGACCTCGGGAGGGAAGCGCGCCACCACCTGGCCCGGTACGAAGTCGTGGGCGAGGATCCTGGGCGCCGCGGAGGCGTTGCGGACCTCGAACAGTCGCGCGGCTCCCGGAAGCCGCGCGACCGCGTCCGACGACAGACCGATGATGTTCCTGGTGGTTCTCGACTCGGCCAAGGCCGAGACCGAGACGGCGAAGAGAACGGTGCTCATGAGGAAAGTCCTGGATCCGGACGGCTGCGCTGGCCGCATACTATACCCCCTCTGGTTCGAGAGCCGTTGCCACGTCCGCTGCCGAGCGTGGTGAGTCCATGCCTTGCTGCCGAAGCACAGCGAGTGTACGGCATCAGACCGTGAGAGTCAAGGGCGTCGATGCCGCTCCCATCCGAACCGTCCCCGAGCGGCCACCGGACACCGTGCTAGCCCCTCTTCGCCACCCCGTCGAAGGCGCCGAAGTCGTAAAACACGATGACCCGATCGGCCTCTGACCGGCCCCGTGTTGGGCTTTCCCTGACGGGTTCTGCCGTCGAACCAGGTCGCCACCTCCTTGTTCGAGGTCTCTCCGGGCGCGTAAGCGAGAGGAAATACTCGGAAAGTAGGACTGCAGGGGTTGCAATGCCCTGCTATCTGTGTAATACTGGCTTCATGGGACCTGATCGGGAGCTCAAAGGGACAGTTGCAGAGCGAATCGACAACCACGGAGAGAGAGACATGAAACTCAAAACCACCCTACTGATCCTGATGGCACATTTGCTCGTAGGCCTCTCAGCTACTACGACACTCGCTCAGTGTTGCGGCGAATCGCGTCTGTCCGAGGTGTCCCGGGCGACCCTGGAGAAAGTGATCGGATCCTTCTCCGCGATGGGATCAGTTCACATGGAGGCGAGCGTCCGTGTCTTCATTTCGGGCAGTCTGACGGAGGGTAGCGAGGACGCCATGAAGAACGGATCGTTCTCGTTCTGGGAGGAGGATGGCCGCTTCCGAATCAAGGGTGAGGTAGATCCGCGCTTGGGCTTGGCTCCCAACATGGAGTTCGCGTTCGACGGCGTCAATTATCAGACCCTCCTGACGGAGGATGGGACTCTCTCGGTCTTGTCTGAGGATCCCGACCGATATCCGACCGCCGTACCCAACCCACTCTTTCTGGTGGTCGACTTTCTGAGCCCCGACCAGAGTCAGTGCCCCACTTGTACGTTGTTCCTGAAAGATTTCCAGGATGAATCCACGTGGTCGGCGAGACTGGAGGAGGCTCGAGAGTCCGAGACCAAGTCTACCGCGCGAGAGATCTTCGTACCGTCCGAATCTCGGAATGGGAACGGGGTCATCTATCGGATCACGTTCAATGACGACAAGCAGATTCACAAGATCGACCGCCTGACTACCGACGGAATTCGTCGTTTAGCCGCGCTCGATTTCCACGCGTACCGGCCTGCGGGCGAACGCGGTCCGTCGTTTCCGAGATCTATAACCATGACCAGCTACACCCCGGATGGCGCTGTGGCTGCGAGAATCGATTACGAGATCGAAACTCTCGAGATCGACCAGCCTATTGGATTGAATGTCTTCTCGATTCTCACCGACGGGCTTCGCGTCGCTGAAGAAGGAGCCACGGTGCCTCACGCAGAGCGGCGGCCATGAAAAAAGGCCGGACGCCTGATCCGCGGTTCAGGCGTCCGGCCGGGTAGGACCTCCTTTCCAGTCAGACGTTGTCGTTTCGGAAGTGGAGCCCGCGCGTCGGCTCCGTGCCTCCGGTGCTCAGGCCTCGCTTTGCCCTACTCTTCGAGGGCGGCGACGGCCGCATCGACGAGTGCGGCGAGCTCGTACGCCGCGTTCGTGATCTGGTCGCTGTCCGTGGGCTTGGCCTTGATCGTGAGGGTGGAATCCACCAGGCAGAGCCGCGTGGCCGCGCCGTCCACTTCGCCGGCGATCTCTTCGACGTAGATGCCGAAGAGGGCCGCTTGTGAGAACGATTCGAACTCGTAGCTCTTGGTCAGGCCCGGACCGCTGACCGTCCACGGCGTTTCGGTCTCCACCGGCGCCGTGATCTGGATGCGATCGGGTTTCACGTTTCTTACCTCCTTTCAGGTTTCTGGTTTCGTTTCCGCTCGCGAGCGAAACGAATTGTGGAGGTGAAGAAACAGAACTATTGTGCGAATCCGTAGGGAAAAAATTGTCAGGTGGTGAATACACCTGATCCCCCAGGGGGCGTCACGGCGTCCTCCGGGAGGGATCGAGGGATTCTCGCGGGTCGCGCTTCAGCTCGCCGGCGAGTGGGCGGCGGCGGGGCTTCGCGGGCGTCGTCACGACGAGATATCCTGACGCGGCACGAGATGCTCGAATCCATCCCTCATCGGCGTTTGAATCGGGTGCAGTTGATTTCAATGCAGACTATACAGCCAGGGAGAGGGTCCAGTGTAGAAACGACCCCGAAGGACGACCGGATATAGCCCCGGGTTGCCCGAACGGTCGCTGAGCCGCCCCCGAAACGCAGTGTGGTTGAT
>DASWIG010000796.1:0-44077 GCA_036397835.1 Thermoanaerobaculia bacterium
GTCTGGTAGTCCCGCGTGCGGGTTGGAGGAGCTTGCCACCCCCGACGTCTTGAGCCCGAAGGGCGACAGCCGGTAGCCGGGGGTTTCAACCCGCGGACCCGCCCCGGACCCGGATCCGGCGGTTTCAACCCGCGGACCCGGCACGCTGGCGCAGCTCGTCGACGAGCGCGTCGACCTTGACGCGCAGCTCGTCGAGGATGCCGGTGGGCGTGGCCGGCGTCAGGGCGTCCTGGTCGAGCCACATCCGCCCGACGTTGACGGGATGGAAGCCATCGACGTCCTTCTCCGGGTCGACGAGGTCGAGGATCTCGCGCTCCGGCAGCGGGCTCGGCGGCGTCGGGAAGACGCAGGTCGCCATCGAGCTCTGTCATCGCCACCGAGAACGCTACGACGGAGGGGTCTTCTGGGCGGACGCCTCGTCCGTCGCCGCGCTGCTGGCGGCCAAAGCTGGCTCCGGACAAATTCCCGGGCTCCTTGGCCGCCAATCTTGTTCCTGGGGACGAAATCGCCCGCGTTTGGCCGCCAAAGCCGGCTCGGGGCGAATCTTCGAGTCCTCTTGGGAGGGTCAAGTCCCAGATTTGCAATCCTAGGACGTTACCGTCGCCGGACGGGCTCCATCGCGATCAGAGAGGCTCGTGTCCTGATATTGGCGCCGTCAATCATGAGTCAAGGGGATCAGGTCCGCATGCACCTCCATGGAAGACGACCGGCCGCGATCGGATGGAGGTCAAAGGGACTCGATCAGCCTCGCCGTCACCTCGGGAACGCGATCCTCGCGGTCGCACGCCGGATCGTAGGACGTGATGGCCACCGCCGCGACGTCGAGCTCCTTGAGGACCGTGGCGGCGACGCCGAGGAGCTCGTCGACGGTCAGGCCGCCGGCCGCCGCGTAGGGGTTGGCGCGGACCTGCGACGGGTCGAGGACGTCGAGGTCCACGTGGAGGTAGAGGCGCTCGATGCCGGCGACGCGGGCGCTCAGTCGCCAGCTCTCCACCGGCTCCATGCCGTCGCGGCGCAGGTCCGCGGCCGCGAGCCGCGCGACGTCGGAGGCGGCCAGGCGTTTCTCCTCCAGCGGGTCGAGGTCGCGGACCCCCACCATGAGCACGTTGCGCTCGGGCAGCGGCGCGAAGCCCGGTACGGTGGCGGTGGCGACGCGCCAGCAATGGCCGCAGGCGACGGCGAGCGCCATGCCGTCGAAGAAGCCCGTGGGCGACGTCTCGGGCGTGTTGAAGTCGCCGTGGGCGTCGAACCAGACGACGCCGGTGGTCGCCGTGCCGACGCCGGCGAGCGTCCCCACGGCGGTATTGCAGTTGCCGGAAAGCACCACCGGCAGGCGCCCGGCGCGCCGGGCGTCGGCGACGGCGAGCGCCAGCCGGCGCTGGATCGCCACCGCCGAGCCCACTTCGGTCAGGAAGCCGTCGAGGACGATCGACGTCAGCTCGACGTCGTGGCCGCCGTCGCGCAGGCGGCGGGCGAGCCCGCCGTCGACGAGGTGGAGCGGTCCGCGCCCCATGCGCTCGGCGTGGTGGCCCGAGTCGTAAGGGACCTGGAAGATGGTGAGCTTCACGCGCCGGAGTCTAGCAGCAGCCGTGCGTCCCTACACCGACGCCTGCGGCGTCAGAACCGTTCCAGCGCTTCCCTGAGCATGCCGCTCTCCGGGAAGGCCTCGCGCAGCTTCTCGAGCTCGCGTCGCCCGGCTTCGACGTCCCCCGTCGCCTTCAGCGCCTCGGCCGTGACCATGCCGTAACGCAGCTCCGCGGATCCGCCCTTGGGCCGTTCGAGACGACGGAGGAGGTCCAGGGCAGCGGCGCCGTCCCGGGTGTCGTTGAGCAGAGAGTCGGCGTACAGGACCTGAACGGCCGGGTCGTCGGGAAAGCGTTCGGCGGCCAGCGCACAGAGGCGCGCGGCCTCGTCGGCGCGGCCCTGCTCGCGGTCGACCCGCGCCTGGTGATAGAGGCCGGCCAGCAGCAGCCGTCCGACGTCCTCGGCCTCGCCCGTCCGCGTGCCGACGCCCCCGGCGTAGGAATACACCAGCTCGCCGCCGTGCTCGGCCGCCTCGTAGAGGAAGAACAGCCCGACCGCGCCCACCACGGCCGACGCCACCAGCACCAGCCCCGCCCGCTTGACCTTGCGGCGCGTCAGCACGAGGCCCGCGACCTCGAGCGCGGCCACCGCCAGGAAGACGTTGCGCGCCCGTTCGCCGTGCTCCTCGTGCTCGTGGACCACGTCCCGGACGCCGGGGATCCGCTCGACCGGCCCGTGGGCGTCGTCGCCCGACTTCACCGCCACCACCGCGGCAAGAGTTCCGGCGACAATCAGCAGTACGGCGGCGGGGCTCGTGAAGGGGAGCTTCCTGGTCAGCGAGATCCAGCGCAACACGACGCCCGCCACGAGCAGGGCGATCGCGAAGTGGACGACGATGGGGTGGAACGATCCGATGTTCGGCATGGCCGCGTACGGTATCACCGTCCGCGCCGCGCCGCGTTCCTCTCGGGTAGACTGGCTGCCGAGGTCCTGGCACGTGAACGAGCTCCCCTACGGCATCGCCGATTTCCACCGCATCCGCCGCCAGGGCTTCGTCTACGTCGACCGGACGGCTCACATCCGTGACCTCGAGCGGCTGGGCAGCATCCTCGTCTTCCTGCGTCCGCGGCGTTTCGGCAAGTCGCTGTGGCTCCAGACGCTCGCCAACTACTACGACGTGCGCCGGAAGGACGAGCACGTGTACCTCTTCGGCGGCCCCGCCGCCGGCGGCGAGGCCGCCACCCCGCTCGCCAACCGCTACTTCGTGCTCCAGTGGAACTTCTCCACCGTCGACCCCGGCGGCACCGTCGCGCAGATCGCCGAAAGCCTCCGCGAGCACGTCAGCGCCCAGGCCGAGGTCTTCGCGCGGGAGTACAGGGACTTCCTCGCCCCGATCAAGGTTGACGGCAGCCCGGCGGCGATCCTCCGCAGCATCCTTCTGGCGGTCAGCGAGACACCTTACAAGCTTTACCTGCTGATCGACGAGTACGACAACTTCGTCAACGAGGTGATGGTCCAGGACGCCGGCACCTATCGCGCACTCTTCGGCAAGGACGGTCCCTACAAGCAACTCTTCAAGTCGGTCAAGAGCGGCACCGAGGGCCAGGGACTGGAGCGGGTCTTCGTCACCGGCGTGTCGCCGGTGGCTCTCAACGAGCTGAGGGACGGCTTCAATATCGCCGAGGACGTGTCCCTGGCCCCAGAGCTGGCCTCGCTCTGCGGATTCCGGGAAGCGGAGCTCCGAGGCATCCTACGGTCGGTCGCCGAAGACCGAGGGCTCGCGCCAGGTAGGATCGACGAGGCCCTGGACACTATGCGAGCTTGGTACAACGGCTACCGCTTCGCCCGTGGAACTACCGAGCTCATCTTCAATCCGACTGACGTCATCGATTTCCTGAGGCAAGTCCGGCTCCACCGCGAGCCACCCCGGCAAGTCCACGGAGAGATCGGAAGCCCGGACGCTCGCAAGCTCGGCGTCGTGGCCCGCACGAAAGCTGGAACCGACGTGATCGAAGAGCTCACAGAAAGCGACGATGGCACCGTCACAGTCGCCGGTTTGGAGGCCAGCCTCTCGCTCGACGACCTGGCACGGAGGATGGCCAAAGATCGGGGAGTCGTTGCCTCGGCCCTCTACTACATGGGTCTTCTCACCCAGACTGAGGATCCGTTCCGTCTCGAGATTCCCAATCTGGGCGTGAAGAAGCGGCTTGTCGACCTGCGAGCTCTTGGTGATGAGCCTGAGAGAATTTTGGGAGACTGGCCGGGGCAGGGCCGAGAGCGATGACATTGGGATCTCCTGGATTCACCGGGGTTCATACCCCAACGGGGTTAGATCCGTCAGCCCAGGGTAACACCCTGGGACCGAGACCCCACGCGCGTCTAAACCCTGTAAGGGTTTTACAGATTCGTTGGCGGCGGGGAACGCCATCTTCCGGGACAAGCCACCGGAGTTGTAGAACCCCTACAGGGTTCCCGTTCTTGGGACCGCCTACCCAGGGCGGCGCTTCGCTTGCCCTGGGCTGCTGGATGCAACCCCTTCGGGGTAAAGAGGGTGAAGGTCCTGAGAGCGCGAAGCCGGCGGCGCGGTCGAGTAGCTCGCGCGACGTCGATCCGGAGCTCACGCGTGATAGAGTCTAGAAGAGGCCACACCGGAGGTAGACCCATGCGAATCGTCGAGATCGAGATCGAACAGCTCTTCGGGACCTTCCACCACCGTATCCGGCTGAACACCGAGGATCGGGTCACCATCATCCACGGCCCGAACGGCTTTGGGAAGACGATCCTCCTCGAGATGGTCTATGGCCTCTTCAACGGCCAGTATGGAAGGCTGAACGGGGTACCTTTCGGCCAGCTCGTCGTCGTTTTCGAGGACAATACACGTGTGGTGGTACGACGCAAGCAGATCACCGAGATGGTCGCCAGGAAGCATACCAACGGCAGGTGGTTGAACCCGTACTTTGAGCATCCGTGGAGGACGTTGCTCCAAGTGGAGCGGGGTCGTCAGCGGCAGGAGGCGCAGCTTGATCATGGCGATCCAAAATGGTGGCAGGAGTTCCGGAATTCCGTCCGAGTCGAGATAATCCGCGAGCAGCGACTGGCCATATCCAGCCCGACATTCGGGTTTGGGCAAAGTGCACCCGGAGTAATCACAAGCGCGGTCGAAGAACGCTCCGACGAGCTTGCCCGAACGCTCCAGAAGAAGCTCGCCGAATCTGTCGAGCTGTCTCAGTCTCTAGATCGGACTTTCCCCGCCCGGCTACTGAAGCGGATTCACGAGGACGGCTTGAGCGAAAGCGAGCTCACCGAGCGGCTGGCCGAGCTCGAGCGTAAACGCGAGAGGTTGCAGATTGCCGGGCTGCTGGACGAGCAAGAAGAGATGCCCCTGCTGCCGATCGAGCATCTAGCCGAAGAGACCCGCGACGTGCTCGCGATCTATGTCGAAGATGCCGAAAAGAAGCTGAGCGTCTTCGACGACCTGTCTCGCCGAATCGAGTTTTTCCAAGAAATCATCAACAGTCGCTTTCTCTTCAAACGGCTGAGCATTTCCCGCAGCAAAGGGCTAGTCTTCACGACCTCTGCCGGCCATCCCCTATCCTTGAACGCTCTCTCTTCCGGGGAGCAACAGGAGGTCATCCTTCTGTACGAGCTTCTCTTCCGCCTCAAGCCGAACTCCCTCGTCCTCATCGACGAGCCCGAGATCTCCCTCCACGTGGCCTGGCAGAAGAAGTTCCTCGAAGATCTGACGAAGATCACCGAGCTCGCCTCATTCGACGTCCTCATCGCCACCCACTCTCCCCAGATCATCCACAAGCGATGGGATCTGACCGTCGAGCTCGAGAGCCCCAAGACCGAGGCCGAGCTTGAAGCAGTATCTCTCCCCTGACGACATCGCCAACGACATCCGGATGACGCGCAGCCAGCATCGGGGCGCGTTCGTCTTGGTGGAGGGTGAGACGGCGGACCTCCGGGTGTACGACCGCCTCATCGATCGGAGCCGCTGCCAGCTCCAGCCGGCTCACGGGAAGGACAACGTCCTCGAAGTGATGGCGATCCTGGACGCCGACGGGTTCCCGGGTGCCCTGGGTATCGTCGACGCCGACCGCTCGCGCCTCTCCGGCGATCTCCCGCCGAGCGAGAACGTCCTCCTGACCGACGGCTGCGATCTCGAGTCGATGCTCGTCCACTCGCCGGCCCTGGACAAAGTGCTGGCCGAGGTTGGCTCGCGGGACAAGATCAAGAGGTTTGAAGCCGAGCACGGAAGGTCTGTCCGCGATCACCTCGCGATCCTCGCCCGACCGGTCGGAGCGCTGCGCCACGTCTCGGAGCGAGAGGGCCTCGGGCTCCACTTCCAAGAGCTGACCTTCAGCAAGTTCGTGGAACGGGATCTTACCTTGGATCGCGTCAAGCTCGTCCGTACCGTGCTTGCCCGAACCCACGGGCAGAATTCGAGATTGAAGGAGGGTGAGCTCCTGGAAGAGCTCCGGCGGATCGAAGACGATCCGGACGTCCCGTCGCTGGACTTGAGCAACGGGCACGACATGGCGCGGATCCTCTCGATCGGCTTGCGGCACGCTCTCGGCTCTCGCAAGCAGCTCGAGGTGGGCGTGGAGACCATCGAGCGCGAGCTGCGGCTCGCCTACGAGAAAGAGCACTTCCAAACGTCCGGGCTCTGCGCGGCGATCCGGAGCTGGGAGCGCCGGAATCCGCCCTACGTCGTCATAGGCGAGCAGCGGGCTCAAGACCCATCGAACCGGCGATAGACGAAGTCGAGCTCGCCCATCGTCCCGTCCTTGCGCCGGATGCCGACGTAGATGGCAAGCCCGTCGTCGCCCTGGCGCAGGAACGTCAGGCCCCCGAACCAGGCCTTGCCGGGCTCGATCTTCACCAGCCGGAAGTCGACGGTGTCGTCTTTCTCCTCCCAGCCTTTGAGGTCGGCGTGGAAGTGCTTCAGGCGCAGGAGGAGCGTGCCCTCTTCCTCGACGATCGTCAGGATCTCGTAGAAGTCCGGGGCGCCGTCCTTGACCAGCTTGAAGAGGCCCGTCATCGAGCCGCCGAAGGGGGGCGTCCAGACCTCGTCGACGAGCCCGCCCAGGCCCTCGCCGCGCCAGTGGCCGGCGAGCCAGGCGACGTCGGCCAGGGTGGCGGCGGGGCGCTGAGAGCCATCGTCGTACTTCAGCGTGTGCTCGGTGTGCGGCGACTGGGCGAGCGCCGCGGGGACGGCGAGGAGCGCGATCAGGACGGCGAGACGGCTTTGCACGAGACGGCGTTGCACGAGCACCTCCTGCGGCCTGCGTTAGTATGGGCGCCCATCTACAGAGAGGAGCCGACCATGGCCGCTGCGACGGAAGTATACGTGGAGATCTCCAACCAGCCGGGGGCCCTGGGGGAAGTGTCGGAGGCATTGGGCAAGGCCGGCGTCAACATCGACGGCTTCGGCGTCTGGAACGACCGCGTGCGGCTGCTGGTCGGCGACGTCGAGCGCGCCCTGGCCGTCCTGCGCGCCGCGGGCTTCACCTGCGGCGAGCAGCAGGTCCTGCGCCTCGACGTGCCTGACGAGCCGGGCACTCTCGCCGAGCTGGCGCGCGAGCTGGGGCGCGCCGGCATCAACATCGACTACGCCTACACCGTGACGGCGCGCGACGACGGCGCCTGCGCCTTCGTGCTCGCCGTCGTCGATCCGCGCGCCGCGGAGAAGGCCCTGAGGTAGCTCAGCCCTGAAATGGCTCAGGCCACCGCGTCGACCATCCGGCGGACGGCCGCGATCTCGTCGTCGTTGACGGTGTGGCCCATGCCGGGATAGCGGCGCAGCGTGACGTCGGCGCCCATCCCGCGCAGGACGCCCGCCGTCTCCTCGACCCGCTCCCAGGGCACGTGCGGATCGGGGTCGCTCGCCCCGAGGAAGACGGGCGCGCCGCCGAAGGAGCCGGAGTAGTCCCGCGGCGTGCCCGTCGGGCCGATGAGCCCGCCGGTGAGGCCCACGACGCCGCCGTAGCCCGCCGGATGGCGGGCCGCGAATTCGAGCGTGAGGCAGGCTCCCTGCGAGAAGCCGAGGAGGATCGTGCGCGACGTCGACACCTCCGCCGTGACCTCCTCGACCAAGCCCACGAGCACCGCCAACGCCGACGACAGCCCCGGCTCGTTGTCGGCGATCGGCGCCAGGAAGCTGTAGGGGTACCAGGTGTTGCCGGCGGCCTGCGGCGCCAGGTAGGCGACGTGAGGACGCCCGAGGGCGTCGGCGAGAGTCAGGATGCTGGCGGCGGTGGCGCCGCGGCCGTGGACGAGGACCATCGCCGCATCCGCCTCGTCGAGGCGGGCGCCGGCGGTGGAGACCGGTTGTCCGGCGTTGGGCTGCACGACGACCGGATCCTATCGCGTCGCTGTCCGCCCTGCTGACCCGCACCCGGAAACAGCTCCGCCCGCCGCTACGTCGACGGCGGACGGAGCCGCCTGGTGACACGAGCCCCGAGGTGGGCCGTTACTTCATGCGGAAGCCGAGCACCTCGGTGAGGTCACGGGTGAAGTCGCGCACGGAAGTGCCCCGCAGCATCTGGGAGAACTCCTCGCGCGACGCCGGCTCGAGGCCGTGCGGGGTGATCTCGTAGCGGCCTTCGGGAGAGATCGCCCGGTAGGTGCCGTCTTCCCGCGGAGTGAGGAAGAGCAGGTACCTCTGCCCCATCTCGTAGGGAGGATCGCCGTCGAGCACGTAGGTCGCGTTGCCGGTGTGGAAGAGGTCGAAAGAAGCCTCGACCTTGCCGCGGATCGCCCTCGTGACCTCGAAGGCGACGCGCTGGTTCGGGACCCGGTGCTCGTCGTTGTCGAGGCCCTTGGCCGGGACCACGATGTCGGGCGCGTCGTAGACGCCGGTCACGCGCGCGACGACCACGGCGCTCGCCATCTCGGCGGCCTCGACCAGGCTGCGCGGGTGGTCGTACCACAGCGCGTGCACGACCGGGCCGTCGAAGTGATCGGGCTCCTCGCCGTGCTCGCCGTGCTTCTCGTCCTCGCCGTAGAGCGCCAGGGGCACGCCGTTGTACTTGCTGGCGATGTCGCTGATGTTGTGCGATACGACGTTGTAGTTGGTGTTGATGTTGTAGTAGTAGCCGCCGCCCATGCAGCCGCCGTCGTTGGAGTGGTCGAGCCCGAAGAGGTGGCCGACCTCCTGGCAGAAGACGCCGCGCTTGCCGTTCGACGTGTACGAATAGTAGGTATTCAAGGTCGCGTGACCGTGGAGGATGTTGCAGCCGCTGGCGCTCTCGATGCTCGCCAGGCCGCCCCAGCCGGTGTTGCCGTAGTTGCCGTCCAAGACGCTGACCTCGGTGTGGGAGCTGGTCGTTCGTATCGTCAGGATCGTGTCGCCATTCCACTCGTTGAGCGCCGCCGCGGCCTGCGACGAGTTGGTGGCCGTGTTGCGCACCCAGACGGTGCGGTTGGGCTGCCGCCAGCAGCCCCAGTTGTGGGCGAACACCGGCAGCGCCAGCATGGCAGTCACAGCCACCGCGAGTAATCCGAAGATCGTCTTTCTCCTCATCTCCTGACTCCTTTGCCTGGTCCTGATACGTTGTCGAGTCCTCCCGCCCGCGATGGGCGAGCTTACGCCGGCAGAGCCTTCCTGCGGCTCTGTGAACGTCGAGACCACACGCGCGAACCACGCCGCTTCTCTCTGCGAGCCCGATGGAAACGAGGCGTGGTCTGACTTGGCCTGAGGAACCCTGCTCGAATTCAAATAATCCCGACGCTGGGACGATAAGCAAGAGCCGTACCAAGTGCTCTCCCGGTCGAGTCGGAATCAGAGAGCGCGAGCAAGCGTCGTGTTACCGGGAGGTTGCAGGCTTCATCGGGCCGTTGGGCGGCGGCGGCGGCGGTGCGGATTCTCAACTTTGAGACTCCCGGAGTCTCAAAGTTGAGAAAGGTCGGTATCAGATCTGAGAATGCTAGTTCTCCCTATCGAGAGGATTCTGACGGCTGAAGAGCTCCTGGGCTTCCTGCACGCGACGGGCGTCGCCGAGGGCTTCCAGGTACCGCAGGTATTCCAGGCGCGTGCGCGGATCGTCCGGGGCGCGCTCGAGCATGCGGCGGAAGATCTCCTCGGTGGAGCCGTGGTCGAAGGCGGCGACGCCGTAGAGCAGGCTCGCCGCAGGGTAGAGCTCGGGCGCGGTCTCGTAGGCCGCGAGGTAGCGGTCGAGGGCGGCGGCGGGGAATCGGCCGGAGCTCGGGGAGCTCACCCGCAGGACCTCCCCTTCGAGATAGAACGTCAGGGCCGTGGAGAAGCGCCGCGTCGCGGCACGGAAACCAGCGTCGGCCTCGAGCAGCTCCTCGGGGTAGAGGGTGCGGTACGGCAGGAGCGCCTGCAGGCTCCCCCAGTTGAGGTCGTCGCGGTTCTCGTAGGCGCTGCGCGGCGCGTCGAAAAGCACGCGGGGATCGAGGTCGGTGTTGAGAGGGCCCTCGCCGGCGAACGCCGCGAGGGCGCCGCGGTCCAGCATGTAGGAGGCCATGACGTCGCGCGGATCGGCCATCAGCAGAGGGCCGTAGACCGGCCGCGAAAGCTGCGCCCGCAGGTGCCCGAGCTCCACCGGCCAGGATCCGTCGCCCCGGTTGGCGCGCCCTACCAGGGCCAGGGCGGGCGTCATGGCGTTGTAGATCCCCACGAAGCTGTGGGCCTCGGGAAAGACGTCGAGGAAGGTGCGAACGACCGTCTTCAGATTCGTGACGTCGAACTGGTAGAGCGGGATCCACTGAGCGTAAGAGCCGCCGGGGGCGAGGCGCGCGGCCACACCGCGGAAGTGCTCGCGGGCGTAGAGCGAGCCGGCGCCGTCGCGGGCCGGATGGAAGAGGTCGCCCACGATCACGTCGTAGCGCTCGCCGCCGGCGGCCACGAAGCGCCGGGCGTCGGCGGCGTGGAAGCGCACCCGCGGATCGCGGAAGACGCCTTCGTTGACGTGCTCGAAGTACGGCAGGGCGGCGAGCACCTCCGGCACCAGCTCCACGGCGTCGACGTGCTCGAGCGGGAAGTGCCGCACCGCGCTCAGCGTGGCGCCGGTGCCGACGCCGAGGAACAGCGCGCGTTTGGCCGTCGGGGCGAAGAGCAGCGGCAGGTGCCCCAGGCGCTGCTCGCCGAAGCTCACCGAGCCGCCCATGCGGAAGTGGCGGTTGACCTGCAGCCGGCGGTGGAGGCGGTTTCCCGGCAGCGTCGAGGTCGCCTCCTCGCTGACGACGACCAGGCCGTAGAGCCCGGGGTCCTGGACCAGCGGCGTCCAGCCCGCCGCGATGGGAACGAGGAGCATCGGCCCTGGTACGGCCAGGTAGGCCGCCACCGCCAGCGCCGCCGCGGCCAGCCGCGGGGCCGCGGCGGCCCGCCGCGGCCGCGACCACAGGAAAGCGAGGAGCAGGACCAGGTAGGCGAGCACCGCCAGTCGCAAGGCCGCGGCGTAGCCCAGGGCACGGATCGCCCAGAGACCGAAAACGAAGGGCGCCAGCATCGAGCCGAAGGTGTTGAGGGCGTAGGCACGGCCGACGCCGCGCGGCGCCACCTGGCCCATCACGTGGCTGAAGAGGGCGCCCATGACCAGCGTCGGCGGCAAAAAGACGGCGGCGGCCACCGCCGCCTCGGCGGCCACGTCGCCGGCGTAGCTCGGGCCTGAGGGCGCCAGGATCTCCAGCAGCGCCGGGCTGCCCCGGAGGACGAACGCCGCCAGCGCGACGGTGACCACCTGCAGCAGCAAGAGCCCCGCCGTCACCGTATCGCGGCCGCGGGCGGCCAGGCGCGGCGCCAGGGCGGAAAAGATCCAGGCCCCGGCCGCCGTGCCGACGAGGTAGACCGCGAGCGTATTGGCGAAGGTGTAGACCGTGTCTTCCATGTTCTGGGCGAGGATCTGGACGCCCGCGACCTCGAGACCCAGGCCCGCGAAGCCGGTCACCGTGACGATGGCGAGGTTCCAGGAGGGCTCCTGGCCCTCGCGCCGGGCTCTCTTGCCGCGCTTGGCCGGCTTGCTCGCGCGCCCCGGCGCCGCGAGGCCGCGCCCGCGCGCCCAGACGGCGGCGAGGCCGGCGGCGGCGAGCCCCAGGCCCGAGAGGACGGCGCTGCCGGTGCCCATGCCCAGCCGCGGCAGCAGCAAGTAGACCGTGACGGCGACGCCGAGCGTGGCGCCGAGCGTGTTGGCGGCGTAGAGGCGGCCGAGGCCCCGCCCCTCGTCGTCGCCGGGAAGGGCGCGCCGCCGCGCCTCGACCAGGGCGGCGAGCGTGGCTCCCATGCACACCGTGCCCGGCAGCAGCGCCAGCGTGGCCGTCACCAGCGACAGCGCCAGGCCCACGAAGGTGTCGTTGTCGCCGGCCGCCGGGCCGAGGAGCGGCGGCAGGCGCCGGCCGAGGGCGTAGAGCAGGTGCGGGCTCGCCAGAGCGAAGACGGCGGCTACGAGCTCGAGCCGGGCAAAGAGCCGGGCGGGGTCGCGCGACGCCAGCACGCGGTCGTGGAAGAGCCACGAACCCAGGGCGAGGCCGCCGAAGAACCCCGACAGCACGCCGAGCATGCCGAGGCTCTCGCTGCCCAGGGCAAGGGCGAGAAGCCGGGTCCAGAGGATCTCGTAGCCCAGGCCGGCGGCGCCGGAGAGCACGAAGGCGGCGAGCAGCAGGTGATCGCGTCGCATGACCAGACCGGTCCGGAAGCGAACCCTATCTCGTCGAGCGCGACGTTTCCAAACTGACCGAAGAGGTAGGCTCGCGGCGATTCGGGCTGCCGAGCAACGCCGCGAACAAAAACGCCGGCGGCGCCGTAAAGGAGATGGCAGGACGTCGCGCCCGCCCGCCGCGAGCTCCAACCCTCCCAGCGCGACTGAGAAGGAGATCCGACCGGCATGGACATGGCACCGACCCAAGAACCGTCTCTCCGCAATCCGCTGCGGCTGTGGCCCGGCGTGGTCCTCGTGACGATGCAGTGGTTGTTCAGGTTCGTCGTCCCTGTCTTCGCGCCCGCGGCCATACCCTTCGCGGTGATGAGCGGCCTCTTCGGCGGGGTGGCGATCGTCCTCTGGTGGGTGTTCTTCAGCCGGGCGCCCTGGTCCGAGCGCCTGGGCGCCGTCGGCCTGATGATCGTCGCGCTGATCGCGACGCCGCGCCTCCTCCACGAGTCGATCGCGACGGGGGGCATGGGGATGCTGTTCCTCATCTACGCCGTCCCGGTCCTGAGTCTCGCATTCGTCCTCTGGGCGGTGGCCAGCCGTCGCCTTGCCGTCGGACCTCGGCGCGCGGCGATGGCCGCGACCATCCTGCTGGCCTGCGGAGTGTGGACGCTGCTGCGGACCTATGGCGTTTCCGGCGGCTTCGATTGGGATTTCGGGTGGCGGTGGTCGCAGTCTCCCGAGGAGCGGCTCCTGGCCCAGGCCGGCGACGAGCCGACGGCGCCGGTTCCGGCAGCGGCGCAGCCGGACCCCGGCAGGCCGGATTGGCCCGGCTTTCGCGGCGCCGAGCGCGACGGCGTCGTCCGCGGCGTGCGAATCGAGACCGACTGGTCCGCGTCGCCGCCGGTCGAGCTGTGGCGCCGGCCGGTCGGACCGGGCTGGTCGTCCTTCGCGGTCCGCGGCGGCCTCCTCTACACCCAGGAGCAACGCGGTGACGACGAGGCCGTCGCCTGCTACGACGCGGCCACCGGCGAGCCGGTGTGGATCCACCGCGACCCGGTCCGGTTCTGGGAGGCGATGGCCGGCGCCGGTCCGCGCGGGACCCCGGCCTTGAGCGACGGCCGCGTCTACGCCCTCGGCGCCACCGGAATCCTCAACGCGCTCGACGCCGAGGACGGCTCCGTCGTGTGGTCGCGCGACGCGGCGTCCGACACCGGCGTGAAGGTCCCGGGCTGGGGCTTCACGAGCTCGCCGCTGGTGGTCGACGACGTCGTCGTCGCCGCCGTCGCCGGCAAGCTCGCGGCCTACGACCTCGCCACCGGCGATCCGCGGTGGTTCGGAGAGGCCAAGAGCGTGAGCTACAGCTCGCCGCACCTGCTGACGATCGACGGCGTCGCGCAGGTCCTGATGCTGACCGGAGCCGGCGCGACCAGCGTCGCGACGGCCGACGGCACGCTGCTCTGGGAGCATGCGTGGCCGGGCTTCCACAGCCTGCAGCCGGCCCAGACGGCGGACGGCGGCGTCCTGATCAGCACCGCCGGCAGCTCGAGCGGAATCGCCACGCGCCGGCTCGCGGTCGCGCGGGGGCCCGGCGGATGGACCGTCGAGGAGCGCTGGACGTCGGAGGGGCTCAAGCCCTACTTCAACGACCTGGTCGTCCACGAGGGCCATGCCTTCGGCTTCGACAACAGCATCCTCGCGTGCATCGACCTCGCCAACGGCGAGCGCAAGTGGAAGGGCGGCCGCTACGGCTACGGCCAGCTCATCCTGCTGGCCGACCAGGACTTGCTGCTGGTGTTGTCGGAGAAGGGCGAGCTGGCGCTGGTCGCGGCCACCCCCGACCGCTTCACGGAGCTCGCGCGGTTCCCGGCGATCGAGGGCAAGACCTGGAACCACCCGGCGCTGGTCGGCGACGTCCTGCTGGCGCGCAACGCCGAGGAGATGGTCGCGTTCCGGCTGACCCGCGCGAGCGGCTGACGGTCATCGTCGAGTGGGCAGCTAGCCGAAGGGGTGGGCCGGACCGCCCTGGCGGGTATTCCCGGCGCGTTTCGCGCTCCGGCAGGATCGGATCATGTCCAAGGTCCGACTCGTATCCTCCGTCCTCTTTCTCGCCGCGCTCGCCGCCGCGGCCTCCGCCGAGAGCTGGACGCAGTTCCGCGGCCCGCGCCGCGACGGCGTCTCGCGCGAGACCGGGCTGCTGCGCTCGTGGCCGGCCGAGGGACCGCGGGTGCTGTGGTCGCTCGCGGTGGCCCAGGGCTATTCCGGCGCCGCCGTCGAGGGCGGCAAGGTCTACTTCAACGACTACGACGAGGGCGCCGGCGAGTGGCTGGTGCGCGCGGTCGCCCTGGCCGACGGCCGCGAGCTGTGGCGCTTCCGCGAGGCCCGCCGCATCCGCCCCAACCACGGCATCACCCGCACCGTGCCGGCGGTCGACGGCGAGCGCGTGTTCTCCTTCGACCCCAAGGCGGTGCTCCACGCCCTCGACGCCGCCACCGGCGCCGAGCTGTGGCGCAAGAACCTGGTCGAGGAGTACAAGACCACGATCCCGCCCTGGTACAACGGCCAGTGCCCGCTGATCGAGGAGGGCCGCCTGCTGGTGGCGCCGGCCGGCGACGCCCTGGTGGTGGCCCTCGACAAGGCCACCGGCAAGGAGCTCTGGCGCACGCCCAACCCCGAGGGCTGGCCGCTGTCGCACGCGTCGCTGATGCCGGCCCGGCTCGCGGGCGTCGACCAGTACCTCTTCAACACCCTCGCCGGCACCGTGGGCGTGGCCGCCGACGACGGGCGGCTGCTCTGGCACTACCCGTTCAAGTTCAACGTCTCGGTCTCGCCCTCGCCCCTGGCGGTCGACGGCGAGCGCGTCTACCTGACCGCGGGCTACGACGCCGGCGGCGCCATGCTCAAGGTGAGCCGCAACGGCGACGGCGCCTTCGCCGCCGAGGGGCTCTTCGTCCACACGCCGGACGTGTGGAATTCCGAGATCCACACGCCCATCGTCTGGCAGGACCACCTCTACGCCGTGGGCAAGCTCAAGCGCGGCCTCTTCACCTGTCTCGACAAGGACGGCAAGGTGGTTTGGACGAGCGCGGGCCAGGCCTCGTTCGAGATGGGCAGCTTCCTGCTCGCCGACGGCATGTTCTTCGTGCTCGACGGCAAGACCGGGATGCTACGCCTGATCGAGGCCGGCACCGGCGGCTACGAGGAGCTGGCCAGGGCGCAGGTGCTCGCCGGGCACGACGTGTGGGCGCCGATGGCGCTCTCGGGCGGCAAGCTCGTGCTGCGCGACCTGAGCCGCATGGTCTGTCTGGAGGTGGGCCGTGGGAGCTGAAGCCGAATACCGCGAGGCGCGGTCCGTGAGCGGCCGCGGCGCGGGTCCCGATCGATTCGAGCATGCCCTGCGCGGCGTCGCCGTGGACACCCAGGGCCACCTCTACCTGGCCGGAGACTCGGAGGTCAAGGTCTTCGACGCCGAGGGCGAGATGCGGCACCGCTGGTTCACCTCGCGGCCGGTCTACGCGGTCGCGGTCGACGGCGAGGACGTGTGGGTGGGCGAGGAAGGGCAGGTGGAGGTGCACGAGGTCGGGGGCACACGGCTCGACGAGTGGCGCGACGGCGAACGCCTGGGGCTGGTGACCGCCATCGGCTTCACCGCCGCCGGCGTGCTGCTCGCCGACGCCCGGGCCCGCTGCATCCGTCACTACGACCTCGAGGGCGGCTGGCTCAACGACGTGGGCGAGCGTCACCGCAAAGGCGGCTTCCACATCCCCAACGGCGTCGTCGACTTCGCCGTCGACGCCGACGGCGTGGTCCACGTGGCCAACCCGGGGCTGCACCGGGTGGAGCGCTACACCGCGGCCGGCGAGCTCCTCGGCCGCTTCGGGCGTTTCGACGGCCGCGACCCCGAGGGCTTCCCCGGCTGCTGCAACCCGACCAACGTCGCCCTGGCGTCGGGCGGCCGGGTGGTGGTGACCGAGAAGGGCGGGCCGCGGGTCAAGGTCTACGACGCCGAAGGCCGGCTCGAGGCGGTGGTTGCCGCCGGCGACGCCTTCGACCCCGCCTGCAAGAACATGGACGTGGCCGTCGACCCGGACGACCGCATCGTGGTCGCCGACCCGGTGCGGCTGCAAGCTCGGCTCTTCGAGCGCGTGGGGGTGGCGGCATGAGCGGAATGACCCGCCGCGACGTCCTCGGCCACGCCGCGCGCGGCACGGTCCTGGCGGGCCTGGGGGGCATGTGCGGCTTCCTCGCCGTCAAGGCCCGGGGGACCGACGCGTGGCAGCTCGATCCCGGCAAGTGCGTCAACTCACGCCTCGGCGCGCTCGGCGTCGACGTGTGCGAAAGCTGCGCCAGCGAGTGCGTGCTGGGCCTGTCGGCGGTGCGCGCCGTCAACGAGCTCTCCCAGTGCGGCCGGTGCTACGTCTGCCCCGCGTACTACGACGTCACCAGCGCCGTGGGTCCCGACGGCCTGCCGAGCGAGAAGCTCTGTCCCCGCGACGCCATCGAGCGCTATCCGATCGGCTGGGCCGACCCCGACGACCCCGCCAACAACTACTACGAGTACGTGATCGACGAGACCCTGTGCAACGGCTGCGGCCGCTGCGTGATGGCCTGCAAAGAGCCCTACGGCCTGGGCTCGATCCGCCTCGAGGTGCGTCACGACCTGTGCCTGGACTGCAACCGCTGCGCGATCTCGACCGCCTGCCCGGAGGACGCCTACGAGCGCCTGCCGGTGAGCTGAGGTGAGCCATGCCGCCGCGGGTCCTGCTGGGACTGATCTGTCTGGTCCTCCTGCCGTTTCCCACGGGTGCCCAGCCCGATTATTCGCGCCCGGTGGACGTGGCGCCGTCCGAGGACGCGATCGGCGAAGGCTACGTTACGCCTGTGGTGCAGCGTCCGCTGCCGCTCTCCGCGGCCCGGCAGCTCCTGGACCTGGCGCTGCTTGGCGCCGCGCTGGCGCTGTCGGCGTGGATCGCGCTCAGGCGGCGCAGCCGGTCGCTGGGCGTGGCCCTGACGCTCGCCTGCCTTTTCTACTTCGGCTTCTACCGCGAGGGCTGCGTATGCCCGATCGGCTCGATCCAGAACGTCGTCCTGGGTCTCGCCGAGCCCGCCTACGTGGTGCCCTACTTCGTGATCGGCATCTTCGTGCTGCCGCTCGCCGCGGCGCTCTTTTTCGGCCGCGTCTTCTGCGGCGGCGTCTGTCCCTTGGGAGCGATCCAGGAGGTGGTGCTGGTCAGGCCGGTCACGGTGCCGCCACGGCTCGACCGCGTTCTCGGCGCCGGCAAGTGGGTCTACCTCGCCGCCGCCGTGGGCTTCGCCGTGGCGCCGTTGGCCTATCGCGACTTCGTGATCTGCCGCTTCGATCCCTTCGTGAGCTTCTTCCGCTTCACCGGCACTTTCCCGATGCTGCTCTTCGGCGGCCTGCTGCTGGGCGTGGGCCTCTTCGTGGGGCGACCCTACTGCCGCTGGCTCTGCCCTTACGGCGCCCTGCTGGCGCTCGCCAGCCGCTACGCCTGGCGCAGCGTGTCGATCACGCCCGGGCGCGAGCTCGACTGCGGCCTGTGCAGCCGCGCGTGCCCCTACGGCGCCATCGACGAGATGCGCGCGGTGCGCGAGCGGTGCCTGGCGTGCTCGCGCTGCTACGGCTCCTGCCCGGTCCACCGCGCCGCCGCCGGGGGCCCGGCGTCATGAGGCGGCTGGCGATGTTCGGCGCCGCCGCGGTGGTGGCGATCAGCGGCTTCATGATCGCCGACCAGGTGCGGGCGATGCTCCGCGCGGGCGCCGACGCCGCGCTCGTCGCGGCCCTCGAGGAGCGCGTCAAGACGGACGCCGCCGCGGCCCCCGAGCTCGACGCCGAGCGCGAGCGTCAGACCGCGCGGTCGATCGCGCGGCAGGCGCGCGATCACCGCCTCGGCTACGGGCTGCTGGCGGCGGCCGCGGTTTTTCTGGGCGCGGTCAATTGGGGGGAACCCTCACCCCCCCAACCCCCCTCTCCCAGGGGGAGAGGGGGGAGCTCGGACTTCCCGGTCTCTATCTCCCCCTCTCCCCCTGGGAGAGGGGGCCGGGGGGTGAGGGAGCCCGACCTCGCTTTCGTCGACGCGGTGATCGCCCGCGAGGGCCGCGGACGCGAGGCCGCCATCCTCATCCTCCAGGCGATCCAGGACCACTACCGCTACCTGCCGGAGGCGGCGTTGCGCCGCGTCTGCGAGCGCACCGAGGTCACGGCGGCCCAGATCGCCGCCGTCGCCGGCTTCTACGCCCACTTCCGCCGTACGCCGGCCGGCCGCCAGCTTGTGCGCGTCTGCCACGGCACGGCCTGCCACGTCGCCGGCGTCGACCCGGTGATGGACGAGATGCGCCGCCGCCTGGGGATCCCGAGCGGCGACGACACCGACCCCGGGCGCCGCTTCACCCTCGACCCGGTGGCCTGCCTGGGCTGCTGCAGCCTGGCGCCGGTGATGATGGTCGACGGCGACGTCGCCGGCCGCCTGACGCCGGCCACCGCCTGCGCGAGGCTCGCGGCCGTGGCCGCGCGCCACGAGGAGGCGGCGTGAGGCCGCCGGTCGAGGTCCGCGTCGGGCTCGGGTCCTGCGGCGTCGCCAACGGCGCCCGGCCGGTGTGGGAGGCGCTGCGCGCGGCGGCCCGCCGCGCCGGTGCCGAGCAGGCCGTCAAGGCGGTCGGCTGCGGCGGCATGTGCCACCGCGAGCCGCTGGTGGAGGTGGTCGGCGGCGACGGTCTGCACGTGGTCTACACCCACGTGACGCCGGAGCGCGCGGCGGACATCGTGCGCCGGCACCTGCGGCCGCGGGGCTGGCTGCGCTGGGTGGCCGCGCGTCTTGTCGCGCGTCCCATGGACGCGGCGCCGCCGGCGCCGTGCTCCCACGCCCAGACGCGGATCGTGCTCGAGAACTGCGGCGAGATCGACCCGCGCTCTCTCGACGACTACCGCGCCCGCGACGGCTACCGCGCCTTCGAGTCGTGCCTGCGCTCCTCCTCGCCCGCCGACGTGATCGCCGCTCTCGACGCCGCGGGCCTGCGCGGACGCGGCGGCGCCGGCTTTCCCACCGCGCGCAAGTGGGCCCTGGCACTCGCTCAGCCGAGGCCCAAGTACGTCGTCTGCAACGGCGACGAGGGCGACCCGGGCGCCTTCATGGACCGCCTGGTGCTGGAGTCGGACCCCCACCGCGTGGTCGAGGGCCTGGCGATCGCCGCCTGGGCCGTGGGCGCCGAGGAGGGTTTCTTCTACGTCCGCGCCGAGTACCCGCAGGCGGTGCGTCAGGTGCGCGAGGCCCTGCGCCAGGCCGCGGACGCCGGGCTCCTGGGCGACGACGTGCTCGGCACCGGTTTTCGCCTGCGCCTGGAAGTGCGCGAGGGCGCCGGCGCCTTCGTCTGCGGCGAGGAGACGGCGCTCATCGCCTCGCTCGAGGGGCGCCGCGGCATGCCGCGCCTGCGCCCGCCGTATCCGGTGGAGCACGGCTACCGCGGGCGGCCGACGGTGATCAACAACGTCGAGACCCTGGCCTGCGTGCCGTGGATCCTGCGCCACGGCGCCGCCGCCTTCGCCGCCCACGGCACCGCTACGAGCAAAGGCACCAAGGTCTTCGCGCTCGCCGGCAAGGTGCGCCACGGCGGCCTCGTGGAAGTGCCCATGGGCCTGACCCTGCGCCGGATCGTCGACGACCTCGGCGGCGGCGTGCCCCACGGCCGCCGGCTCAAGGCGGTGCAGATCGGCGGCCCCTCGGGCGGCTGCGTGCCGGCCTCGCTCCTCGACACCCCCGTCGACTACGAGGCCCTCGCCGCCGCCGGCGCCATCATGGGCTCGGGCGGCCTGGTGGTGCTCGACGAGCGCGACTGCATGGTCGACGTGGCCCGCTACTTCCTGCGCTTCACCCGCCAGGAGTCCTGCGGCAAGTGCACCTTCTGCCGCGTCGGCACCCAGCGC
The DNA here is from genome assembly GCA_036397835.1 of Thermoanaerobaculia bacterium. Lineage (GTDB taxonomy): Bacteria > Acidobacteriota > Thermoanaerobaculia > Multivoradales > J023 > DASWIG01. The sequence goes on from DASWIG010000796.1 coordinate 20,074, forward strand.
ATGCTCGAGATCCTCGACCGCCTGTGTACCGGCGAGGCCCGGCCCGACGAGCTCGACAAGCTCGAGGAGCTCGCCGACCGCGTCTCCCGCACCAGCCTCTGCGGCCTCGGCCAGAACGCGCCCAACCCGGTGCTCTCGGCCCTGCGCCACTTCCGCGGCGAATTCGAGGCCCACCTCCACGAGCGCCGCTGCCCGGCCGGCAAGTGCGCGGCGCTCGTCCACTACACGATCAACCCCGCCTGCATCGGCTGCACCCTGTGCGCTCAGGTCTGCCCGGTCGACGCCATCGCCTGGCGCCCCTACGAGCGGCACGAGATCGACGACGACGCCTGCACCCGTTGCGGCGCCTGCCTCGAGGCGTGCCAGGACGGCGCCGTGGAGGTCCACTGATGACGGCGGAGACCGAACGCGTCGTCATCGACGGCCGCGAGATCGCGGTGGCGCCGGGGACCACCATCCTCGAGGCGGCGCGCCGCCTCGGCATCGAGATCCCGACGCTGTGTCACGTCGAAGGTCCGGAGCCGTCGGCCTCGTGCTTCCTCTGCTGCGTCCAGGTCGAGGGCCGCCGCGCCCTGTCGCCCTCCTGCGCCATGCCGGTGGCCGACGGCATGGTGGTGGAGACCGCCGGCGACGACGTGAGGGCGTCGCGCAAGATGGCCCTCGAGCTGCTGCTCTCCGATCACGCCGGCGACTGTGTGGCGCCGTGCGCGGTGCGTTGTCCGGCCGGGCTCGACGTCCCCGGCTTCGTGCGCGAGATCGCCGCCGGCATCCCCGGCGACGCCATGGACGTCCTCTTCGAGACCCTGTCGCTGCCCGGCACCCTGGGCCGCGTCTGCCCGCGGCTGTGCGAGGAGAGCTGCCGCCGCTGCGACCACGACGAGCCGCTGGCCATCGCCGCCCTCCACCGCTGGGCCGCTGACGAGAACGGCCGCGCCCGGGCGAGTCGCGAGCCATCGGCGGCGCCGGCGTCCGGCAAGTCGGTGGGGATCGTCGGCGCCGGGCCGGCGGGGCTCACGGCCGCCTTTTACCTCCTGCGCCAGGGGCACGCCGCCGTCCTCTACGACGCCCAGCCCCTGCCCGGCGGCATGCTGCGCTACGGCATCCCCGCCTACCGCCTGCCGCGCGCCGCCCTGGACGCCGAGATCGCGGTGATCCGCCGTCTCGGCGCCGGCTTCCGGATGGGCCGGCGCTGGGGGCGCGACTTCACGCTGGCCGACCTGCGGCGCGAGCACGACGCCGTCTTCGTCGCCATCGGCGCCCAGCGCTCGCGGGCCATGGGCTGCGCCGGCGACGAGCTGGCGCTGGCCGGCCTCGACTTCCTGGAGCGCGTGGCCAAGGGCGATCCGCCGCCCCTCGGCGCGAGCGTGATCGTGATCGGCGGCGGCAACACCGCCATGGACGCGGCGCGCACGGCCCTGCGCCTCGGCGTGAGCGAGGTCCGTCTGCTCTACCGTCGCACCCGCCACGAGATGCCCTGCCTGATGGAGGAAGTCGAGGAGGCCGAGGCGGAGGGCGTGGAGCTCGAGTGCCTGATCGCTCCGGAGTACCTCGCGCGCCACGACGGCGGCGGCGAAAGGAAGCTGCGCCTCGTCTGCCACCGCATGGAGCTCGGCGAGGTCGACGCCTCGGGGCGCCGCCGTCCGCAGCCGATCCCGGGGGCGCGCCAGGAATTCTCCTGCGACACGGTGATCGCCGCCACCGGCCAGGCCGTGGAGGTCGAGCTGGCCGAGCGCGAGGGCCTGGACGTCCACACCTGGGGCATCCGCGCCGACGCCAGGACGCTCGCCACCTCGCTGCCCGGCGTCTTCGCCGGCGGCGACGGAGTGTTGGGGGCGGACTTCGCGGTCCGCGCGGTGGCGGCGGGCCGTCTGGCCGCGGCGGCGATCGGCCAGTACCTGCGCGGCGAGCCGGTCGTGGGCCTGCCCGCGGAGGCGAACGTGGCCATGCACCCGATCGACGACGAGGAGCGCGCCGCCCTCTTCCGCGCCATCGAGCGGCGTCCCCGGGCCGCCGCTGAGATGTTGGATCCCGCGCAGCGGCGGGATTCGTTCGCCGAGGTCGACGGCGGCCTGACGCCGGTGCAGGCGCTCGACGAGTCGCGCCGCTGCCTGAGCTGCGGCTGCCGCCAGGCCGAGGCCGGCTGTTCCCTGCGCGACCTCGCCACCCAGCTCGGCGCCGACCCCACCCGATTCCTCGGAGCGCGCCGCCGCTTCGAGCGCGACACCTCGCACCCCTACATCGTCTACGAGCCGGGCAAGTGCATCCTTTGCGACGCCTGCGTGCGCATCGCCGCCGAGGCGGGCGAAGAGATCGGCCTGGCGATCGTCGGCCGCGGCTTCGACGTCGCAGTGGGGGTGCCCTTCGACCGTCCGCTTGCGGAGGGGCTGCGGAAGGTGGCGCAGCGCTGCGCGGCGGCGTGTCCGACCGGGGCGTTGACGTTGCGCACGGCGAGGGCGTGCGACCTGGAGAGCTGCGGCGTCTCTCGGGGTGCGGGTTCCCTGGTCCGGCTCCGAGCGCTCACACCCGGGTAACGGGTGGCGATCAGGCGACCTCTTGCACGGGTCGTGTCCGCGAGGGAGGAAGCGGGCGTCCTTCCGCTCTGAAGTGCTTCGGGACCTTCCTTTTTTCAACCCAACGGCTTTGATCCAAGCCCGAGGCCGGCGCGAAGCGCGCGCCGCCCTTGATCGACGAGCCTGGGATGAAGGGACGTCCGAGGCCGTCGCGCACGACGGCGCTGTCCGTCGCCATGGACGCCGTGCCGCCGCCGACGTGCAAGGCGGTACGCGGCGGAGTTCAGCGGACGACTATGGAGGCAAGCTACTGAATCTAAAGGTCCGTGTCAACAACCCCGGAGACCCATGGAGCCATCTGAACCCCATGCAGAACTTGCGCCCCTACACCAGGCGAGCGGACGGAGCCCCCAGCGGCTCCGCGACGGTCTCCTCGCCGAGGATCTCCTGCACCCGGGCGAGCAGGGTGCGCCGGTCGAACGGCTTGGCGAGCAGCGGGATCTCGACGCCGTCAGGTCCCAGATGGGTCGGCGCGTCGCTGTAGCCCTGAAGTCCTCGGGCCGCACGTAGAGCACGTAGCCGTAGCCGCCGCGGCCGTCGGCGACGCCGTTGGAGCCGTAGACGTTGACCCTGGCGTCGAGGAGCCGGCGGTGGACCTCGACGAGGGCTCCGAGCCGGTCCTCGCCCTGCACGAGCAGGGCCTTCTGCGGACCGGTCAGGCACATGCCGATCTTGGTGGCCGATTTCTCGAAGCGCGCCGGATCCTCGGGAAAGAGGACGAACTGGGTCTGCGCCGACGTCAGCGGGATACTGGGGCGTCCGGGAAGAGTGACCTCGCGGGCCCGAGGGCGCCTTCGGCCGTAACATGCGGCGGCCGGTGCCCGTATTGGGACGTGGACCGACCCGAGGAGCGAGACCATGAGCCCCCTACTCCAAGACCTCCGTGTGAGCCTGCGCCAGCTCGTCCGCAACCCGCGCACCAGCTTCGTCATCGTCCTCTGCGCGACGCTGGCGATCGGCCTCAACAGCGCGATCTTCAACGTCGTCCACGCCTTCGTCCTGCGCGCCCCGGCGGTGGCGAGCCCGAACGAGCTGGTGCGCCTCTACAGCTCCTTCCCGGGCTTCGACTACGCCAGCCTCTCGTATCCCGACTACGCCGACCTGCGCGAGCGCAGCACCGCGGCCTTCAGCGAGCTGGCGGCCTACGGCATCAGGCCGGTGAACCTCAGCGTCGACGGCGAGACCGAGCAGGTAGCGGGCATCCTGGCGACCGGCAACTACTTCGCGGCCCTCGGCGTGGCCGCGGCGCGCGGACGCGTCTTCACCGCCGACGACGACCGGGTGCGGGGCGGCCACCCGGTGGCCGTGATCGGCGACCGGCTGTGGCAAAGCCGCTTCGGCGCCGCCGCCGACGTGGTGGGCCGCAAGCTCCTGCTCAACGGCCAGCCCTTCACCGTGATCGGCGTCGTGCCGCCCGAGTTCGCCGGCACCATTCCCGGCCTCGTCATGGACCTCTGGGTGCCGATGCAGATGCAGCCGGCGTTCATGCCCAGCGACGCCGACCTCCTCGAGCGGCGGGGATCGGGCTGGCTGAGCACCTTCGGCCGGCTGGCGCCCGGAGTCTCGGCCGCGCAGGCCCAGGCGAGCCTCGACCTCGCCGTGGCAGAGCTCAAGGAAGCCTACCGCGGCGACGAGGAGTGGAGCGTCGCCGTCCATCCCGGCGTCTCGCAGGTGCCGCCGAACGTCGGGGTGGCGCTCGAGGCCTCTTCGGTCCTGATCCTGGTCCTGGTCTTCTGCGTCCTGCTGATCGCCTGCGCCAACGTGGCGAGCCTGCTCCTGGCGCGGGCCGAGGCGCGGCGGAAGGAGATCTCGATCCGCCTGGCGATGGGCGCCGGCCGCGCCCGGCTGGTGCGCCAGCTCCTGACCGAGAGCGGCGTGCTGGCGCTCCTGGGCGGCATCGTCGGCACCCTGCTGGCGGTGGGCGCCGGGCGCGTCTTCCCGGCGCTGGTGCCGTCGTTCGGCATCCCCGTCGTGGTCGACGTGACGCCGGACGCGACCGTCTACCTCTTCACCCTGGTGGTGACGCTGGCGACCGGCTGCCTCTTCGGCCTGGTGCCGGCGCTGCAGGCGTCGCGGCCCGACCTGGTGACGGCGCTGAAGGGCGAGGCGGCGCCGCGCGGCGGGCGTCGGCGGATGACGCTGCGCCAGGCGCTGGTCGCGTTTCAGGTCGCCGTGTCGGTCCTGCTGCTGGTGGGCGCGGGCCTCTTCATCCGCAGCCTGCAGCGGGAGCGTCAGGTCGACCCGGGCTACGCCATGGAGAACCTGCTCCTTGGCTCGCTCGACCCGTCGCTCTACGGCTACGACAAGGCCCGCGGCCGGCTCTTCTTCGACGAGCTGCGCGAGGAGGTGGCCTCGCTGCCCGGCGTGCGCGCGGTGACGGTCGGTGAGATCGTGCCCCTGACGTTCTCCAACTCCCAGCAGTGGGGCATCGAGGTCGAAGGCTACGAGCCGGCACGCGGCGAGCGCATGAACCCCGACTACAACGTCGTCGGCGGGGACTACTTCGCGACCCTGGGGATCCCCCTCGTCGAGGGACGGCCGTTCGCCGCCGGCGACGACGCCGAGGGGCGTCCGGTGATCGTGGTCAACCGGGCGATGGCCGAGCGCTACTGGGGCGGCGAGGCCTTGGGGCGTCGCGTGCGGCTGGGCGGCGAGTGGCGCGAGGTGGTGGGCATCGCCGAGAACGTCAAGGTCCGCAGCCTGCGCGACGAGGCGCAGCCCTACCTCTACGTGCCGCTCGGCCAGGTTTGGAAGCCGGCGCAGGAGCTCCACGTGCGCACCGCCGGCGATCCGCTGGCGGCGGTGGCGGCGGTGCGGGCGGCGCTCGCCGGGATCGACCCCGACGTGCCGCTGCTGAACGTGCGCACCTTCGCGCAGCACGCCGAGGGCTCGCTCTTCCTGTCGCAGATGGGCGCCCGGCTGATCGGCCTCTTCGGCGGCCTGGCGCTGCTGTTGGCCACCATCGGCCTCTTCGGGCTGCTGACCCACGCCGTGGTGAGGCGGACGCGGGAGATCGGCATCCGCATGTCGCTCGGGGCGCGCGGCGGCGACGTCTTCGCGCAGCTCTTGCGCGAGGGGCTCAAGCTCACGGCGATCGGCCTCGTCGCCGGCCTGGGGGCCGCGCTGGCGGCCAGCCGCTTCCTCGGGAGCCTGCTTTACGGCTTGAGCGGCGCCGATCCGGCGACGCTGACGGCAGTGACGGCGGTGCTCCTGGCGTCGGCGGTGGCGGCCATCGCCGTGCCGGCGCTCAAGGCGACGCGGATCGATCCGGTGGTGGCGTTGCGCTACGAGTGAGGCGGCCGGACTAGGGTCTCCGGCGTCGGCTGCTCGTAACTCCACGCCGGCGCTCAGGGCCGTGGAGGGGACCGGAAGGACGCGAACGGGGGTTCGAGGATCGCGGGGGGTCATTTCGGCCGTGTCCCTGGGGACGGGAGCTGACGCCCGAAATCGCCTTCGTGGGCGGCGGTTCGGGGCCGTCGAGGCCGTCGTACGGCTTTCATTGGCGGTAAGCAGTGCGGTTGGGGGCGGGCGCGGACGGCGCGCGCGCGGGACGGTGGGCATGGGTCTTTGGCGACCTTGGTGCCGTGAGCTTTGGTCTGCTCGTTGGTCAGGTCGTCAACGGCCCGGCGAAGCTGCCGGGCGGGCGTCTCCAGGTGCTCCGCCACCTTCTCGCGGGCGACGGCGACGCCTTCATAGCGCGACGCCGACAGCTCGAAAGCGGGATCGCGGAGCTTCTTGACGATGCGCGTCGTGGTGGTTCACCACGAACCGGTCCGCGAACTCTTGCAGCGGCGCACCCTCGGCTTTGCTCTGCTAGGCTGTGCCCAGGAGAATCGCTGAGACGCCATGCTCGAGCTCCCCTACGGCGTTGCCGACTTTCACCGTATCCGGACCCGAGGAATGGTCTACGTCGACCGGACGGCCCACATCCGCGACGTCGAGGCCTTGGGCGATGTCCTCGTCTTCCTGCGTCCGCGGCGTTTCGGCAAGTCGCTGTGGCTCCAGACGCTGGCCAACTACTACGACGTGCGCCGGGCCGACGAGTTCGACGAGCTCTTCGGCGGCCTCGCCGCCGGCCAGCGTCCCCCTGCCAGCCGCTACTTCATCCTGCAGTGGAACCTCTCCAAGGTCGACGCCAGCGGCAGCGTCGAGCAGATCAGCGAGAGCATCCGGGAGCACGTGTCGTCCCAGGCCAAGACTTTCGAGGCGCACTACGGGGACCGGCTTCCCGGTCGGGTCGAGGTCGAAGGCAGCTCGGCGGCGGTGCTCGACAGCATTCTGCGCGTCGTCGAGAAGACGCCTCACAAGCTCTACCTCCTGATCGACGAGTACGACAACTTCATCAACGAGGTCATGGTCAAGGACGTCGACGTTTACCGCGGCCTGGTCGACGCCGACGGTCCGTTCAAGCAGGTCTTCAAGTCGGTCAAGGCAGCGACCGAGGGACAGGGGCTGGAGCGGGTCTTCGTTACCGGCGTCTCCCCGGTCGCCCTGAACGACATCACCAGCGGGTTCAACAACGCGATCAACGTCTCTTTGGATCCTGCTCTCGCTGCGCTCTGCGGATTCCGGGAATACGAGATCCGCGGTCTCCTGGAGAGGATCGGGACAGAGCGCGGCCTCTCGGCCGAGGCGTTGGAAGCAGCTCTCGACACGATGCGCACCTGGTACAACGGCTATCTCTTTACCCGACCCTCACCAGGAACGGGGACCGCGGACCAGGTCGAGCCCGTGTACAACCCGACGAACGTACTCTACTTCCTGATGCATCTGGCCCGCTGGGGCACGCCTCCGGAGCAGCTCTACGACGAAAACCTGAGAACCGACCGCGGCAAGCTCAATTTCCTGGCGCGGACCAGCGCCGGCGCGGGCGTGGTCGAGAAGCTCACGGAAGGCGACGGCACGGTGGCCATCCCCAGGCTGGCGGCCAGCTTCTCGCTCGACAATCTGACGGCGCGGCTCCAGAAAGACCGCTCGGCTGTCGCATCCCTCCTTTACTACATGGGACTGCTCACTCTGGTCCGTGACGTCCCTCTCCGTCTGAAGATCCCCAACCTGGTGGTGAAGAAGCTCTTCCTCGATCGCCTGCTGGAGATCTTCCTGCCCGATCTGGCCGACAGCTCCGTGGCCCGCGAGATCGCCATGACCTTCTACCGGGACGGCGAGCTTGGGCCATTGCTCGGTTTCTTCGAGTCCAGGCTCCTGCCCGTGCTCTCCAACCGGGACCGCGGGGCCGCCGCCAAAGAGTCGTGGCAGAGCGGCAGCGGTATGAACGAGATGGTCGTCAAGACCCTGTTCTTGTCGCTGCTCTTCGACGACACCCGCTACGTCACCTTCTCGGAGCTGGAGCTCTCCCAGGGCTATGCCGACCTTTGCCTTCTCGTCCGCCCGGAGATGCGCCAGCAGGGCTTCTTCGACGTCCTCTTCGAGTTCAAGCTGGTGCGCCGCAAGGAGCTCGGCAAGAAGGGCCGGGAGCTTTCCGAGCTGGACGACGAGGCGCTGCGAGGGCTGGCGCCGGTGGCGACGGCGTTGGCCGAGGCGCGGGACCAAGCCGCGGGCTATCGCGCGGCCCTCGTCCGGCGCTTCGGCGCGGAGACGCTGAGCCTGCGCTGCTACGCCGTCGTCGCGGTGGGTCTGGAGCGGATCCTGGGTGAGGAGGTCGAGGACCCGCGGGTAGATCCGGCGTCCAGGGCAGGTCAAACCGTCGACGCGCCGTCTGGGTCAGCGGGAGGTCGTCGCCGAGGAGACGTCTGGTGAGGACCCTTCGCCCGATGACACCCGCCCTGCTCGGTTACCGCCAATCGTCAATCGAACCGGAATTGCTCGCAGCGGCGGTCACGGCACCGTCGGAGCCCCCAGCGGCTCCGCCGCCACCGTCTCCTCGCCGAGGAGCTCGCGCACCCGGGCGAGCAGGGTGCGGCGGTCGAAGGGCTTGGCGAGCAGCGGGATCTCGACGCCGTCGGGTCCGAGATGGGTCGGCGCGTCGCTGTAGCCGCTCGCCAGCAGGATGGGCGTCTCGGCGCGCAGCTTGAGGATCTCGTCGCGGGTCGCCAGACCGCCCATCACCGGCATCACCAGGTCGAGGATCACCAGGTCCACCTCGCCGGCGCGGACCTCGAAGAGACGCAGGGCCTCCTCGCCGTTCTCCGCCGCCAGCACGGTGTAGCCGGCGTCCTCGAGCAGTCGCTGGGCCACGTTGCGCACCGTGTCGTCGTCCTCGGCGAGGATCACCAGGCCGGTGCCGGCGCGGACGTCGGCGTCAGTGCGGGCCGGCGGCCGGCTGGCGGCCCGGCGGTCCACCCGCGGCCAGTAGATGCGGAAGGCCGTGCCCTCGCCCGGCCGGCTCTCGACGTCGAGCAAGGCCCGGTGCTGCTGCACCACGCCGTGGACCATGGCGAGGCCGAGGCCGGTGGCCGCGCCGTCTTTCTTGGTGGTGAAGAACGGCTCGAAGATGCGCCGCAGCGTCGCCTCGTCCATGCCCCGTCCGGTGTCCTCGACGGCCAGCATCACGTAGCTGCCCGGCCGCGCCCACGGCCGCTGGCGGCAGTGCTCGTCGTCCAGGTCCACGTTCTCGACCCGGAGCCTGATGCGGCCGCCGCCGGACATCGCGTCGCGGGCGTTGACGCAGAGGTTCAGGACGACTTGCTCGATCTGGCCCACGTCGACGCGGACGACGCCCGGCTCCTCGCCCGCCGCGAGCACCAGCGCGATGTGCTCGGCGACCGCCGCGCGCAGCATCGGCATCAGCTCGCGGACGACGGCGCGCAGGTCGGCGTCGACGGGGTCGAGCACCTGGCGGCGGCTGAAGGCGAGGAGCTTCTGGGCGAGCGCCGCGGCCCGCTCGACGGCCGCCTGCGCCGCTTCGAGGTCACGGCGCTCGGCGGCCGCGGGCGCCACCTTCCCGAGGGCGAAGCCGAGGTGGCCGCCGATGACCACCAGCAGGTTGTTGAACTCGTGCGCCGCGCCGCCGGCGAGCTGGCCGATGCTCTCCATGCGGTGGGCCTGGCGGAGCTGGTCCTCGAGCATCCGGCGCTCCTCGTCGCCGCGCACCCGCTCGGTGATGTCCTCGTGGACCGACACCCAGACCTCGCCGAACTTGGGGTGCTTGAAGGTCGAGGTGCGGATGCGGCACCAGAACACGCTGCCGCCTTTGCGGCGGGCGCGCGCCTCGCCGCGCCAGGAGCCGTCGCGCGTCAGGGCCTCGGTCATCTGGCGCAGGAAGGCGGCGGTGCCCTGCTCGTCGGCGGCGTAGATCGTGCCCACGCGCTGGCCGATGAGCTCGCCGACCTCGTAGCCAAACATCTTCTCGAGGGCCGGGTTTGCGTAGACGATCACCTCGTCGCGGGTGCGGGCCAGTTGCACGCCTTCGCCGGTGTGCTCGACCATGGAGCGGAAGAGCTTCAGGCTCTCCTCGGCCTCCTTGCGGGCGGTGATGTCGCGCATCAGGCCGGTGTAGAGACGGTGGTCGCGCAGTTGCACCTCGCCGAGGGAGACCTCGAGGGGAAAGGTGGTGCCGTCGCGGCGGCGGCCGACCAGCTCCTGGGTGCGCCCCGGCGAGCGCAGCCGGCCGCCGCCCGCGAAAATGCCGGAGCCGCGGTCGCGGTCGCCCTCGGGCACCAGCTCGCGGATGTCCTTGCCGAGGATCTCCGCCGCCGAGTAGCCGAAGACGCGCTCGGCCGCGGCGTTGAACGACTCGATGACGCCGCGGCTGTTGAAGGTCACCACGCCGTCGGGCGCGGTCTCGAGGATGGCGCGGATCAGCGCCTCGCTGCGCACCTGGGCCTCGCGCGCCAGCTTGCGCTCGGTCACGTCCTTGTGGGTGCCGCTCATCCGCAACGGCTGCCCGCGCTCGTCGCGCTCGACGACCTTGCCGCGCGCCACCACCCACCGCCAATCTCCCGACCGGTCGCGCATGCGATGCTCGGTCTGATAGACCGGGATCTTGCCCGTCAGGTGCGCCTCGAGGGCCTTCTTCACGCCGGCGGCGTCGTCGGGGTGGACGAGCTGGATCCAGCCCTCCCAGGAGGGCTCGACCTCGGTGAGCCGGTAGCCCAGCATGGCGGCCCAGCGCTCGTTGAACGCCATCTTGTGGGTCGTGAGGTTCCAGTCCCAGATGCCGTCCTCCGACCCTTCGAGGGCCAGCATCAGGCGTTCCTCGCTCTCGGCCAGCGCCGCGGACGCCCGATAGCGCTCGAAGAGGACGGCGGCGGCGAGGGCCGAGACCGCGGCCGCGGCGAGGAAGGTCCACAGGAGCACGGCGGTGTCGAGGGCGTCGGTGCGCACGAACGGGCCCGCGCCGCCGGCGGTGCGCCAGACCGCGATCGCCGCGGTCGCCGCGATCGCCGCCGCGGCGCCGCGCACGCCGAAGGCGAGGGCCGCCCAGAGCAGGAGCGGGAAAACGAGGAAGACGAGCGGCGCCTGGTAAGCCGGGCCGCCGGCCGGACCCCACACGAGGGCGCCGATCCCCACCAGGGCGGCGGCCAGAGCGCCAGCCTGCCGCCGGCGCCGCGCAGCAGGTTTCCCCCCTCGATCCCCCCAGGGGGACGCGGTGACGGCCAGGCGGTGCCAGGCGAGCAGGAGCGGCGCGATCACCAGCACGCCGGCGGCGTCGCCGGCCATCCAAGTCGCCAGTTGCTCCGGGACCTCGCGCCACAGCAGGGTGCCGGCGGCGGCCAGCGTCAGCACGCGCACGGCCGACGCCACCAGCGGCGCCGCCACGAGGCCGCACGCCGCGAGCGCCAGCAGGTCGCGGACGCGGCCGAGCTCGGGATCGAATCCGCGCCGCTGCAGCGTCCCCCTTCGGGGAGCGAGGGGGAAAGTCCGCAGCCAGGCCGCGGCGCCGGCCACGGCCACGGCGTTGCCCGTGGCCACGGCGGCGGAGACGGCGGCGGACGCGGGAGTGGTCATCTGGACCAGGAAGGCGCCGATCCACACCCCGGGCCAGAACCGCCACCCCCACAGCACCAGGGCGGCCAGGGCGATGCCCGAAGGCGGCCAGATCAGCGTCACCTCGTCGCCGAGATAGGTGAAGTCGAGGCCGAGCTTGCCGCTGACGAAGTAGACGGCGGCCAGAGCGCCGGTGCGCAGCGCGGCGCGACCAATGTCGGGGCGTTCGCTCGGCTTCATGACGTCGGCTCGACGGGGGCGAGGGCGCAAGGGAAGGGGCCGGGGGCGGAAAAGACGAGAGGCGATATGTTACCGCATGTCGAGGCGCAGGATGGAAGCGATGCCGGCCGCCGGACCGAGGGCCAGGATCGGGAAGGCCCACGGCCAGCCGACCGCCGTGACGAGCGCCGGCACGAGCTGGATGGTGGCCAGGGTGAGCAGGAAGCCCATCGAGGTCTGGAGGGTGAGCGCGGTGCCCACGGCGTGCGGCGGCGCCACCTCGGTGACGAGGGCGCTGAACTGGGCCGAATCGGCGACCACGAAGAAGCCCCACACGAGCGCCACCGACGTCACGATCCACGGGCTCTCGCCGAAGGCGAAACCGACCGCCAGGCAGCAGCCGCCGCTCGCCGCCATGGCGGCGTTGACGAGGCGCGGCCGGCCCACCCGGTCGGCGACCCACCCGCCCCACAGGCAGCCGAGGCCGCCGGCGGCGATGGTGGCGAAGGCGCCGAAGCCGCCCGCCCACGCTCCCAGCTCCACGCCCCGCCGCGCCTCGAAGGCCGCGAAGCTGGCGGCGAGGAACGCCGGCATCCACGTCCACATGGCGTAGAGCTCCCACATGTGGCCGAGGTAGCCGCCGATGGCGAGCCGGGTCGGGCGGTGGTGCCACACGGTGCCCACCAGGCGCCAGGAGAAGGGCCGGCGGCCGAACGCGTAAGGTCCGTCGCGGTAGGCAAGCGCCACCAGGACCGCCGCGACCACCGCGCCGCTCGACGAGAGCACGACGACCTCGCGGAAGCCGCCGAGGGCGGCGATCAGGTAGGGCGTGGCCTTGCCCACGGTGAGGGCGCCGACCACGGTCCCCACCGCCAGTCCGCGCGCCGAGCGGAACCAGGTGGCGACCATCTTCATCGCCGGCGGGTAGACGCCGGCGAGGAAGGCGCCGGTGGCGAAGCGCAGGGCGAGAGCGGCGGCGAAGCTCGGCGCCACGAGGAGCCCCGCGTTGGCCGCCGCGCCCGCCAGCGCCGAGACGGCGAAGTAGGCGCGCGCCGGCACCACGTCGGCCAGGTTGAGCACCGCGGCGAGCGCCGTGCCGGCCACGAAGCCGAGCTGCACCGCGGCCGTGAGCCAGCCGGTCCGGCCGGCGTCGAGCCCCCAGAGAGCGGCGAGGTGGGCCGAGCCGGCGCCGGCGCTGAACCACAGCGCCATGCCCAGCAGCTCGGCGGCGGCGAGCAGGGCCAGCATGGCCCAGCGGCGCGGGTGGGCGTCCGTCACCGCCGCACCGCGCGCATGAGCAGGTAGTAGACGCCGAAGGCGATTGCGAAGGCGAGGAACCAGGCGTAGTGGTAGAGGGTGGTCCAAAAGGGGGCCACCCGGACGACGCCGAGAGTCGCCAGGAAGCCCGGCACGTTGGGCGCCACGCCGAGCGCCAGGGCGGCGAGGGCGGGCAGGTTGTAGCCGCCGCGGTAGCGGTAGGGGCCGTCGTCGCGGTAGAGCCCCGCGAGGTCGAGGCGGGTGCGGCGGATCACGAAGTAGTCGCAGATCAGCACGCCGCCGATCGGTCCCAGCAGCGCGGAGTAGCCGATCAGCCAGGTAAAGATGTAGCCGCCGGGATCGGCGAGGAGCTTCCACGGCATCATCGCGATGCCGACCAGCCCGGTGAGCACCCCGCCGGCGCGCAGGCTCACGCGGCGCGGGAAGAAGTTGGTGAACGCGGTGGCCGGCGCCACCACGTTGGCCGCCAGGTTGGTGGTCAGGGTGGCGAGCGCCAGCGCCAGGAGGGACACGGCGATCACGACCGGGTGGTCGAAGCGCGCCAGGAGCTCGACCGGGTCCCAGATCGACTCGCCGAAGATCACCACCGTGGCGCTGGTGACCGCCACCCCCACGAAGGCGTAGAAGGGCATCGTGGTGTTGAGGCCGAGGAACTGGCCGAGCATCTGGTCGCGCTGGCTCTTCGCCTCGCGGGTGAAGTCGGGGATGTTGAGCGACAGGGTGGCCCAGAACCCGACCATGGCGGTGAGCGAGGGGAAGAAGGTGCGCCAGAAATCGCCGGCGGTCGCGAAGCGGTCGCCCTGCGAGAGGATCGGCCCGAAGCCGCCGGCCGCTGACCAGGCCCAGACCAGGAGCGCCAGCCCGAGGACGATCAGGATCGGCGCCCCCAGGTTCTCCACCCGGCGCAGGCTCTCCATGCCGCGCCAGAAGATGCCGACGTTGACCGCCCAGAAGACCAGGAAGCTCGCGAGCTGCGCCGCGTTGACGCGGACGTGCTCGCTCGAGACCAGGGCGATCGCCGCCGTGTCGGCCAGGCCGGGCCACAGGAGGAGCGTCAGGCGGTAGACGGCGGCGCCGCCGATCCAGGTCTGGATGCCGAACCAGCCGCAGGCCACCACCGCGCGCAGGGCGGAGGCCACGTGGGTGCCGCGCACGCCGAAGGAGGCGCGGGCGAAGACCGGGAAGGTGATGCCGTACTTGGTGCCGGCGTGGCCGTTGAGTAGCATCGGCACGATCACGATCAGGTTGCCCAGGGCCACCGTGGCGACGGCCTGCCACCAGCTCATGCCCTGCTCGATGAGGCCGCTCGCCAGCATGTAGGTGGGGATGCACACCGACATGCCCACCCACAGGTGCGCGAGGTCGACCATGCGCCAGCGGCGCGCGTGGCTCGGCACCGGGGCCAGGTCCGGGTTGTAGAGGGGGCTCTGCTCGACGCGGGCGAGCTCGTCCGCCCCCAGGTCAGAGGCGAGCCCGGGCGAGGCGGGGGATGAGCTGGATCGATCCGTCATGCCGTCTCCTTCTCCGCCGGTTCGGATATGCTGGCAGGCCGCGATATGGTAATACTACGAAGTCCGGTCGGAGCGCAGGCTCAGGACGTCCGTATGCCGTGCCTTACCATGCAGCTCAGCCATGACGACGGGGAGCCATCGGCCTGGTGATCCACGAGAAGGACGGAACGGTTCTCGTCGCGGTGCCGGGCGGTCTCTACACCCTCGGGGCGGAGGACTTGACCGAGCTCGAGCAGCCGCTGCACCGGGTGCGCCTGTCGCCGTTCCGCATTGCCCGGCACCCGGTGACCAACGACCAGTACCGCCGTTTCCTGGAGGCCAACCCCGGCTACCGCAAACCGGCCTTCTGGGGCGAGGAGAGCTTCAACGGACCGCGCCAGCCGGTGGTGGGAGTGAGCTGGGAAGACGCCGCGGCCTACTGCAAGTGGGCCGGCCTGACGCTGCCCACCGAGGCCCAGTGGGAAGCGGCGGCCCGCGGCGCCGACGCTCGCCGCTACCCGTGGGGCGATGAGGAGCCGACGCCCGCGCGCGCCAACTACGCCACCCTGGCCGGCAAGACCACGCCGGTGGACGACCACCCCGACGGCAGCGGCCCCTTCGGCACGCTCGACATGGCGGGCAACGTGGCCGAGTGGTGCGCCGACGCGCTCGATCCCGAGGCCTACGCCAAGCGTCAGGAAGGCCAGCTCGACCCCGTGGCGCCGCTCGGCGAGCCGTCGTTCCGGGTGCTGCGCGGAGGATCGTGGCTCGACCGGCCGAGCTCGCTGCCGGCGGCGCTGCGCGGGCGCTACTGGGCCCGGCTGCGGCGCCGCTTCATCGGCTTCCGCTGCGCCCAGCCGTCGTCCGCCGGGCCCTGAGCCCCCGGGGCGTTATGATCCCCCGCATGGGTGCCGCACAAGCACGCGCCATCGGGCTCGACGACCTCGCCCGCCGCGCCGCCGGCGTGACGCTCGACGCCGAAGAGACCCGCCGCTTCGGACGTCACCTGACCCTCCCCGAGGTCGGGCTCGCGGGCCAGCGACGGCTCAAGGCCTCGCGCGTGCTGCTGGTGGGCGCCGGCGGCCTGGGCTCGCCGCTGGGCCTCTACCTGGCCGCCGCCGGCGTCGGCACCCTCGGCCTCGTCGACGACGACCGGGTCGAGGTCTCCAACCTCCAGCGCCAGGTCCTTTACGGCGAATCGGACCTCGGGCGCGCCAAGGTCGAGGCCGCCAGCCAGCGGCTGTGGGACGTCGCCCCGACGGTCGAGATCGAGCCCCACGGCGAGCGCTTCACCGCCGCCAACGCCCGCGAGCTCGTGGAGCGCTACGACGTGGTCGCCGACGGCAGCGACAACTTCCCGACCCGCTACCTGGTCAACGACGCCTGCGTACACGCCGGCCGGCCCGAGGTGTGGGGCGCGGTCGAGCGCTTCGAGGGCCAGCTCGCGGTCTTCTGGGGCGGACGCGGTCCGTGCTACCGTTGTCTCTTTCCCGAACCGCCGCCGCCGGGCCTCGTGCCCTCCTGCGCCGAGGCCGGGGTGCTCGGCGTGGTGCCGGGCGTGGTCGGCGCGCTGATGGCCGGCGAGGTGGTCAAGCTCCTGTTGGGCATCGGCGAGCCGGCGCTCGGCCGTCTCCTGGTCTTCGACGCCCTGCGCCTGCGCTTCCGGGAGTTGCGGCTGGCAAAGAATCCCGATTGCCCGATCTGCGGCGCCGCGCCCCGGTTGACGGAGCTCGCCGAGTACGCCGCCGCCTGCAACCAGGAAGATGAGGACATGACCGGCGAAGATGGCATCGAGGGGGAGGTCCCGTTCGACGTCGACGTGCAGCAGCTCAAGGCGTGGCTCGACAAGGGCCGCGACCTCGTGCTGATCGACGTGCGCGAGCCCCACGAGCACCAGATCTGCCGGATCGACGGCTCGCTGCTGGTGCCGCTCGCCGAGCTGCCGCGACGCTGGCAGGAGCTCGACTCCGACGCTCTGGTCGTGGTGCACTGCCACCACGGCCCGCGCTCGTCCCACGCCGTGCAGTTCCTGCGCCGGCAGGGATTCGCCCGGGCCACCAACCTCGCCGGCGGCATCGAGGCCTGGAGCCTGTATGTGGATCCCGACGTACCCAGGTATTGAACGGACGAGCGCATGAGAGCGCCCGAGGAGGAGAAGGTGCCTCAGGACGACGACGCGGCCCTCGTCGAGCGCGTCGCCCGGCGCGACCAGGAAGCGCTCGGAGAGCTCTACGAGCGCTACGCCAGCCTGCTGCTGGCGGTGTCCCGCCGCGTGCTCGACGACGGCGCCGACGCCGAAGAGATGCTCCAGGAGGTCTTCCTCCAGGTGTGGAACCAGGCCGCACGCTACGACCGCCGGCGCTCCTCTGTCTCGACCTGGCTGGTGCTCATCGCGCGCAGCCGCTCGATCGACCGCCTGCGCACCCGCCAGGTCCTCGACCGCACGCTGGCCGGCGTGCGGCAGGAAAACCGCGGCGCCCATACATCCCCCGAGGGAGCGGCGTCCGTATGGATCGATCAGAGGCGGGAGCGGCTGCGCCGCGAGATGCGGGAGCTTCCCGCCGAGCAACGCCAGGTCCTCGATCTGGCCTTCTTCCAGGGCATGACGCAGAGCGAGATCGCCGCGGCGACGGGCATCCCGCTCGGCACCGTGAAGACGAGGACCCTGCTGGCCATGAAGAAGCTGCGCAAGGCCCTGGAGAGCGACCTCAGAGAGCTGTTATGAGTCGAGAAGCCCATCGGGAAGACGAAGTCGTGCTCGAGATCGTCGACGCTCTGGCCCGCGGCGACGCGCCGAGCGCCGGCTCGACCCTGGAGCGCGAGACGACGGAGCTGTGGGCGCTCCTGCCCTACGAGCTGGAGCCGGCGCCGCCGCGGCCCGAAGTCTGGGAGGAGATCCGCGGCCGGCTGGCGAGCTCCAGGGTCGTCCCGTTCCCGGAGCGCCGGCAAGCGGCGCCGCCGCCGCCGGCGAGCGCGCGACGGGGCGGCTGGGGCACGTCGGCGATGGCGGCGGCGCTCGCCGTCTGCCTCCTGGGGTTGGGATATCTGCTGGCGAAGACCGAGCAGCAGCAGACGGCCATCGCCGAGCTCGCCGCGCGGCTGGCGGCGGCGGACGATCGCCTGGCCGAGACGTCGCGCGCGCGGGCGCAGCTCGACATGATCACCCGCGTGGCGCAGCACGTCTATCCCATGCACTCCACCCCGACCGGATCGCAGCGCCGGCCGATCACCGGCAAGGTCTTCGTGTGCGGCCAGCACCAGCAGTGGTATCTCAACGTCCAGGGGCTCGAGGCGCCGCCGCCGGGCTACGATTACTGTCTGTGGTTCGAGACCGCGGCGGGCATGGTCCTGGGCGGCACCATGACCGTCCGCGACGGCGTGGCCGAGCTCTCGGCGCCGAGCATGCCGCCCGGCACCAAGGGTTTCGCCGTGACGCTGGAGAAGACGGGCTCCCACCGCGAAAAGCCGCAGGGCGACGTGTTGCTGCTCGGCGAGGAGAGCATCTCGCTGTAACGGCGCTTCGGGCCCCAAAAAGAAGGCGAATCGGCCAGTGCGGAACCGGCGGAGCAGTGCGATCGACCACCCCAGGGAAGTCAGGCAGACGAGCACGGAGAGGAGTGCGAGCGCGCTCATCGCCGGCGCTCTTAGCCCATCTCGAAGAGCACGTCCCCGCCCTCGACGGCCTCGCCGGCCGCGACGTGGATCTTGCGCACGGTGCCCCCATGCTCGGCCTGGATCTCGTTCTCCATCTTCATCGCCTCCAGCACCACGATGCCCTGGCCCGCCGCCACCTCCTGGCCTTCCTCGACCAGGATGCGGACGACGCGGCCCGGCATGTAGGCCTTGACCGGCTCGACGCCGCCGCCGCGGCCGGCGCCGTGGGCCTTCATGGCCATGTACGCCAACGGGTCCATCAGCTCCACCTCGCCGCTGCCCGCCGCGTGGCTCACCAGGTAGCGGCCGTTGCCCCGGCAGCGCACCGAGACCACGAATTGACGGCCGCCGATCAGCAGACTCCGGACGCCGCCGTCGACGTGTACGGCGTCCACCTCGTAGGTCGCGCCGTCGACGTCGACCCGGTAGCCGCTCTCGGTGCGCTCGAGGCGCACCCGGGCCTCGCGGTCGCGGTGTTTGACGACTAGGTCCACGGGCCTCCCCTCACGGCCTCGCGGCGCGCCGCCTGCCGCCAATGACCGCGGCGTCCCCCGGGCTCGGCGGGCCGCGAGGCGCGCTGCTGCCGGAGCTCGGCGTGGGCGATGGCGGCGGCGAGGACGGTCAGGTCGGCCGGCACGCCGACGCCGTCCGCAGCGGGCGCCCACTGCCCGCTCGCCAGCTTGCGGTCGAGCATGCCGTTGTCGAGGCGGCCGGCGCGGAAGTCGTCGTCGCGCAGGATCAGCTCGAAGAGCGGCGCCGTGGTGCGGATGCCGTCGATGCGCAGCTCGGCCAGGGCGCGCTGAAGGCGCGTGATCGCCCGTTCCCGGTCGCCGCCCCAGACGATCAGCTTGGCCACCATCGGGTCGTAGTGGATCGGGATCTCGGCGCCCTGGTAGACGCCGCAGTCGTTGCGCACGCCGGGGCCCTCGGGCAGGCGCAGCACGTCGATGCGGCCCGGCGAGGGCGCGAAGCCCTGGTAGGGATCCTCGGCGTACAGACGCACCTCGATGGCGTGGCCGCGGGGCTCGGCGGCGGCGTACTCGGGGCCGAGCTTCTCGCCCTGGGCCACGCGGAGCTGCGCGATCACCAGGTCGAGGCCGGTCACCAGCTCGGTGACCGGGTGCTCGACCTGGAGGCGGGTGTTCATCTCCAGGAAGTAGAAGCGTCCGCTCTCGTCGAGCAGGAACTCCACGGTGCCGGCGCTGACGTAGCCCGCGGCCCGCGCGGCGCGCACCGCCGCCTCGCCCATGCGCCGCCGCAGGCCGGCGTCGACGGCCGGCGACGGCGACTCCTCGAGCACCTTCTGGTGGCGGCGCTGCAGCGAGCACTCGCGCTCGCCGAGCGAGAAGCACTGCCCGTGGTGGTCGGCCAGCACCTGGATCTCGACGTGGCGCGGGCTCTCGACGAGCTTCTCGAGGTAGACGGCGTCGTCGCCGAAGCTCGAGGCGGCCTCGGAGCGCGCCGTGCGGTAGGCCTGGGCCAGCTCCTCGGGGCGGCGCACCAGGCGCATTCCCTTGCCGCCGCCGCCCGCCGACGCCTTGAGCATCACCGGGTAGCCGATCTCCTCGGCGGCGCGGCGCGCCGCGTCCACGTCGGGCAGCGGATCATGGCCCCCGGGCACCACGGGTACGCCGGCCTCGAGCATCAGGCGCCGGCTTTCGATCTTCGAGCCCATGGCCGCCATGGCCGCGGGCGGCGGCCCGATGAAGGTCACGCCGCGCTCGGCGCAGGCGCGGGCGAAGCCGGCGTTCTCCGACAGGAAGCCGTAGCCGGGGTGGATGGCGTCGGCGCCGATCGCGAGCGCCAGGTCGAGGATGGCGTCGCCTTTGAGGTAGCTCTCGCTCGACGGCGCGGGGCCGATGCGGTAGGCCTCGTCGGCGAGCAGCACCGGCAGGCCGGCGCGGTCGGCGTCGGAGTAGATCACGGCGCCGCGGGCGCCGACCTCGCGCAAGGCCCGCAGCACCCGCACCGCGATCTCGCCGCGGTTGGCCACCAGGACCTTACGGAGGGGTCGGAAGGACGTCTCGCTCATCGCCGCGCTCGGAGAGGCGCATCATAGCACCGGCGCTCACGGCCGCCTCCCGGCGTGCTCGGGGCACGGGCAGATCCGGCGCAGGAAGTCGAAGCCGTAGATGCCGGTGGAGTGGCCGTCGGAGAAGACGAGGGCGATGGCGTAGTTGCCCACCGGCTCGATCGACCAGATCGCGACCGGCTTGGCGGGCGGACGGTATTGGACCTCGCCGGCGCCGTGGCCCTGGCAGGTGGCGCAGGGGCAGTAGCCGCGCAGGTAGTCGTAGTCGAAGTCGGCGCGGTGGCCGTCCGACCAGGTGAGGCGGAGCTTGCGCTCCTCGGGCAGGCGGCGGGCTTCGGTGAGGTAGAGGTCCATGGGACCATCGTAGCGCGGCTCGGATCGCCGGACGCGGATAAGATCCGGGACGATGGCCTGGTACAAGGAATGGTTCGGCGAGGAGTACCTCGAGCTCTACGCCCACCGCGACGCCGGCGAGGCCGACCTCCACGTAGACTTCGTGGTCGGGGAGCTGGGCGGCGCGCCGCGCGCCGTGCTCGACCTCGCCTGCGGCGCCGGACGCCATACCGCGGCCCTGCGCCGCCGCGGCCTGCGCGCCCTCGGCGTCGACCTCTCGCTGACCCTCCTCGCGCACTCGCCGAGGAGGCCGGCGGTGGCCGGCGACATGCGCTGCCTGCCCTTCGCCGACGCGACCTTCGACTGGGTCCTCAACTTCTTCACCTCCTTCGGCTACTTCGAGCGCGAGCGCGAGAACTTCCAGGTGCTCGAGGAGATCGTGCGGCTGCTCACGCCCGAAGGCCGCTTCCTCATCGACTTCCTCAACCGCGAGCACGTGCTGGCGGGGCTCGAGCCGCGCGAGGTCCGCGAGCGCGACGGCCGGCGCGTGGAGATCGAGCGCTGGTACGACGAAGCCACCCGGCGCATCAACAAGCGCATCCGCCTCGACGCAACCGGCGGCGCGCCCGAGACGTATCTCGAAAGCGTCCGCGCCTACACCCGGGCGGAGGTCGCGATCGGACTGCGCTGGGCCGGGCTCGAGGTCGACGCCACCTTCGGCAATTTCCACGGAGATCCCTTCCAAAGTGACAGCGAACGCCTCATCATCGTCGGCCACAAGCCGGCTTGAGATCGACCTGCTCGCGGCCGGCCGGCTGCCGCCGCTGCCCGCGGCCTTCCTCGAAGGACGCGAGACCGACCTGCTGGCGCCCATGCGGCCGCTGCCGCCCGGCGAGCTGCCCCACGGCGACCCGCCCGCCGTGGACCGCGGCGAGCTGGCCGCGGCCCTCGCCGACGCCAACGCCGGCTGGGGCCACCCGCGCGCCGCGGAGCTCGCCGCGCGGCTCGCCGATCCGGCGACCCGCGTGGTGGTCACCGGCCAACAGCCGGGGCTCTACGGCGGCCCGCTCCTCACCCTCACCAAGCTGGCCGCCGCGGTGCGCTGGGCCGAGACCCTGGAGGCGGCCGGACGCCCGGCCGTCCCGGTCTTCTGGGTGGCGACGGAGGACCACGACTGGGACGAGATGACCCGCGTCGCCCTGCTCACCCGCGACGGGCCGAAGAGCTACGACCTCGGCGCCGACCCCGAGGCGTTGAGGCCGGTGGGCCTGCGGCGCTTCGGCGACCGCCTGGCGGAGCTCGAGGAGCGGATCCGGAGCGATCTCGATCATGACCTGGCGATCGCCGCCTTCGAGCGGGCGAGGCGCCGCTACCGCCCCGACGCCACCTTCGGCGACGCCTTTTGCCGCTTCCTGATCGACCTGCTCGGCGAGCGCGCCCCGCTCTTCCTCGACGCGCTCGATCCCGCCGTCAAGCGTCTCCAGCGGCCGTGGCTGCGCCGGCTCGTCGAGCGCCGCGGCGAGGTGTCGGCGTCACTCGCGGCGGCCCACGCCGAGCTCGAGCGCCGTGGCCTGCCTCTCCAGGTGACGCCCCAGCCGGGCGCCAGCCCGCTCTTCCTGATCACCGGCGGCGAGCGCCGGCGCATCGAGTGGACGGAGGACGGCGACGGCTTTACGCTGCGCGGCGGCGAGGGTCCGGCCGAGCCCGTGGCGCGTCTGCTCGAGATTGCCGAGGACGAGCCCGAGCGCCTCAGCCCGGGCGTGCTGGCGCGTCCCGCGGTGCAGGACGCGCTTCTCGGCACCACGCTCCAGATCATGGGGCCGGCCGAGACCTCGTACCTGGCGCAGGCCGCGGCCGTCCACCGGGTGCTCGGCGTGCCGCCGCTGTGGACGGCGCTGCGGCCGCAGGTGATGGTGCTCGAGAGCCGCCAGATCGAGCAGCTCGGGGAGCTCGGCGTCTCGCTGGCGGAGATCCTCGACCAGCCGGTGGAGCGGCTGCTGGCCGACCGCCTGGGCGAGGACCTCGTGACGCCGGCCCAGCAGCGTCTCGAAGCCGTGCTTGACGAGCTCCGCGCGCCGCTGCTCGCGGTCGACGCCACCCTCGAGAGCCCCTGGCAGAAGACCCGCGACCAGATCGGCCGCGCTTTCGAGCAACTCTCGTCGAAGCACGCCAAGGCGGTGGCGCGGCGTCACGACGTGTGGCTCCGGCGGCTCGAGAAGATTCGCGAGAGCTGCCTGCCCGAGGAGCACCTCCAGGAGCGTCACCTCTCGGTCGTCCATTTCCTGGCGCGTTATGGCCCGTCCTTCGTCGACGCCTACTGGCGGGACTTCGAGCTCGACCCGCGCCGCCTTCAGGTTCTGGAGATCGATCCCGGAGGCGGCTCGTGAAGCTCGACGTGCTGGCGATCGGCGCCCATCCCGACGACGTGGAGCTCGGCTGCGGCGGCACCTTGGCACTGCTCGCCGCGCAGGGACGCCGGGTGGGCATCCTGCACCTGACGCGCGGCGAGCGCGGCACCCGCGGCACGGTGGCCGAGCGCGAGGCCGAGGCGCGCGCCGCCGCCGCGGCCCTGGGAGCCGCGGCGGTGGACTTCCTCGACTGCGGCGACGGCGGCCTGCGTCGCGGCGAGGCCGAGGAGGACGCCCTGATCGCTGTGCTGCGGCGCCGGCGTCCCGAGATCGTCCTCGGTCCCACGCCCTCGGACCGTCATCCCGACCACGGCCGCGCCCACCGCCTGGTGGCGGACGCGGCGTTCTACGCCGGCCTCGCGCGTCGCGGCGAGGGCGAGCCGCACCGTCCGGGCGCGGTCTTCGCCTACATGCAGAACGACCCGTTCGAGCCCAGCTTCATCGTCGACGTGACCTCGGTATGGGAGAAGAAGCTGGCGTCGCTGGCGGCGTACGGCAGCCAGCTCCACCAGCCCGGCCATGAGCGCGACGAGCCGATGACGAAAGTGGCGAGCCCGGAGTTCGCAGCCGCCGTCACCGGCCGCGCCCAGCACTTCGGGATGCTGATCGGCGCCGCCTACGGCGAGCCGTTCCTGAGCCGTCTGCCGCTGGCCGTCGGCGACGTCTTCGCGCTCTCGCCCGCAGGTCTCAGGTAGGCCTGTGGTAGACTGCAAAGAGCATGTTCGCCACTTTCGCCGACCCCACGACCGACTTCGTCTTCAAGCGGATCTTCGGCACCGAGGCCAACAAGCACCTCCTCGTCGCGCTCTTGAACCACCTGCTCGAGCTCGACGGGGAGCACCGGATTCAAGACGTCACCTACCTGCCCCCCGAGCAGGCGCCTCCGCTGCCGGAGATGAAGCTCTCGGCCGTCGACGTCAAGTGCCGCGACGAGCGCGGCCGCAGCTACGTCGTCGAGATGCAGGTCCTGAACGTCGAGGGCTTCGAGAAGCGCATCGTCTACAACGCCTCCAAGGCCTACGTGATGCAGCTTCCCAGCGGTGGCGCCTACCAGGACCTGGCTCCGGTGATCGGGCTGACGATCTGCGACTTCGTCTTCTGGTCGACCAACGGCAACGGCTCCTCGGCGGCCGG
>DASWIG010000797.1:0-3810 GCA_036397835.1 Thermoanaerobaculia bacterium
GATCAGGCGTTCGAGGAGCTGTGCTATCAGTGGCGCGATCCAACACCCGCAGGTGCCGTCCTGGTCAAGACAGGAAGCCCGGACGGCGGACTCGAATGGTACGTGACTCTGCGCAACGGCGTGCAGTGGGGGTGGCAGGCGTGAGCTTCTTTCGCAGGTCCATCGCCGATCGCCGGACTTGACGCCGATTGTGCTAGAGACGCTCCTGGCGGTCGCGCCTCTACCGGGACACCTCTTGAACGCAGAGGCGCTGCATAAGATCCTCAAGCGGTTGTCGATGCCTGGACGCGACGTTGTTTGGTCCATCCCGACCTACTTTGCGCTCGACGGCGACGGAGCGCTCGACCGGCTCATTCGTTGGTCGGCCCGAAGCCCTCATCCCGATTGCCCCGACGAAGTAGCTGAGCTCGCGGCAGTGACCGTTATTTGGACCTTTACGTCGCCGAACCGGCGTATGCGTGACTATGCAACCAAAGCTCTCACGAAACTTCTATCTGAGAGGCTCTCAGTGCTCCCGTCCATCGTCCAACGATTTGACGGCGTCAATGATAAGTACCCCGACTCCTGGCGAGCGATCTGGTCGCGCGGCGATTCGGAACCCATGGATCTTGAGGTGTATCCAGCATGGGCGGAATACCACTGGGAGGGCAACGTCCTAGATTGCTCGATCGAGCATACCGTGTTCGGTCTCGTCGGCGACTGGACACAGATCGATGGGGTCGCGTCGCTCGCGGGCAACCAGTGGAATTTTGGACGTCGCCGCCTAAAGCGCTGTTCTGTCAGGGAGTAGCTCTCCGAGAGCCGTCGCAGGTTTCGTCACTCTACTCTCTTGGAGAGCTCACGCCGAAAGACCTCAAGGTCTGCTATGGCGTCTTCACGAGTGTATCCCTGACGCTTCATCTCCGCGAATTCGGCGCGGGCCTCGGCAGCGATCCGAACCGCCTCCCTGGAATAGCTCTTCAGCGCTCCCAGGCGCACCGTCTCGCCTCGCTTCTCCAAGACGACGGAGACGTCTTCGTCGCCCGAGAGGAGGTCCACGACCATCTCCGGATGAGCCTTCAAGTCTTCGAGTGGGACGTCTCGTAGGATCTCGCGTCTCTGCGTCATCTTCGTCTCCTGGACGTCCGAAAGGCCGCCCCACATCTCCTGGCGGGCCAGTCACATCTTAGCATGCCCTGGACCAGCCACGCGGCGCGCTCGCGACCCGCCGCTGCGGGGGGAACACCAGGACGTTGACAAGACCCCCGACCCCACGTACCATCCCGCCCCGGAGCCCCCATGACGGCCAAGTCGCACCCATCCCTCGCCTTCAAGCGCGAGGTGCTCGACGCCGAAGGCATGCGCCCCATCCTCCGCCGCATGGCGGGCGAGCTGCTCGAACGCGACCGCGACCTCGAGCAGCTCATGCTGGTGGGCATCCACACCCGCGGCGTGCCCCTGGCCGAGCGCCTCGCCGACGAGATCGAGCGCATGGAGGGCAAACGGCCGCTCTTCGGGACGATCGACATCACCCTCTACCGCGACGACCTCTCGGCGCGTCCGCAGCCCGAGGTCAAGCAGACGCGGCTGCCCTCGCCGATCGACGCCTGCGTCGTCGTGCTCTGCGACGACGTGCTCTACACCGGCCGCACGGTGCGCGCCGCCCTCGACGAGCTCAACGACTACGGACGCCCGCGCGCCGTGCGCCTGGCGGTGCTCGTCGACCGCGGCCACCGCGAGCTGCCGATCCAGGCCGACGTGGTGGGCAAACACGTGCCCACGGCCCGCGCCGAGGTCGTGGACGTCGGCTTCGAGGCCACCGACGGCGGCGATTACGTGCACATCCTCGAACAGACGGAGCTCGAACGGACCCAGGAAGAGGGATGAGCGCGACGGACGAGACGCGCTGGACGCGCAAGGACCTCCTCGGCATCGCCGAGCTCGAGCCGGCGGAGATCGCCCTCGTGCTCGACACGGCCGAGTCGTTCCGCGAGGTCGCGCAGCGCCCGATCAAGAAGGTGCCGACGCTGCGCGGCAAGTCGGTGGTGAACCTGTTCTTCGAGGCCTCGACCCGCACCCGCTCGAGCTTCGAGCTGGCCGAGAAGCGTCTGTCGGCCGACTCGATCAACGTCTCGACCTCGGGCTCGTCGATCTCCAAGGGCGAGACGCTGATCGACACCGCGCTCAACCTGCAGGCGATGGCGCCCGACCTGGTGGTGATCCGCCACGAGCACCCGGGGGTGCCGCACATGCTGGCCCGGCGCATTGCCGCCGGCGTGGTCAACGCCGGCGACGGCGCCCACGAGCACCCCACCCAGGCGCTGCTCGACGCCTTCACGATCCGCCGCCGCAAGGGGCGCCTCGCCGGCCTCAAGGTGGCGATCGTGGGCGACGTGCTGCACAGCCGCGTGCTGCGCTCGAACGTGCAGCTCCTCACCAAGATGGGCGCCGAGGTCACGGTGGCCGGGCCGCGCATCATGATGCCGGTGGCCATGGAGACGCTGGGCGTCAAGGTGTGCTACAGCCTCGACGAAGCGGTCGAGGACGCCGACGTGGTGATGATGCTGCGCGTCCAGCTCGAGCGTCATTCGAAGCGTATATTCCCCTCGGTCCGCGAGTACTTCAAGCTCTTCGGCCTGACGGCGCAGCGCCTCGAGCGCGCCAAGGACGACGTGATCGTGATGCACCCGGGCCCGATGAACCGCGGCGTCGAGATCGCCAGCGACGTGGCCGACGGCCCCTATTCGGTGATCCTCGAGCAGGTGGCCAACGGCGTCGCCGTGCGCATGGCGGTGCTCTTCCTGCTGCTGGGGGCCAGGGAATGAAGGGTGAGGGTTCCGGAGCGCAGCGGAGGAGAGAACCGTGACGCGGAGGATCGTGCAAGGCGCACGGGTGGTCGATCCGCGCCAGGGGATCGACGCCGAGCTCGACGTGGTCATCGAGGACGGCGTCGTGGCCCGTCTCGACGAGCACGCCGAGCCCGCCGCCGGCGACGAGGTGATCGACGCCCGCGGCCTGGTGGTGACGCCGGGGCTGATCGACGTCCACGTGCACCTGCGCGAGCCGGGCTTCGAGTACAAGGAGACGGTGGCGACCGGGGTGCGGGCGGCGGCGGCGGGCGGCTTCACCGCGGTCGCCTGCATGGCCAACACCGACCCGGTCAACGACAACAAGGCGGTCACCGAGCTCATCCTGCGCGAGGCCGCGCGCCATCCCTACGCCCGCGTCTACCCGATCGGCGCCATCAGCCGCGGCATGAAGGGCGCGGAGCTGGCCGAGATCGGCGAGATGGCGGAGGCCGGGGTGGTCGCGGTGTCGGACGACGGCCTGCCGGTGATGAACGCGGCCCTGATGCGGCGCGCGCTGTACCACGCGCAGCACTTCGACCTGCCGGTGATCCAGCACGCCGAGGACCTCGACCTGACCGCCGACGGCGTGATGCACGAAGGCGAGATCTCGACCCGCCTCGGCCTGCCCGGCATCCCCGGCCTCGCCGAGGACGTGATGGTGGCGCGCGACCTGCTGCTCGCCGCGGACACCGGCGGCCGCTACCACGTGGCCCACCTGTCGACGGCGCGCAGCCTGGCCATGGTGCGCGAGGCGCGGCGGCGCGGCGTGCGCGTGACCTGCGAGGTGGCGCCGCACCACCTGCTGCTGACCGACCGCGAGGTGCTGGCGAGCGGCTTCTCCACGTCGACGAAGATGAAGCCGCCGCTGCGCGCGCCGGCGGACGTCGAGGCCCTCCTGGAGGGCATCGCCGACGGCACCGTCGACGCCATCGCCAGCGACCACGCGCCGCACCATGCCGACGAGAAGGACGTGCAGTTCAGC
>DASWIG010000798.1:0-1684 GCA_036397835.1 Thermoanaerobaculia bacterium
CGTCACCGATCCGGAGGCCAAACGCCGCGTCATCGGGGAGCGGTTCATCCGGGTATTCGAAGAGCAGGCCGCCCGCCAGGGCCGGCCGCGATTCCTGGTCCAGGGCACCATCTTCCCTGATGTCATCGAGTCCAGCCGCGCTGATGGACGCATCGCCGACCGCATTAAGACCCACCACAACGTCGGCGGTCTTCCGGCCGACCTCGGCTTCGAGCTCGTCGAGCCGCTGCGCGACCTTTTCAAAGACGAAGTCCGAGCGGTCGGTGAAGCCCTCGGCCTGCCTGGCCACCTCGTTTGGCGGCAGCCGTTTCCCGGACCCGGTCTGGCGGTGCGCTGCCTGGGCGAGGTCACCTTCTCGCGATTGGAGACGCTGCGGGCGGCCGATCGGATCTTCCTGGAAGAGCTCCGAACCGCCGGATGGCTGGGATCTACCTCCGGCGACGGAGCGGCCCGGGCCGACCAGGCCTTCGCCGTCCTGCTCCCGGTCCGCTCGGTCGGTGTGATGGGCGACCAGCGGACCTACGCCGAGGTCGTGGCCCTCCGGGCCGTGAGCACTTCGGACTACATGACGGCGGACTGGGCCCGCCTGCCTTCGGACGTGCTGGCCAGGACGGCCAACCGAATCGTCAACGAAGTCGCGGGGGTCAACCGGGTGGTGTACGATGTGACCAGCAAGCCCCCGGCGACCATCGAATGGGAATGACGGCACGCTACGTCACGAGTGGAGGGTGAACGGTGGACTACGGCGGCATTTTGAAACGGACGTGGCAAATCACATGGCGCAACAAGGCCTGGTGGCTCCTGGGGATCCTGGCCAGCTGCAGCGGCGGCGGTCGAGGCGGCGGCAGTGGGGGCAACTTTTCCAGCTACAACATTGATCAGCGCCAGATGCGCGGCGCCGACCAGGCGTTCCAGCGCTTGATGGAGAACGAGACCTTCTGGATCGTCCTCGCCGTCGCGATCCTCATCCTGGTGTTGCTTTCGATCCTTTTCCTGGCCCTGGGCGTGATCGGCCAGGGCGGCCTGATCGCCGCGTTCCACAAGGCGGATCAGAACGCCATCCTCACTCTCGGCGAGGCCTTCCAACACGGGGTTCAGCGGTTTTGGCGCCTGCTCGCCGTTCAGTTGATCATCGGCCTGGGCGTGTTCCTCGCCGTCCTGATCCTGCTAATCCCCGGGATCGCGGCGGCGGTCCTTACCGGGGGCCTCGCGTTATCCTGCTTGCTGCCTTTGCTTTGCCTGCTCGTGCCCCTGCTCGTGCTGTTTGGCCTGGCCATCCCCGTGTACCTTCAGTTCACTCAGATGGCGATTGTGGTCGAGGGCAGAGGCATCGCCGATTCGCTGCGCCGGGCATGGGAGGTGATCCGGGCCAACCTCGGACCGGTGCTGGTTATGGCCTTGATCCTGATTCTCGGGTCCGTCGTCGTCCAAACGGTCCTGGCGCTGCCGTTCCTGGCAGCTCTGGTGCCGATCGTCACAGGAATTCTTCTTCAAGGCGACGTCCAGACGGCCGGCATTGCGCTGACGGCTCTGTGCGTCCTGGCCTACTTGCCGGTCCTGATCGTGATGGGCGGGATCGTGCAGACCTACGTCTCCGGCGCATGGACCCTCTCGTATCTGCGCTGGATCGAGCGCCCGATGGCCGCTCGCTCCCCGGCCTGAGGCCGGCCCCACTCAAAAAACG
>DASWIG010000799.1:0-20165 GCA_036397835.1 Thermoanaerobaculia bacterium
CCAGCGTCGGTGGATCGGTGGCCGCGACGCCGTAGAGCTGGCCTTCGAGCAGGCGCGCGAGAGCGAGCGCGCCGGCCGTGCCGAGCGCGATCCCCGCCGCCGCCTGCGCCAGGGCGCGGCCGAGCACCAGCGCGCGCACCCGGCGGGCGTCGGCGCCCAGGGCCATGCGCACCCCGATCTCGCGCACCCGCTGGCCCACCGTGAAGCTGGTCACCGCGTAGGTGCCGACGAGCGCCAGCGCCAGCGCCAGCGCCGCCAGCAGGGAAACCAGGGAGGTGCGCGCGCGGGGAGTGCCTAGCGAGTCCGCCATCAGACGCTCCATGGTGGTCGCCGCGGGCACCGGCAGCGACGGGTCGAGCTCGCGCAGCGCGCGTCTCACGTCCGCCGCGCGGAGCATCGGCTCGCCCTCGACGTCCAGCACCGCCGTCACCGTGCCGCCCGCCGCCGGCCACGCGGCGAGCTGGCGCCACGGCTGGTACATCAGCGCTCCGGGCTCGTTCGCGGTCCCGTCGTGGCGGACGTCGGCCGCCACGCCCACCACCCTGTGCGTCTCGTCGGCCATGATCACCTCGCGGCCCACCGGGCTCCGACCGGGCCAGGCCGCCCTCGCCAAGGTCTCGTTGACGACCACCTCGCGCTCGCCGGCGAAGGCTTCGCCCTCGCCGGTTGACGCTTCTCCTTGAAGCAAGGGAATCCCCAGGGTCGCGAAGTACCCGGACGTCACGAACGTCATCGTGGCGCTGCGTCCCTGGGTCCAGTCCTCGCCCTCGGCGTCGTCGGGGAGCCGGAAGCCCGCCACCAGCGACGGCCCGGCGAACGGCAGCTTCGTCGTGAGGGCCGCCGAGCGCACGCCCGGCACGGCCGCTAGACGCTCGAGCAGGCGGTTCGTGAATTCCTGCCGCCGCTGCTCGTCCGGGTAGCGCCAGGACGGCAGGCGCACGTCCTGCACCAACAGGCCGGCGACGCGGAAGCCGGGGTCGACGGCCGCAAGACGCAGGAAGCTGTGGACGAGGAGGGCGGCGCCGGCCACCAGCATCAGCGACAGGGCGATCTCGGCCACCACGAAGCCGCCGTGCGCCAGCAGGCGGCGGCGAGGCGCCGGGCCGGTCCGGAGCTGGTGGACCGCGGCCGCGGCGGAGCTCGAGAACGCCGGAAGCAAGCCGCACGCGAGCGCCGCGGCCAGGCTCGCGCCGAGGGTGAAGAGGAGCACCCGGCCGTCGACCGCGACGGCGTCGGTGCGCGGCAGCTCGGCGCCGATCCAGGCGAGCAGCGCGCGCCGGCCGTAGACGGCGAGCAGCAGACCCAGGGCGCCGCCGGCGGACGCCAGGATCAGGCTCTCCGTGAGCAGCGTGGCGGCAAGGCGTCCGCGGCTGGCGCCGAGGGCGAGCCGGATCGCCAGCTCCCCCCGGCGCGCGCCCGCCTGCGCCAGCAGGAGCTGCGCCACGTTGACGCAGGCGAGGGCCAGCACCAACGCGGCCGCCGCCATGAGCAGCGTCAGGATCGGACGGCTGTCGCCGACGACCGCGTCGTGCAGCGGCCGGAGCCGCACGCCCACGCCGTCGTTGGTGTCCGGATGGGCCTCGGCCTGCCCGGCGGCCACCTGCTCTAGCTCCTCGCGCGCGGCGTCGATCGTGGCGCCGGGAGCGAGACGCACGACGGCGCTCAGGCGCTGGTCGTCGCGCTCCCGGAGGTCCCGTTCCTCGAGGGCGAGGGGCGTCCACAGGCGGTCGCGCCGGCCCTCGCCGACGTGGAAGCCGGACGGCATCACGCCCACCACGGAATAGGGCTCGCCGTCGAGGGAGAGCGTCCGCTCGAGGATTGCCGGATCGCCGCCGTAGACCCGTTGCCAGAGGTCGTGGCTGAGGACGGCCAGGCGCTCGCGGCGCTCGACCTCGGCCGGCGCGAACGTGCGGCCCAGCGACGGCACGACGCCGAGCGTCGCGAAAAGATCGGCGTCGACGGCAACGGCCTCGACCTCCTCGGGCTCGCCGCCGCCCAGGAAGGTCACGCGCTGCTCCGTGTAGAGCCCGATTCCCGCCACCGTGCGGCTCGCCTGCCGGTAGTCGAGGGCGTTGAGGTACGACACCCCAAGGCGGTTCCAGATCCGCCGGAGACGCGGATTGGGCGAGGTCCGCAGGCTCTCGTAGGTCTGGTAGAGACGGGCCAGCCGTCCGGGCTCGGGATAGTCGAGCGGCCGCAGGAGGACGGCGTTGACGATGGTGAAGATCGCCGTGTTGGCGCCGATCCCGAGCGCCAGCGTCACGACGACGGTGGCGGTCAGCACGGAGTGCTTGAGGTGGAGACGCAGGGCGTGGCGGACGTCCTGACGGGTCACTTCTTCCGGGCGTCCTTGGCGATGCAGGCCGTGGCGAGGGAGTAGAGCGTCGAGACGCCCTGGGTCACCGCGGCCTGGAAAATCACGGCGCCCTGGTGCTGGACCTGGACGGCGTTGTCGGCGGCTTTGCCGAGCGCCTGGGTGATCGCCTTCACGAGCTCCAGGACCGGCTGCTGAGGCTCCAGGCTGTCCGGGGCGGCGGCCTTCGCGAGCGCCTCCTGGGCCGCCTGGCCCGCGGACTTCGCGGCTTTGGCCTGCTTCTCGAGCACGGCTTCGAGCTCCTCGGCGACCGGCTTGAGCTTGCCGGCTGCGTCGTTCGCGTCGGCGGACGCCTCTTCGCCGCAGATCTCGCGGGCCGCTTCGAGGATCTCCACCACGATGTCGACGATGCCCTCCATCTGCTGCTGCTGGACCTTGTTGAGGTCGTCGAGGCAGGAGGCGAAGGCGCGGCAGAGGAGGACGACGTCGCGGGGGATCTCGTCGTCGGGGCTCGTTTGCTGGGTCGGCTTGGCCATGAGGGGTCTCCGGTAGCGCCTGTGATCAGCGCCGTTCATGAGTGGATCGAAACGGCACGAGATCGTACCGCAACGCGGCTCACTGGTTCGCGGGCGACTCGGGCGTGCGGGCGACCGGACTCTCGATAGCGGACATGGTCCCCTCCTGGGAGACCGATCCTATACGACACCGCTCCCATCGCGGGCCGGGCGGACGCACGGAGGCGATGATGACGATGGCGAAGATCGACGTGGCGGCGCTCGAGGCGGCCGTCGCGAAGCGTTCATGACTCAAGGTTCCACTCTGCCCACGAATGGATCAACCCAGGCCAAACACCGTCAAACTGCACCGCCAGAATCGGACTCTTGAAGATGGGCTCCGCGGGAGGTCGGACCCTCGAGCATCCCCCGTGAAGTCGGCCCGGTCGTCGAGCCGGGCGAATCAGGGTTTCAGGTTGTAGGAGGCGGCCTGCTCCTCGAAATGATCGAAGGCATCGAACGCCTCGCCTGTCCCAAACGTGCGTGCCCTGTTCGGCGTATACTGTCCTCAGAGCGCCGAGTCCCTCGGGCGGAGAGAAGGCCCGCGGGCGCTACGCCGGATCAGGCTTGATATCGTCCGACGAGGAGCTTTAGATGTATCCCTGCCGCTTGGCGACGGGTCTTGTCACGGATCGGCGTGAGGCCACCTCTGGTGAAGGTCAGCTACTTCGATGAGGAGACCGGCGTCGACCTGGCGAGCGTGCGCGTTCTCTTCGACGGCGCCGACGTCACCGCCGGCTGCACGGTCAACAACCGGACCGCCTGGTGCCAGCAGGGCGAGCTCGCCTCCGGCCTCCACCGGATCGACGTCTCGGTCGCCGACCGCCACGCGAACGTCGCGACCGCCGAGCACGCCTTCCGCGTCGATCTCCAGCCACCCGCCCTCACCGTCACCGAACCGGCGAATGACGCCTATCTGAACAGCAATGAGGTGGTCGTCGCCGGCACAGTCAGCGACGACGTCGGCGCCTCCGTCAGGGTTTCGGGCGAGCCGGCCACGGTCGTCGACGGCGCCTTCAGCCACACCCTGACCCTCGAGGACGGCGGCTACGGCTTCTCCGTAAGCGCCACCGACGGTCTGGGCCGCAGCGTCTACGTGCATTTGCGCGTGACCGTCGACACGGCTCCCCCCGTCATCGAGGTGAGAGAGCCGCGCGCCGGAGCGATCACCAATCGGGCAACCGTGACCGTCGAAGGCACGGCTTCCGGCCACGGCTCCGACATCGTCTCCGTGCGCGTCGCCGGCACCGAGGCGACGCGCAAATACCTCACGCGCTTCACCGCCGAGGTGGCGCTCGCCGAGGGCGTCAACCAGATCCTCGTCACCGCCACGGACGAGGCGGGCAACGTCGCCTCCGAGACGATCGAGATCACCCGTCTGAGCCCGCCCAAGGTGTCGATCACCTCGCCGATCTCGGGCTCCCTGGTGAGCGCCGCGACCGTCGACGTGACGGGCACCGTCGCGCCCGCCGGCACGCCGGTGACCGTCGCCGGCGTGGCGGCGGCGGTCGACGGCGAGAGCTGGCTCGCGGTCGGCGTGCCGGTGGGTGAGGGCATGACCATCCTCACCGCTCTCGCCACCGACGCCGCCGGCGGTCTCACCGGCGCCGCCAGCGTCAGCCTCGCCCGCGACGCGACGCCGCCGCGCATCGCCATCGAGCTGCCCATCGACGGCGCCCGCGTCGGCGCCGCGGCGGTGAGCGTCGCCGGCCTGGTCAACGACCTGGTGGCGGGCTCGGCGACCGGCACCGATGCGACGGTCACCGTCGCCGGCGTGCCGGCCCAGGTGCGCAACCGCAGCTTCCTCGCCGAGGGCGTGCCCCTGGCGCCGGGCGAGAACCTGCTCGAGGCCGTCGCGGTCGACGCCGGCGGCAACGTCGGCCGCGCCACCGTCCGGGTGGTGCGCGGCGCCCCCGAGGGGCCCCACCTGGCGGCGGTGGGAGGCGATGGCCAATCGGCGGTCATCGGCGCCCCCCTCCCCGAGCCCCTGGTCGTCGAAGCGCGCGACGCCGGCGGCGCGCCCGTGGCCGGCGTCGAGGTCACCTTCCGCGTCCTCGGCAACGACGGCCACCTCGGCGCCGGCGCACGCCGGCTCTCCGTCGTCACCGACGGCGCCGGCCGTGCCGCCGCGAGCTTCACCCTCGGCGGCCGGGCCGGCCTCGGCAACCAGCGGGTCGAGGCCACGGCAGAGGGCTACGCCGGCGTCGTCCTCGCCGCCGGCGCCGAGACCGGCGCACCGGTCCTGATCGTGGTCGAGACCGGCGATCAGCAGACCGACGTCGCCGGCCAGCGCCTGAGCTTCCCGCTGGTGGCGGCGGTGCTCGACGCCGGCTTCAACCGCCTCGCAGGCGTGCCCGTACGCTTCGAGGTGGTGCGCGGCGGCGGCCGCTTCGCCGACGGCGAAACGACCTTCGTGACCGTCACCGACCCCTCGGGGCGGGCGAGCGCGGCGCTCACCCTCGGCGAGGACGACGGCGTCGCCAACAACGTGGTCGAGGCGCGCATCGAAGGCGGCGACGACGGCGTCTTCGCCGCCTTCGTCGCCACCGGGCGGGCCGCCGGCCGCGTCGCCGACACGGCGATCGAAGGGGTGGTGCTCGACAACGCCGACCAGCCGGTGCCCGGGGCCATGGTCTGGCTGCCCGGCACGCCGCTCTTCACCCACACCGACGCCGGCGGCTACTTCCGCCTGGCGCCGGCGCCGCCGGGCCTGGTGCTGCTCCACGTCAACGGCGACACCACCCCCCGGGCGGGCACCTGGCCGCGCCTCGAGTTCCTCATCATGGACGTGCCGGGCCGCGTCAACGGCGTGCGCCGGCCGCTGTACTTGTTGCCGATCGACGTCGAGCGCGGGCGGCGGGTGAGCGCCACCACCGGCGGCACCCTGACCCTCCCCGAGGTGCCGGGCTTCGCCCTCGAGATCGCTCCCGGCTCGGTGACCTTCCCCGACGGCTCCCGCGAGGGGGTGGTCAGCGTCACCTCGGTCCACCCCGACAAGGTGCCCATGAGCCCGGCCTTCGCCCAGCAGCCGCGCTTCATCGTCACCGTGCAACCGGCGGGGGCCGTCTTCGAGCCGCCGGCGCGGCTCGCCATGCCCAACGTCGACGGGCTGCCGCCGGGCGCCGTCACCGAGCTCTACTCCTTCGACCACGACCTGGGCAGCTTCGTCGGCATCGGCCCGGCGACGGTCTCGGAGGACGGCCTCAGGGTGACCTCCAATCCCGGCGTGGGCATCGTCAAGGCCGGGTGGCACTGCGGCGGCAATCCGACCGCCTCGGGCACTCCCCACGACTGCACCTCGTGTGAGATTTGCGACGGCAGCCAGTGCGTGCCCGGCTGCGCCGCCCAGAGCGTCGGCGAGCCGGCGCTCGACCTGTTCGCGAACCTCAAGGCCTGCTCCTGCGTCCAGGACGATCCCTGCAAAATCAAGAGCTGCTCGGAGGACGGAGGGCCCTGCGACCAGGCGGTCGAGCGCAAGATCCTCTCGGTGGAGGCGACCGCCAACAACGAGGATCCGTTCGAAGGCGAGTTTGTGAAAGACAAGGACGTGCTGCTGATCGCCCGGGTCAAGGCCGAGAATTGCCCCAATCTCGAGGTCAAGCTCGATACCGGCGAGGGCGTCGTCCTCACGGCCGAGCTCTGCGACCTCGAGCCCGACGACACTCGTGTCTACTGTAAGGAATGGGAATACTCACGGCCCGGGCACTTCCGGGGCAAGGCCGAGGCGATCTGTCATCCCTGCACCAAGGAGCGCAAGGACGATAACTTTGACGTGAAGCTCTTCAAGGTGGAGATCACACTCGCGATCGACGGCGACATCACCATCAGCACCGACGGCAAGTACACCGAGGACGCCAAGATCAAGGCCTCCGCCATCCGCACGGACACCGGCGACGTCTACACCGATTTCAACGAGACACTGCCGGTGGTGGAAGAGGACACCATGGTCTACAGGGTCTACAGCAAGAATACCGAGCACGGCGCCATGCTGCCCTCGAGTGCCCAGTTCACCGCCGGCGAGGCGCGCTTCACCGCCAAATCCCTTGCCCCGCCCAACGGCGATCAGCCTCCGGCGCCGGCGCGCATCACCATCCGCGGCGACTACGAAGTTCGCGGCGGCCCGCTGAGTGTCGAGCAGTGGGTCACCTCTGGGCAGATCGATCCCAGGTGGCGCGACGGCACCTACGATTGGGTCGAGGCGCGAGCGCGCGATCTCCTCGGTGAGGGCGATCCTGTTTTCGACAGCATCATCGCCTACGAGCAGGCAGTCCTCCCGGACGACAATCGCGATGCCGAGAACCTTGCCACCCCGGGGCAGCCGACGAGCATCATCCGCATAGATCCTCACGAGAACTCCATGCGGATCGACGGCGTCGCCCTCCAAGTCTGCAGCTTTCTCTACAGGAAGAATTTCACTTCCACGATGCTTCACGAAGGCCGCCACGGCTACCAGTGGTGGTTGCTCTACCAGCCCCTGGGCACCGACGACAACCAGGACGGCTTCTATTCCAACAGCGACGATCAGGATGGGCTGGTGGACGTCGTGCCCCTTGCGCCGAGCGATTATCTGTTAGATACGGCCGACGATCGCACGGTCTGCGACATCGACATCACGAAAACGCGACAGACACTCTCCTACCAAGGAGACCTCGTATTCGACAGGCCCAAGGAGCCCCACTTCGTCAGTTGGGCTCATGAGATGGACGCCTTCGACTACTCGGATGACCCATGAGACGGATGGAATCCAAAGCCGCCAGAGCGGCGCTCCTGCTGCTCGTCGCCACGAGCCGGGCAGCGGTGCTGCCAGCCGTAACCCCACCAGGGAAGACTTTGGAGATCGCTGCGCTCGAGGTAGAGCTGGCGCGGCTCGATGGAAGCGCGGGAGCGGTGCTCCAATTCCTCGAGGCGAAGGCACGCGATTCGAAGCTGGAGACGACCTCACGCCAGTGGGCCATCGATCTCCTTGAAGACCGGACGACGGGCATGGACGAGGCCCGTGAAAGCCTCGCCCGCCTCGCCGCCGCGCCCGCTGCCGCGGGCAGCACGGACAGCACCGACGATCCAAGCGTTCGGCCCGACGCCGAGCTGGCCTTCTGGCGGAAGGAGCTCGAAGCAGCGACCGATCCTGCCTGGGAAGGCAGCCTGCTGATCGCCGCCGCCCGCGGCGAGCTCCCCTTCACCTTCTACTACCGCGTGCGCTACTGGGCCGCCCAAGAGCTGTGCCGGCGGGGGGTGGAGGAAGCCTGGGGGGTAATCGAGCCGATTCTCGACTACAGCCGAGACGAGATCGTCCTCTGCCGGCACCAGATCGCCGCTCTCCGCGACTGCGAGGATACCGTCAAAGGCCTGACCCAGGCTCTCTACCGGCCCGACCCCAACCCCCACGGGCGGCTCCACCGCTGGGCGACCGAGACGCTGGCCGAGCTCGGCACTCCGGAAAGCCTGGACCGGTTGATCGAATACGGCCTCCGGCTCCAGGCGTCCGACTGGTCGAAGGGGCGGCAGATCGCCTTCCTCCTGCGTAGCCACGGCTTCAGCCGCGAGCGTTTGGCCGAGCTCGGCTTCGACGATACTCCGTCCTGGATCCGGGAAAGAGAAAGGGCCTTCCGGCGCCGACCCTGATCGGATTCGAAGAGCCGAGACCCACCACGAGGCGCAAGCTGATGACCACCCCGAGCCTTGATACCTGTCGTCCTCTTTTCCGCTGCTCGCCGAGCCCGCCGCGGGCACTCCTCGTCGCCCTGCTCGTGGCCGCGGCTCTGGCCGCTCCCGCGGCCGCCCAACTCGACGAGAGCTGCGTGGTCAGCGCCCTCAACCGCACCGCCCAGGTGGACGCCCACGGCGTGTGGGTGATGCCCAACACGCCGGCCAACTTCGGCCTGCTGCGCCTGCGCGCCACCTGCGTGCGCGACGGCGTCGTCACCTCGGGGGCT
Source organism: Thermoanaerobaculia bacterium (assembly GCA_036397835.1). Taxonomy (GTDB): domain Bacteria; phylum Acidobacteriota; class Thermoanaerobaculia; order Multivoradales; family J023; genus DASWIG01. The sequence goes on from DASWIG010000799.1 coordinate 8,802, forward strand.
TCGGACCTGGTCGACGTCCCGGCCGACGGCGTGGTGCAGGTCAGCGACATCCGTTTCGACCAGCCGGTTCCGGTGCCCGAGCGCCTGACGCTCGAGGCCGCCTTGGGCGAGCTCCAGGCCCTGGGCCAGGCCCTGCCCCTGCGGGCCACCGCCTTCTATCCCGACGGCAGCCGCGCCGACGTCAGCGCGCGCCTGGCCGGCACCAGCTTCACCACCAGCAATCCGGCGGTGGTGAGCGTCGATCCCGACGGCATCGCCACCGCCGTCGGTCCCGGCGCGGCGCTGGTGAGCGCCTCCAACGAGGGTGCCGCCGCCTTCCTGCGCCTCAGCGTCGTCGACCTCCCCGACCAGGACGGCGACGGCCTTCCCGACGACTGGGAGCTCGCGAACGGCCTCGACCCCCTCGACCCTGGCGACGCCGGCCTCGACCCCGACGACGACGGGCTCACCACCCTCGAGGAATTCCTCGCCGGCCTCGACCCCTTCGACCCCGACAGCGACGGCGACGGCCTCCTCGACGGCCCGGAGCCGGGCCTGGCCGGCACCGACCCGCGGCGCTTCGACACCGATGGCGACGGCTTCTCCGACGGGCTCGAGGTCACCGTCGGCAGCGATCCTCTGGATCCCGCGAGCTTCGACCTCGCCGCGGCCATGGCCGCGCTGAGGGTCGAGCCGGCGGCGATGACGATCGTCTTCAACACCGTCGACACCGAGGCCTTTCGCCGGTTGCGGGTGATCGCCGAGCTGATCGACGGCAACGAGCTCGACGTGACCGCCGGGCCTTACGGCACCGCCTACGCCTCGAGCGACCTGACGGTGGCGAGCTTCGGCCCCGAGCCCGGGCAGGTCTTCGCCGGAGCCGAGGGGACGGCCACGGTCACGGCCTCGTGCGGCGGACGCTCGGGCGACTCCGTGATCACGGTCGAGGTCTTCACGCCGGTGGCCCTGTCGTTCCTGCCCATCCCCGGCTCGGCCAACGGCGTGCGGGTGGCGGGCGCGCACGCCTACGTCGCCGCCGGCGCCGCCGGCCTGGTGGTGGTCGACGTCACCGACCTCGAGGCGCCGGCGATCGTCGGCAGCGCTCCGGCGGGCATCGCCCAGGACGTGCGCCTCATGGGTGCCCACGCCTTCGTCGCCGGCGGCAATAGAGGCCTCGCCGTCGTCGACGTCGGCACGCCCGCCGAGCCCCGGCAAGTGGCGCTCCTGCCCCTCGGGGGGTTCTCCTGGGACCTGGCGCTCGGTGGCCAGCGCGCCTACGTGGCCAACGGAGAGGGGCTGGCGATCGTCGACGTTTCCGATCCGGCCGGGCCGGCCCTGATGGGCGAGCTTGCCCTCGCCGGCACCTCGGTGGGCGTCGACCTCGACCTCGAGCGCGGGCTGGCGGTGGTGGCGAGCGGCGGGGGCGGCATCTTCGTCGTCGACGTTTCCGATCCGGCCGCGCCGGCCGTCGTCGGCAATACCCACACCCGGCTTGGCGGGCGCTCGCGGGCCAGCGACCTGGTGCTGCGCGGCGAGCGCGCTTACGTGGCCGACGGCTGGGGCTCGCTCGGCGGCGTCAAGGTGATCGACCTGTCGGTCCCCGCGACGCCGGCGGTGGTGGGCGCCGGCGGCAACGATTTCGGCGTGCCCGACCTCGCCTTCGAGCGCGGCCGGCTGTTCGCGGTCGACTACTTCTTCGTCAACGCCGTGCCGATCTTCGACCTCGCCGGCGACCGGCCGATCTTCAGCAGCTTCATCGACTTCTCGGGACCGCCGAGCCTGCGCGACGACAACGGCCACGGCATCGACGTGCGCGGCGGCGTGGTCTTCCTGGCCGCCACCCAAAGCCTGGGCAAGGGGGCATGGGCGGAAGGAGGCTTGCACATCGGCCGCTATGCCCGGACCTTCGACCTCGCGGGCCGGCCGCCCGAGGTGGCGCTGACCGAGCCCCTCCCCGACACGTCCGGCCTCGAGCGGACCTCCCTCCTCCTGGCCGCCCAGGCGAGCGACGACGTCGGCGTCGCCGCCGTGCGCTTCGAGCTCGACGGCCGGGAGGTGGGCGTGGCCTACCAGCCGCCCTACGAGCTCACGATCCAATTGTCGGCGGTCGGCCAGTCGGTGCTACGGGCCGTGGCCGTCGACTTCGCCGGCCTCGAGACGGCGAGCGAGCCGGTGACGATCGACGTCTTCCCCAACCTGCGGCCGACCGTCGAGATCCTGGCGCCGGCCGCGGGAACGCCGGTGATCGAAGGAACGGCGACCGCCGTCGTCCTGCGCGCCGAGGACGACGACGCGGTCGACCGCGTCGAGGTCTCGGTGAACGGCCTGCCCTTCAGCACCTTGACGGCGCCGCCCTGGCGCGTCGACGTGCCGGTCAACGTGGGGGCTGAGACGCTCACCGTCGGCGCCGTCGCCGTGGACGCCATCGGCCAGCTCTCGGAGGCCGCCGAGCGCAGCGTCGACGTCCAGGCGACGCCCTCGGGCTTGGTGACGATCGTGAAACCGACGCCGGGCAAGCAAGTTCCCAGCGGACGGGCCTTCGAGGTGACGGCGGCGAGCGACTTCCCCGGCGACGTGGCCTACCTCGAGCTGCTGGTCGACGGCGTCCCGTCCGGGCGCGTTTTCGGTCGCGACTCCGCCCGCTTCGACGTCCTGGCGCCGCCGGGCGCCGGCACGCTGCGGCTGCGGGCCGTGGGCCAGGACGTCGCCGGCCGCCAGGCGGGCTCGGCCGAGGTGACGGTGAGCGTCGTGGACGTGCCGCCGCGCGTCTATCTCTCGGCGCCGCCGCACGGAACCCTGCTGGTGGCGGGCAGCCCGGTGACCCTCGAGGCGCAGGTGGTGGGCGACGTCGCGGAGGTGATCTTCCTCACCGAAGGCGTCGAGGTCGGCCGGCTCTCGGCGCCCCCGTGGCAGGTCGGGACGACGGTGCCGGCAGGCGTGCCCGCGGTGACCTTCGAGGCCGTCGCCGTCGACGCCTTCGGGCTCGCCGCCGCCGACTCCCGCACCTTGCAGGTGGCCGCCAACGCGCCGCCGACGGTGACGCTGGTCTACCCGGAGGCCGGCGGCAGCCTGGTGGCGGGCAGCGACGTCACGCTCACCGTCCTCGCCGGAGACGACGGCCAGGTGACGCAGGTGGTATTCCGCATCGACGGCGTCGACCAGCCGCCGATCGTGTCGCCGCCCTACGCCCTGCCCTACTCGGTGCCCGCCGCCGCCACCGAGGTGGCGATCTCGGTGACCGCCCGCGACGACGGCGGCCTCGAGTCCACGGTCGGCGGCGTCTTCCCGGTCCTCCCCAACCAGCCGCCGGTGATCGACCTCGTGAGCCCGCCGGAGGGGACGGCGCTGGTGGCCGGCGGCATCGCCCGCTTCGTCGCCGAGGTCACCGACGACCTGCGCGTCGAGGAAGTGCGCTTCCGCGTGCTCGACTACTACGGCCCCGGCGAAGACTTCGAGGAGCTCTTCTTCGCGCCCGCGGGTCCCTACGAGCTCGAGCTCGAGGTACCCGAGGGAATCGACGCCCTGTCGATCGAGGTCACGGCCTTCGACGGCCTCGGCGGCGTCAGCGACCTGGAGCGGACCTATCCGGTGGTGCCGGCGGAGCCGACGTCCGTGATCGGGACGGTGGTCGACGCCGGAGGGCTGCCGGTCGAAGGCGCCGCCGTGATGCTGCCCGCCGGCCTCGGCAGCGTCCTCTCGGGGGCCGACGGCGCCTTCCGCCTCGACGGGGTGCCCAGCGATCGCGGCGACGTCGACGCCGTCGCCACGGCCGTCCTCGAGGGCAGGCCGGCGCGCGGCTCCTCGGCCCTGGTGGCGCCGGTGCCGGCCGGCACCACCGACCTGGGCACGATCGTCCTCGAGCAGCAGAGGGACTTCACCTTCTACGACCTCTGCGTCGATACGTGGGTACCGTTCGACGCTCCCTCGGACGCCTACGCCTGCAACGGCGTACCACCGGAGGAGGGCGGAGGCGGCGGCGACGGGGGCGCGGCTCAGCTCCCCGAAAGCGCCGAAGTCAAGGGCGGCGGGTTCGGCGACGGCGGGTTCGACGTCCTGGCCGTGACGGTCGAGGAGCACCTCGACTTCCTGCGCGTGACCCTGCGCTTCGCCGCGGAGCCCCCTGACCTCGCCTCGGTATGGGCGACCCTGGCTTTCGACCTCGACCAGGATCCCGCGACCGGCGCGCCTTCGGCGATCGATCGTCTTTCGCCTCACGCGGCCACGGGCTTGGGAACCGACCTCGAGATCGAGCTCGCCTTCGGGCTCGTGCCCGCCGGGGTGATCGCCATCCTCGACGACGACAGCCTCGTCTTCCAGATACCACTGGCGCTGCTCGGCGGCGACTCCGCCTTCGACCTGGCGGTGATGGCCTACGGATTCGGATTCGGCTCCGAGGCCGTCCGCAAGGAACGCTTCACCGACCTCGTCGAGAACCTGCGTCTCGACGTTGCGCCCAATGGCGGGGCCTGGCACCTTCCAGCCGTGCCCGACCTCGACACCGACGGCCTGGGCGACGCCGAGGAGGTCCTCCTCGGCACCGAGCCCCGCCTGGGAGACAGCGACGGCGACCAATTGCTCGACGGCTTCGAGGTCGTCCTCGGCAGCGATCCCTTGAGCTTCGACTCGCCTTTCAACGACAGCGACGGCGATGGCCTCGAGGACCTCTTCGAGCAGTTCTTCGCCACCGACCCCCTGGAGGCCGACAGCGACGGCGACGGCCTCGGCGACGGCGAGGAGCTCTTCGACTTCACGGGCATCCTGCCCAGCCGCCCCGACAGCGACGGCGACGGACTGGACGACGGCTTCGAGGCCGAGGTCGTCGATGACGAGCAGCGTAGCGAGGGCGGCGACCCCGACAGCGACGGCGACGGCCTCACGGACGGTGAGGAGGCTCTCGCTTTCGGCACCGAGGCGCTCGTCGCCGACTCCGACCTCGGCGGCGCCACCGACGGCCAGGAGGTGCGTTTCGACGGCACCGATCCGCTGGACGGCGACGACGACCTCCGGCCCTTCCAGGTCGCCCTCTCGAGCGCCGGCGCCGACCCCGAGGCGCCGCGCATCGCGGTCGGCCCCGACGGCCGCATACACGCCGTGTGGAAGGAGGAGGACGGGAGCGACCGGGTCTACTACGCCCTCGCCGACGCCGACGGCGGCGTGCGCATCGCCGCCACGCGCGTCGGCGGCATCACGCTGCTTTCCGATCCCCGTCTGGCGGTCGCGGCGGACGGCCGGGTCCACGTGATCTGGCACGGCAGGACCACCGGACGCCTGGAGGTCTACCACACCCTGCTCGACCCGGCCCTCGACGATCAGGACGGCTCGGCGGCCGACCCCGCCGTCCTCGCCGTACGGCCCGAGCAGCAGCTCTCCGCGCCCGACTCGATCCACAGCGTCGACGCACGGATCGCCCTCGACGCCGACGGCCGCGCGCACTTGGTCTGGGTCGACCTCTTCAGCGGCAGCCAGTTGCGCCACGTCCGGCTGGGACCCGACGGTGGCGTCGAGCTGGCCGACCATGCGCTCTTCGGCGGTCGGGAGGCGATCGACGGCGATCTGTCGATCGCGGTCGACGGCGGTGGGGACCTCCACCTCGTCTGGGCCGAGGACAGCACTCTGCGATTCGCCCGCGGCCTCGTCTACAGCCTGGTCGACGGCGCGACGGGCGACTTGGTGATCAGCGCCACCCATTTGCGCACCTCGCAGGACTCGGTATTCGCCGGCGAGCCCACCCTGAGTCTGGATACGTCGGGACGGCCGGTGATCGCCCACGTGCTCCGGAGCGGCCCGTGCGGGGACCTCCGGCTGGTGGCGCTCGATCCGAGCCTCGACGACCGCGACGGCTCCGCCGCCGATCGGACGGTGCTGGTGCGCGAGGACCGCACGCTGCGCTCCTGCCTCTTCGCGCCCGCGGTCCACCGGCCGACCCTCGCGGTCGGCCCCGACGGCCGGCGCCACGTTGCCTTCTTCGACCTCGAGATCAGCAATTCCAACAGCGTCCAGCTCGCGGTCTGGGACGCCGCCGGCGATCCTCTGCTGGCGCCCACGGCGGCCTCGCCCCTGGGGGAGGTCGACACCGACTTCGGCGCCGCGCCGCCGGCCCTCGCGGTGGCCGGGCCCGAGGTCTACCTGGCGTGGATCAACGCCGTGCTCAACGAGCTCGAGGTGCGCAGGGTCTGGCGCGACAGCAACGGCGACGGCACGCCGGACGCTCAAGCAGACGCCGAAGTCGTGGCCAGTCGCTAGTGGTTCTCACCGCCGGAAAGTTTCTTTCCTACGGATTCGCCTGACGGGGCCTCCGGAGCTCTTCCTATCCTCACTCGCGTCGCCACCGACGGCCCGCACGGGCCGGTGCGACGGACCGAGGACCACGAGCGCCGGACAGGAGTCTTCGCCTACCCGAAAGTTACTTTCCCACAGATTCGCCAAACAGGCCGCCGGCAGCGCTCCCTATCCTCGCTCGCGTCGCCAACGACGGCCCACCGGGGCCGAACCGAAAAGGAAGGAAGACCATGAGCGAGAGACCCAACCAGCACCGAGCCCTCGGGAAAGCCTCCGCGTGCGCCACGAGGCGTTCCGAGCCGATCGAGACGGCGGAATTCCTGGCGAATGACGTCCCGAAGAGGCCGGCACGGCCGATGGCCGCGAAATCGGGCGAATCGAAGCCCTCGGGAAGGCACGATGCGCAAGCGCGTCACGTCTCGAAGCCTTCCAGTCGTTACGATTCGCGGATCGGCCCCGTCTCGAAGCCTTCGGAAAGCCTCGTTTCGGAAATCGGCGCGTCCCGAAGCCTTCGGAAGGCGAGGATCCGCGAATCCTGGCGCGTCCGAGGCTACAGGACGCGAGGCCGACGTCGTTCGCCCGGCCTCGACCGCGTCGAGCCGACGTGCCGCGGCCAAGCCGTGCATCGGCCGCGCTCAATCCGCGGCGGCGCCGGCCAAATCGCGTCACGGCCGCGTCGGCCGGAAGGCGCCGGCGACAAATCCTGCCACGGCCGCGTCGAAACGAGATTTGCAGAGGACATGCCGCGTTTCGAGACGCTGGTGGAGACCCATGCCGCGGAGATCGGCAAGGCGATCGGGCGGCGGCTGCGGCCGCTGCTCAGGGAAGGCGAGGTGCTGCCCGACTTCGCGCTCACGGGCCTGAAGGACCCGCTTGCGTCCAGCTCTGTGCTAGAATGTGCCGCAAGCCCTGATCGGAAGGTCTTGGATCCGGAGGCCAACATCATTCGGGAGGTCCAGTCATGCTTTTCACGTCCCCTTTCCGCTCGCCTCGACCGACCGGCGTCCTCGCGCTGGCCGCGCTCCTGGCCGCGGCGCCGGCGCCGGCCGCCGACACCTCACAGAATTTCGACGACCCCGGCACCGCGTACGAGCTCGGTCAGCACGCCAATCCGCCGCCGGCCCAGGTGCTCGCCGGCGGCCCGACCGGCAGGCCCGGCTCGGCGCGTGCCAGGCGCTGCGCCGCCAGCGCCTCTCCGAGCGCCGCGTTGAAGGCGTCGAGGTCGTGCTGCGGGAGGTCCGTCCCGGCCCACGAGGCGTTGAAGAGCCGGGAGAGGACGAGGCGCAGCTCGACGGCCGTCGCGTAGACGGCTGCGGCGTCCTGGGGTCGCTCGGCGGCCAGCCGCCGCAGTCGCTCGGCGTCGAGCGTCGACAGGACGCCTGCCTGCTCTCCCCAGGTCAGGAGCTCGGCGTAGCTGTCGACGCCCCGCTGTCCGTTGTTCGGCCGCGCGCTGGCCGTGTTGACGAAGGCCACGCAGAGGGCGCCGGCGAGCTTCAGTTGGGGGCCGCGAGGTGGAGGCGTCTTGTTCCTTGGCACGGGGCTCCTTTGTCGCTCCCAGTGAGATGATAGCTACGATCCCTGCTCCATCAGCGCCGCCACGACGCGGTTCGCGGATGTTGAGCGCCGCCTGCTGCGAGCACCAGAACGGCCGGTCGGTGATCCGGTCCCAGACCTGCTGGAGGAACCACACGATCGGCTGGCCGGAGCGCCGCAGCCGCGCCAGCAGCCGCGCCGAGTCGCCGAAGCCGGGAGTGTCCCGGAGCTCCAGCTCGCCGCCGGGGGTCTCGATCAGCGTGTGCTTCTCCGCCACCTCGGTGACGTGGGCCTGATCGAGCACCTCGCCGACGTCTCGGCGCAGGAGCGTCCGTGTCAGCGTCGTCTTGCCGACGTTGGTGTGCGAAACGAGGCTGAGGCTGACCTTCATAACGCTGTCCTCCGCGAAGGGTGCCGGGCTTCTTGCCTCTGGCCATCGGCGGGGCGCCAGGCCACCGAGCTTACCCTGATGGATCTCGCGGGCGCAGACAGGTAGAGTGTGGCGGGAAGCAAACCCGATGTCGAAGGAAATTTGGATCGTCGGAGGTCCCAACGGAGCCGGCAAGACGACCTGGCTGAGAAGAGCCCTCGAAGGTCAGAGGGGGATCCTCTACCTGAGCGCCGACCAGATCGCCGCCGAGCTTTCGCCGGACAAGCCTGAGGCAGTAGCCATCAGCGCCGGGCGCGAGTTCCTGAAGCGGCTGCGCGTCGCGATCGAGGGCGGTGACGAGCTGATCGTCGAATCGACGCTCTCCGGTCGCGGCATGACTCGGTTCTTTGAGCTCGCCCGCGAGCACGGGTACCGGATCGTCATCGTCTTCATCTTCCTCCATCGGGCCGACCTCTGCGTCCGTCGAGTCCGGACTCGGGTACTCAGAGGCGGCCATTCCGTGCCGGAAGCTGATATCCTCAGGAGGTTCGAGCGGAGCAGGAGGAACTTCTGGGAGCTCTACCGCCCGCTCGCCGACGAGTGGCATCTGTACTTCAACGGCGGCGACAGCTTCGAAATGGTGGCCAGCGAAGACGCCAAAGGCATGATCGTCTACAACGAGACCCGGCTCGGTCTCTTCCAGGACTTCGAGGAGCCCACTCCATGAAGCACGACAGCACGCTCGAGCCCGAGACCTACCAGCACGCACTCGAGTTCCTGCGGATCGGAAACGAGGCCGTCCACAGGGCGCGCGAGGAGAACCGCAGGCTCGGGATCCCCAACGTCTTCTCCGTCAATGGCCATCTCTGCTGGGAGCTCCCCAATGGGGAGGTCACCTTCGACGACCCCGACGCCGATCCCGGCTGATCGCCTCTGGGCCCGGCCGGTAGTAAGCTGCAAGCCGCATGCCGCCCGCAACCCAGGCTCCCCCTGAAAGGACCGCCCGCCCGCCTCAGGGCATCTCCGTTCTCGGGCCGTGGGCGCTGGCCGCGCTCCTCGCCGCATCCGCGGCGGTCGCCGCCGACACGGCACAGGACTTCGACAGCCCGGGCACCGCGTACGAGCTCGGTCAGCACGCCAATCCGCCGCCGGCCCAGGTGCTCGCCGGCGGCCCCACCGGCAACTTCCTGCGGCTGGCGGTGGACACCGCCAGCCCGCCGGTCATCAATACCGTCGACTTCGCGCGGACCCACCTGGGGCCGGCGTGCCAGGTGAGCGCCGGTTTCGACTTCCGCATCGTCCCCGGCAGCGGCCGCGCCGACGGCCTCGGCATGGCGCTGCTCTCGACCGGCGCCTACCGCGCCGCCGGCGTGGAGCCGCCGCCGCAGCCCTTCTTCGTGCCCGAGGAGCCCAGTTTCGAACGCTCCCTGGGCTTCGGCTTCGATGTCTACCAGAACCCGGAGCCGGAGGACGTGAACGACAACCACGTCTCGGTGCACTTCGACGGCCAGGTCGTCACCCAGGTCGACGCCGGAGTCGACCTGGCGAGCGGCGGCTGGATCCACGCGGAGATCGACGTCGACCTCCTCCAGGCGACGGTGACCGTCGTCCTGACCCCCGCCGCCGGCGCGCCGGTCATCGTGCTCGCGGACTTCCCGGTGCCGGAGCTCGCGCCCTACGAGAGCCGCGTGCACCTGGGCGCCCGCTCCGGCGGGCTCGCCGCCGACCACGACGTCGACAACGTCGAGGTGACCTTCAACGCCTGCCCGCCCGAGCTCGTCGGGCAGTGGAGCGAGGTGTTGCCGTGGCCGGTGGTGGCCATCCACGCCCACCTGCTGCCCACCGGCGAAGTGCTGTTCTGGGACCGCCACGACCTCGCCGACGGCGACGCCCGGGCGCCGGAGCAGGCCCACAAGGGCCTCACCGGCGCGGCGGACACGATGCCGCGGCTGTGGAACCCGGTCACCGGCCAGCTCCGCCTCGCCGCGTTGCCGCCGACCGGCTACGACCTCTTCTGCTCCGGCCATGCCTTCCTGCCGAGCGGCCTGCTGCTCGTCGCCGGCGGCCACGTGCTGGACAACGTCGGCCTGCCTTCCGCGGCCGTCTACGACGCTTTCGCCGACGCCTGGACGCGGCTGCCGGACATGCGCGAGGGCCGCTGGTACCCGACCAACACGACCCTCGCCAACGGCGACGTGCTGGTGATGTCCGGGAGCGTCGATTGCGACGACCTCGACGGAGACCAGAAGTGCGATCCGGAGGAGCTGGTCGGGAACCTGACACCCGAGGTCTGGCATGCCGGCCCGGGCTCGTGGCGATCGCTCACTACCGCGCAGCTCGGCTTGCCGTTCTATCCCTACATGTACCTGATGCCCGACGGCCGGGCCTGCACGTTCGGGCCGCAGAGCCAGGCGCGATGCCTCGACACCGGCGGGACCGGCGCCTGGTCGAACCTGCCGGCTTCCGGCCTGGACCGCGACTACGGCTCCTCGGTGCTCTACGGCGACGGCAAGGTGCTGATCGTCGGCGGCGGGTTGGCGCCGACCGCCGGCGCCCAGGTCATCGACCTCACCCAGCAGGCTCCCGCCTGGAGCGAGACCGGCGCGATGACCTTCCCCCGGCGCCAACTCAATGCGACGTTGCTGCCGGACGGCTCGGTGCTGGCTACCGGCGGCACCTCCGCCGCGGGGTTCAACGACGCCACCGGCGCCGTCTACGCCGCCGAGCTTTGGGACCCGGCGAGCGGCGAGTGGACGCCGCTCGCGGCCATGGCCGAAACGCGCATCTATCACTCGACGGCCCTGCTCCTGCCCGACGGCCGGGTGCTCTCGGCGGGCGGCGGCCACCCGAGCGACGCCGCCCACGGCGACGGCGACCACTACAACGCCGAAATCTACTCGCCCCCGTACCTCTTTCGCGGCCCTCGGCCGGCGGTCACCGCGGCGCCGGCGCAGGTGGTCTACGGCGAGACCTTTCAGGTGGCCACGCCCGACGCCGCCTCCGTCGCGGCGGTCAGTTGGCTGCGGCTGGGCTCGGTGACCCATGCCTTCAACCAGAACCAACGCATCAACCGTCTCGAGCTCGCGAGCGTCGCCGGCGGCCTCGAGGTGGCCGCGCCGGCCAGCGCCACGCTCTGCCCGCCTGGCCACTACATGCTGTTCCTGGTGAACGGCGCCGGCGTGCCGTCGGTGGGCCGCCTGATC
>DASWIG010000800.1:0-2060 GCA_036397835.1 Thermoanaerobaculia bacterium
TGCGCCGAGCTGAACCGTCCCGACGCCCGCGAAACCGCGATCATCCAGGTCTGCAGGGTCGGCGAGACCAGCTCAGGAGCGCCGCAGACGACGCAGTCGATCCCCACGCCGACGTCGATCTGGCCGAAGCTCGTCTGGGGCACCAGCGGCGGCGCGCCGACCGGCAGCTTCACCGCCTGAGCGTCGAGGTGCTGGGCGGCGACGCCGGCGAAGCCGCCCTTCTGGTCGCGGAAGGTGGCGAACAGGAGGAGCTCCAGGGGCGAGGGTCCGCCAGCGGTCCCGATGCAGTCGCGCGGGCTCGCCGCGGCTCCGAATCCTTCCGTCCACACGATCACCTCGCTGGTCATGTCCGCGCCGCCGCCGTTGAGGAAGCGCGAGCGGTAGCGCCTGCCCAGGGGGAGCCGGTCGTCCCTCCCGTCCCCGGCGACGAAGCTGGCGTAGAAGGAGGACGCGGGGACTTCCGTGAAGAGGGCCGCGTCGGCGCGGATGGCCACCGCCTCGACGCCCTGGGCCGCGTCGTCGTCCGAGTCGACGTAGAAGACGTCGCCCCAGAGGACGTTGCGGTTGCTGGCGAGGCCGGTGCCGCCCGCCTCGAAGTAGCCGGCCTCGCCCGGGAGGAGGATCGTCTTCGAGCAGCCGTTCATGGCGTCGACGGTGACGTAGCCCACGGCGAGGTCCGTGGCGCTGCCGTAGCAGAGACCGTCGGCCGGGCTCGGCAGGCCCGTGTGCTTCGCCCGCAGCACCGCGAGGGCCTCGCCGTCGAGGTCCGGGAGGGCGATCGGCGACGCGCAGCCCGGCGGGGTTGCTCCTCCGGCGGGAGCGGTCAGCGGCAGCTTGCCCTGGCCGAGGACGCTGCGCAGGTCGATCGTCTGCAGGCCGTCCGCCCCGAGCCAGAGGTCGAAGTCGAGGCTCGGCAGCCCGCCGTCGGTCCACAGGATCACGTGGGCGACCACGGGCTCGGCGCCGGCGTTGCCGACCGAGAAGATCGTCGTCGGTCCCTGCGCGTTCGCCAGGTCGACCTCGAAGTAGGGGACGAGGAGGGTGGCCGCGGGCCGGTTGCCGCCGGCGCACTGCGCGGCCGGCTCCTGCGCGCCGCGCACCGTGACCTGGGTCAGGGCGAGGAGCGTCTCCTCGCCCGAGCAGCCGTCGCGGCGGACCACCCGGACCTGGTAATCGCCGGCCGCCAGTGCCCCCAGGTCGACGTCGAACGAATAGGGCGTGACGTCGGCGGTGCAGGCGCCGCAGGCGGAGTTGAAGTCGGCGAGGACGCGGAAAGTGCCCGTGGCGTCGTCGAAGTCGACGCGGTTGAAGAAGGGGCCGCAAGCGCTGTTGCCGTCGTCTCCGGAGACCGTCAGCGATACGAGGTCGCCCGTGGCGGGCGCCAGGGGATCGACGTCGACCGTCGCCGGGAGCTGTCCCGAGGACTTGACGCAATCCTCGTAGAGCTCGTACCAGTCCGGGAGGGGCTCCTCGTCGTCGAGCCGCCACTGGCCCCGAAGCCGCGGCACGGCGTCGCCGGGGGACGACGTCAGGTAGCGGATGTCGTAGGTGCCGCAGCCCGCCGGGCAGTCGCCGCGGCGGTCGTCGAAGAAGTAGTGGTGGGTGCCGGAGCTGTCGATGACGCCGCAGAGCGTCGGGCCGTCGCCGCCGAAATAGTTGGCCCCGGCGTTGGTGATTCCCGGGAGCTGCTCGTAGAGGGGCACGAGCGAATCCGTGTCGTAGATGCCCTTGAGCTTCAGGCTGCCCCCGTGGATGAGCGAGAAGAGCTGCATCGACTCGAGGCCGAAGTAGTCGTTGAGGCAATCCCAGGCCGTGTAGGTTCCGCTCCGGATCGCCTCCCAGGTAGGGTCGTCGGCCTGGAAGAGGAGGCCCCGGCCGTCGTGCCGTCCGGTCTGGAACGGGACGTCCGCGATCTCGGGCATGAGGGCGAAGATCTGCCCGACGTCCGTGATCACGCGGTCGTAGACCGACGCCTCGGCGGTCAGCCCGCCGGACATCGCGAGGGCCAGGAGCTCGAGGTCGACGTCGCCGCGCGGCGTCGCGGCGATCTCCTCCGGCGA
>DASWIG010000801.1:0-3740 GCA_036397835.1 Thermoanaerobaculia bacterium
GAGTACGTCGAGGGCCTGCCCATCGACCGCTACTGCGACGAGGCTGACCTGTCGACCGACGGACGCCTGGCCCTCTTCCTCGAGGTCTGCTCGGCGGTGGGTCATGCGCACCGCAACCTGGTGGTCCACCGCGACCTCAAGCCGTCGAACATCCTGGTCACCTCGGACGGAACGCCCAAGCTGCTCGACTTCGGCATCGCCAAGCTGCTGGCCGAAGGCCCCGGCGACGCCGCGGTCACCAGATTCCAGGCGCTGACGCCCGACTACGCCAGCCCCGAGCAACTGGAAGGCGGGGCGATCACCACCGCCAGCGACGTCTACTCGCTCGGCGTGCTGCTCTACGAGCTGGTGACCGGCCGGCTGCCGTATCGCCGCGGGCAATACCGTCATCCCGCGGGCCTGCTGCGCTCGCTCACCTCCGAGGAGCCGCAGCGGCCGAGCACGGCGGTGTGGCGCGAGGAGGAGCACCTGGTCTCGGGCGTGCTGACGGCGGCGGAGGTCGCCGTCCTGCGCGGCGGCGATCCCATGAAGCTGAAGCGTCAGCTCGCCGGCGACGTCGACGCCATCGTGATGAAGGCCCTGCGCCAGGAGCCGGCGCACCGCTACGACTCGGCGGCGGAGCTCGAAGCCGAGGTAGGGCGTCATCTCGAGGGCCTGCCGGTCAAAGCCCGCGCCGGCACGTTCGGCTACCTCGCCGGCAAGTTCGTCCGCCGTCACAAGTGGGGGCTGGCGACGGCCGCGGCCTTTCTGGCGCTGGCCGTCGCCTTCGCCGTCACGCTGACGATGCAGCTCGAGCGCACCCGTACCGAGCGCAACCGGGCGACGCTGTCGATGAATCTGCTGGTGGAGATGCTGGAAAGCCCGGAGGTGGGCGACGACGAGAGCTCGGCGGTCGAGGACGTCGTCCGCCGCGGCACGGACCTCTTCGACGCCGGCTTCGCCGACGACCTCGAGGCCCAGGCCACGACTTTCAACAACCTCGGTCTGGTCTACGCCTACCGCGGCGCCTACGGCAAGGCCGAGGAGCTGCTCGAGCGAGCCGTGGAGCTGCGGCGGCGGCTCTGGGGCGAGGACCCCAGGGTGGCCGAGAGCTTGCAAAACCTCGCCTACCTGTACTGGCTGCAGGGCGAGCCGGCGGTCGCCGAGCCGCTGGCGCGCCAGGCCCTCGACATCCGGCGCCGGCACGACCACGGCCCCGACCGCCTCTTCGCGAAGGGGCTCACCAGTCTGGCGAGCCAGTTGCACGCTCTGGGCCGTTACGACGAGGCCGAGTCGCTCTACCGCGAGGCCTTGCGGATGAAGGTCGAGCTCTACGGCGAGGATCACCTCGAGGCGGCCACGAGCCACGCCAACCTGGGCACGCTGCTCTACGACCAGGGCAGCTACGCGCCGGCCCGGCGCCACTACCAGCGCGCCCTCGACGTGCGCGAGGAGCTGCTGCCGCCGGGCCATCCGAAGCTGGGCAAGAGCTACAGCCACCTCGCGAGGGTGCTGCTGGCCACCGGGGGCTACGCCGAGGCGGTGCCGATTCTCCGCCGCGTGTACGCGATCCGCATCGCCGTCCACGATCCCGATCATCCCGAGGTCGCCCAAAGCCTCAACAACCTGGCCTTCGCCCTCGAGCGGACCGGCGAGCTCGACGAGGCGGAAAGGCACTACCGCCGGGCCCTCGAGATCCGCGTCGCCAGCTTCGGCGACGATCACCAGGGGGTCGCCACGGTGCGCCGCAACCTGGCGTCGCTGCTGATCGCGATGGAGCGGTTCGCCGAGGCCGAGGCGCTGGCGCGGCAAGCGGTCGACGGTTTCAAGCGGCCCGAGGGGCATTGGCGCGAGGCCGACGCGGAAAGCGTGCTCGGTGCCGCTCTGGCCGCTCAGGGCCGATTCGCGGAGGCCGAGGAGCTGCTGCTCGCCGGCTTTCAGGCGTTGAGCGAGGATCGCGGGGAAGTCTCCTTGTACGCGCGGGAGGCGCGGGACCGCGTCATCGAGCTCTACGAGCGGTGGGGTCGTCCCCGAGAAGCGGCCGCGTTTCGGGAAAAAGAGGGAGGCGGGCCGAAGCCCGCCTCGTGATCACCAGCTCGCCGCCTTGACGGTGAGGGCGTAAGCGCCGGCGCCGCTCACCCGCGCGTAATAGCGGCCCGGAGCGAGCGTCCTGACGAGGCGCAGGCCCTCGCCGTCGCCGTCCACGGCGAGCCGGTGGCCGGAGCTGTCATGGAGCGAGCCCACTATCGTGGCGTCGCCCTTCGTCGTGGCGTCGCCCTTCGTCCTGATGGTCACGGTCCTCTGGGTGGCGACGGTGAACGTGAAGACGTCGACGTCGTCCCCACCGAGCTGCCCGGTCGCGGGCTTGCCCGGCACGATCGGGGCGGCGCAGGCGAAGACGCCACCGTGGCGGTCGTCCCCGGCAGGCGGACAGAGGGCGTCGCGGTCGGCGCGGAACATGTCGGGATCGGGCTCGGGCTCGCCGGCCTCTTTGGTGACGTAGGGGTCGAGCTCGGAGGCGTCGACGAAGCGGGTCGCGAACGCCACCTCGGGCAGCGGCGCGCCGGGGTCCTGGGCGGCGACGGCGAAGCGGTAGGTGCCGGGCGCGTCGACCTCGACCACCATGGCCGAGATCCACCGGGCGAGGACGCGGACGCTCTCCGGCGTCGCGGGCCGGCAGTCGTCTCCGAAGAGCGCCAGCCGCGGCTCGACCTCCGCATTCACCGGGGTGGACGCCTCGACCGCCAGCACGCCGGCGGCGTGGACGTCGACCTCGAAGAGAGAGAAGTCGCCGGCCGGGATCTCGTAGACGAGGAGGTCGCTACCGAGCGGCACGGGCGTCACGTCGGGGCAGGGCGCCGCCGCGAGCGGCGTCGCGGCCAGGGAGGCCAGCACGAAAAGGGTCCTGAACGGTCTCCGACAGAAAGCAGCGTAGATGTTTTCCATGGTGCATGTCTCCAGCCAAGAGATCAAAAGATGTCGGCACGCACTGCTCCCGCCGCGGGCGGAGCCCGCCGTCCTCCGGACGGTGTTTTCGGACGAGAGGAGACCCGAGTGCGAGCGGCACGCGGGTCGTGCCGATCGGTTGATGAGGCGGGCTCGGCTATCGTCCGCCTCTTACAGGAAAACCTTTAACTGCGGCGTTCGGGGATTGGTCGAAGATTCGCGATCACGGCGCGGGCCACGTCCTGCGCGCCGTTGGTCAGGGCGGGAGGACGCCGGGGCGACGCGAGCAGCTCGCGCACGGCGTCGAGCCAGGCCCCGCTCCCGAGGTCCGCGGGCGCGAGCCGGCGGCAGGCCAGCTCGCGCCGCGCCCACGCTTCGAGCGTCGGCGACTCGGGGAACCGCGGACGCGTGAGGTAGGCGAGAGGGACGCCGGCGCTCCATATCTCGGCGAGGGTGCTGTAGCCGAGCTTGCCGACGACGGCGTCGGCGGCGTGGATGAGGTCGGGGTGGTAGAAGTCGGAGCGGTGGGGGAGGCGGATCACCCGCCCGCGGCGCTCGCGGCGGCGGCTGCCGGGGATCACCAGCCAGGGGTCGTCGCCGCGGGAGAGCTCGGCGGCGAGCGCGTCGTAGCTCCAGTCGACGCCGCCCATGGTGATCATGACCAGCGCCGCGTCCGCCGGCACGCCGAGACGGCGGCGGACGTCGTCGCGTCCGCGGCGCGGCGTGCGGGCGACCGGCGGCACGCGGACGGCGTCCGGCCTCGGCGCGCACACGGGCTCGGTCTGCACGCGGACGTCGGCCTGAGCGAAGACGCG
>DASWIG010000802.1:0-7477 GCA_036397835.1 Thermoanaerobaculia bacterium
ACGGCCTGGTGCGCAGCGCCTTCAACGAACGCTTCTTCGGCCCCCGCGTCTACCAGGCCTTCAAGGACGTCAAGAAGCTCTTCGACCCCGAGGGTCTGATGAACCCGGGCAAGATCGTCGACGCGCCGCCGATGGACGAGAACCTGCGCTTCGGCGCCTCGTACCGGGCGCCGGAGCTGCCCACCGTCTACCGCTACCGCGACGACGGCGGCTTCGCCGCGGCGGTGGAGATGTGCAGCGGCGTGGGCCAGTGCCGCAAGACCCTCGGCGGCACCATGTGCCCGAGCTACATGGCCACCCGCGACGAGGAGCACTCGACGCGCGGACGCGCCAACGCCCTGCGCCTGGCCATGTCCGGCCAGCTTGGCCCCGACGCGCTGACCAGCCGGCGGCTCTACGAGGTGTTGGAGCTGTGCCTGTCGTGCAAGGGCTGCAAGGCAGAGTGTCCGTCCAACGTCGACCTGGCGAAGCTCAAGGGCGAGTTCCTCCAGGGCTACTACGACCGCCACGGCACCACGCTGCGCGACCGCCTCGTGAGCCGTTCGGCGACGACGGCGCGGCGGCTCTCAGGGGCTTGGGCGCCGCTCGTCAACGCCGTGCAGAGGACGTCCGCCTTCCGGCGGACGCTGGGGACGGCGGCCGGATTCCACCCCGAGCGCGTGCTGCCGTCGTACGCGCGCCAGACGTTCGCTTCGTGGTGGAAGACGCGGTCCGCCGCGCCGAAGAGCGAGCGCAAGGTGGTGCTCTTCGCCGACACGTACATGAGCTTCCACGAGCCGCGGATCGGCCGCGCCGCGGTCGAGCTGCTCGAGTCGTGCGGCTACGAGGTGATCGTCGCCGACGCGGGCTGCTGCCAGCGTCCGCGGATCTCCCACGGCTTCCTGCGCGACGCCCGGCGCGACGGCGAAGCGACGCTGCGCTCGCTCGACCGTTACCTGCTCGACGGCCTGCCGGTGGTCGTCTGCGAGCCGAGCTGCGCGTCGGCGTTGACGGACGACCTGCCCGACCTGGTGGACGACGACGGGCTCGGGCGGCGGGCATCCGAGGGCGTCCGCATGATCGACGTCTTCCTCGCGCAAGAAAAGCTCGACCGCGAGCTGCGGTCGGACTTCGGGCGGGTGCTGATCCACGGCCATTGCCACCAGAAGGCGCTCTACGGCACCGCGGCGATGAAGGAGCTGCTGGGGCGGGTGCCGTCGCTGGCGGTGAGCGAGGTAGACTCGGGATGCTGCGGCATGGCGGGGGCGTTCGGCTACGAGCGCGAGCACTACGAGCTGTCGCGCAAGATCGGCGAGCGGCGGCTCTTCCCCGCCATCCGCGAGCTGGACGAAGACGCGGGCGTCGTTGCCTGCGGGTTCAGTTGCCGGCTTCAGATCGCGCACTTCACGGGGCGTCGCGCTCTGCACTGGGTGGAGACGTTGCGAGGATGACGACGAATCGAATCCTGGCGGCTCTCGCCGCCGTCTGCATCACGGGCTGCTCGGCCCTCGAACGAGGCACCGAGAAGGTGGTGGCCAAGGGCCTCGAGGCGGTCAACCAGGACGAGAATCGCTCCCGCGTCGAGGAGCTGCTGACCTCGGAGGAAATCCGGGAGGCCACCCGCGAGCTCACCGGCGTGGTGCTCGAGACCGCGGTCGCCGATCTCACGGACCAGGAACGCCGTGACCGGATCCGCGAGATCGCCGTCGAGTTCGTCGACGACCTGACGCCGGCGCTCGTCCAGGCGTTCGACGACGACGTCTGGCCCGGGGTGCGCGACAAGCTCCGGGAGGCGCTGACGCTGACCCTCGACCAGATCCTCTCCGAGGAGACCCTGGACCGGGCCGGGGCGTTCGCGGCCGATACGGCCCGCGAGGTGATCGAGCAGACGGCTCCGGAGCTCGTCGAATCGGTGGCCGCCGGCCTGTCGAAAGGAATCGAGACCGCGTTCGCGGCCGTGCTGCAAGAGCAGGTCATCCCGGCGCTCGAGAGCGCGCTCGCGCGCGACTACGGACCGGCGGCCCAGGAGCTCGCGCGCCATACCGCCCACGGCGCGTTGCTCGGCGTCGCCGACGCCATGAACGGCGACTTCGGCGTCGTCTTCGACCGCGAGCGCGACGAGATCTTCGACCGGTTGGACGCCTCCACCGAACGGGTGGCTTGGCGTTTCAAGGCGGCGCTCGCCGCCCTCGGGCTGCTGCTCGTGGCCGGGCTCGTGGTGCTCGTCTTGCTGCGCCGGGGCCAGCGTCAACGCGAGCAGGCCATCGACCTGCTGCTCGGCGAGCTGCGTCGCCGGGACGGCGATCCGCTCGAGAGCGTCCGGGAATCCGGGCGCAGCAGCGCGGGCGGCGTCTATCTCGAGAAGCACCTGTCCCGGCGCGGTCGTTAGGGTCTTGGATACGACGGCGATCAGTTCGCGCAGCCGGACGGCCACCACTCGATGACGGGGCTGCCCGCCCTGCGTCACGAGTTGTCACGGACTCCTCGATCTGCTAGGCTCCGGCGCCATAACAGGGGACGGTTCCGGTCATCGGATCGCGCACGGCTCCGACGCCGTCCGCACGAGGAGCGATGCCCCCACGACCCACCAAGCCGAACGCCGACGTCTTCGCCCAGGCCGCCGCCGACGCCCGCCTGCGTCTCCGGCGCGACGCCAGGCCCTTCGCCGCCGACGCCGAGGTGACCCGGATCTTCGAGCGCCTCGAGGAGCTCCTCTTCGACCCGCGTCTCGACGTCGCCTACCTGCTCAGCGCCAGCGGCGCCTCGCGCGAGGCCCGCGATCGGTTCTGCGATCGCTTCGGATCGCTCAAGGCCTACGTCGACGAGCTCCGCGTCGCCGTGGCCGAGCGGCTCCTGCGTGAGACCGACGAGCGCATCGCCGACGTCGGACGCCGCGTCGGCTACCAGGTCGTCCGCACCTTCAACCGCACGTTCACGCGCCTGCGCGGGACGTCGCCCCGCGAGCTGCGGCGCGAGGAAGACCCGGAAGCGGCGAGGACGACGACGGAGTCCGCCGCCACCGAATCCGCCGCCCTCCGCCCGGCCGCGGACGAGGACTCGGCACGCGTCCTGGCGACGAGCTGGCGCCGCCAGGTCACCTTGGGCCGCGGCGACGCCGCCGGCGTCGCCGACGTGCGCCGCCAGCTCCACCACCGCTATCCCCAGCTCCGGCAGCCGTCGCCGTTCCCGCGCGGGTTGCCGCCGGGCAGGCCCCTGCCGCCGTGGGTCCGGCGTCCGGTGCAGATCCTGCCCACGGGCGACGACGTCGAGCCCTTCGTCGTCCGCACCGTCTTCTCGAAGGTCCTGAGCCTGCCGGAGGCGGACCGGCGCCTCGCGTTCCTCGAAGGCTTGCGCTTCCGTTTCGACTGCGGCTTCCACGTCCTGCAGCGAACCTGCGAGGAATGGCTCCGCGAGCGGCCCGACGAGGCCGTGCGGCTGGCCGAGCTCGCGGCAGAGACCGTCGACGCCCACTGGCAGTCCCGGCGTCCCCAGGACATCGAGCTCCGGGCCCTGGCCTGGACTTGCCTCGGACGCGTCCGACTGCTGGCCGGCCGGCCCGGCGGCGCCGAGCAGGCCCTCACCTTCGCGCGCGCGGAGTGGGACGCCATGCCCTTCGCCTGGTGCTCGCACGTCAAGGTCCGCACCTGCCGGCTCGAAGCCTGGCTGAGGAGGGTCCGGCGCCGTTACCGCGACGCCGTAGATCCGCTCGAGCGCGGGCTCGAGATCGCACGCACGCGCGGCGACCTCGGGCCGCTGCGGGCCGCCTGCGCCGTCGACCGCGCCGACGTCGCCCTCGAGCTCCGGGACGCCTCGACCGCCCTCCACCGTCTCGACGAGGCGGCGGCGGCCGGGGCGAACGCGGGCGTCGTCGCCCACGGCCTGGCCCGGGCGCACGCCCTCACGAACGACCGCGCGGCCGCCGCGGAGCAGTTCGCCGCGGCGCGAAGGCTCTTCGCCGACCCCGAGACCGCGGACGACGAAGGCGTCTTCCTGGCCGCCCGGCTCGACCGCGACGAGGCCCGGTTCCGGTTCGACGAGGACCCCGAGCGGTCCGCGGCCCTCCTGGCGTCCGCGCGCCGCGGCTTCACGACGGCGGCGGCCCGCTATTGGGCCGCCGCGGCCGCCGCCGAGCTGGCCGGCGTGTGCTCGTACCTGGAGCGCTACGCGGACATGCTCGCGTTCCGCGACGAGGCCCTCGCCGTCCTCGCGGCGATCCCGCTCCACCGCGAAGCGCGTCGCGCCGTCCTCTACCTGCGCTCCTTGCCGTCCGAGGAGCCCGTCGACGCCGGCACCATCGCCGCCCTGCGTCCCTGTCTCGACGCCGTGACGCAGGAGATGCTCGACTGCCGCGACTTCCGCCAACCCGAGGAGGCACCGCCGTGAAGACCGCGTCCCGTTCGATCTCCGTCGCCGAGGCCGCCGGCATGCTCGCCAAGGCGGCCGAGCCCACCCTCGTCGCCATCGCCTGGGACGAGCGCCGGGCGCCGCCCAGGCTGCGCTGCCTGTTCGCGGCCCTGCGCGACAAGCTCTTCGACCCCGACCTCAGCCTCGAGCGCCTGCGAACGGAGCTCGGCATTGGCGACCGCGCGATCTGGGCCGCCTTCGGCGACGCCGTGGGCCGACCGGCGTGGACCTACGTGCGCGAGGCCCGCCTCGAGACCGTCGCGCGCCTGCTGCTGCAGAGCTCCCTGTCGGTCGAGAAGATCGGCCTGTGGGTGGGCTACGAGAGCGTCACCACGTTCCGCAAGCTGCTGCGCGAGTACCTGGGCGAGCTGCCCACACGGTACCAGCGGCGGGCGCGTCGCCTGTTGAAGCGCGCCGGTCCGCCGCCCCGCGACCTCGACTCCCCCGAGTACTGGGAGCGCGCCGTCGCCGGCGAGCTCAGCGACGAGGAAGCCCGCGAGCTCGACGACTACCTCGACAGCCTCTCTCCGGAAGGCGGCCCCGCCCCGACCGTGGAGGACAACCCGTGGACGCGTCTGCGCGAGGAGCTGGCCGCGACGCTCGCCGACAGCCTCGACCAGCTCCCGTGGCCGTCGCAGCGCCGCCTGGCCCGCGACGCCACCTGGTTTCCCGACGGCTCCTTCTTCTACGAGCTGAGCCGCCGCGGACGCGAGGCGCAAGAACCGGCGCGCGGCGTCGAGCTGGCGCTGCTGGCCATCGACACCATGGCCTCGAACGGCCTCTTGGACGTCGACCCGGGCGCCGCCGCCATGGCCTGGGCGCGTCTGGCCCGCGCCCGCTGGCGCGCCGGCGACCTCCCCGGCACCGAGGACGCCCTCGCCCAGTCCACGCGCGACTTCGAGCGCACGCCCCAGCAGGACCTCGAAGCCGAAGAGGAAGCGGAGCGCAGCCGCGTGACCGCGTCGTTCCGCTGGTTCCAGGGTCGCCGCGAGGAGGCCCTGGCGCTCGCCGACTACTCGGTGGCGCAGCACCGCAAGGCCCGATCCGCGGATCTCGGCAAGGCCCTCTGGCTGCGCGCCGAGCTGCGCGCGTCGCTGGGAGAGACGGACGGCGCGCTCGAGGACCTCGAGGAGGCCCGCGGCCTGCTCGGCGACGTGTCCGAGGAGTGGGTGGAGCTGTGGCTCCGCGTCCTCGTGGCGACGGGCAACAAGACCGAGATGGCGAACGCGCTCGACGACGCGCGTCCGCTCGCCAAGGACGACGCCCGCCTGAAGTGGCTTCAGGGCTACTGCGACGGCGCGCAGCGCGAGCGTCTGTGGACGGCGGCGCGCGACGGCTTCGCCGCGAACGCGGACGACCTGTGGACGGCGCGCACGGCGCTCGACCTGGTGGGTCACTGCCTGGACGCGGGGCGCCGGACCGACGCGCTGGCCATGGCCTCGGAGCTGACGCGGGCGTTCGGCGCGCTGGCCGCGGACGCGGAGAGCCTCGCGGCGCTCAAGGCGTTGCGGTCCGCGATCGAGTCCGGGTGGCTGACCGTGGGCGTCCTCGGGGAGGTGGGGGGCGTCCTCGGGCGGTGGGAGTGGGATCGGCGCGGGCGTCGTGGGGCTTGGGGGTTGGCAAAGTAGGGAGTCGGAGCCCCCGGCCACGGCGATCAACCCGCGAAGCAGTTGGGGTGGTCCAGGGGTGGCAAGGTCAAGTCCGAGCAACGGACGAGAAGGCGCAGACCAGCCCTGTAGACTCCCGAACTGCGGCAAACACGGAGGATCGCTCCCGACTGCGCGGCGGAGCAGGATGGCCGACAGATGTTGCAGATGATGGCGTGCGAGGCAGGGATACGCACCCGATGACGCTTGACGACGTCACCCGCTTGACCTTCTCAAGGGTTCCTCAATCGAGGAGACGCTTTCGCGCTTCCTCCAGCGAGACCATCGGTTCCTGAGCGCGAGCGTCAAGAAACGCGATGAAGTCGTCGTTGTGCTTCAAGCTCTCCACCTCGTGCTCGAAATCGTCAAGGCTGGCGAGGAGAAACTCCTCGCCAGAATCCGTTCGAATGATGACGTTTTCTCGCTCAGCCCACTCCAAGAGCTCGTCCACGGTGGGCCTTGACTCAGGGTATCTCAGAGTTTTCATATCTCCACTTCCTTTCCGCCTACGAAGAGTCGATGGTGCTCCTTGACGCCTACAGCCGTCACCTGGACCAGCTTCTTGCCTTCAAGTACGTTGTAGAAGACTCGCCGCCGCCCGCCCGGTCCAACGGACCGGGTACCTGCTTGTGGCGCGTCAGCCCCCGTTCCGGCCGTAGGGGCAGGCCCCCGTGCCTGAGCTGGAGGCGCTTTTCAATGGCGACGACGCCGATCCTGCTTGACTCCCACGTTACGGTCGACCAACACTCGGCGAGGAGCTTGCCCCTGGCCGCGGAGCTGACGCGGGCGTTCGGCGCGCTGGCCGCGGACGCGGAAGCCTCGCGGCGCTCGAGGCGTTGCGGTCCGCGGTCGCGTCCGGGCGGCTGACCGCGGGCGTCCTCGGGGAGGTGGGGAGCGTCCTCGGGGGCGGTGGGAGTGGGATCGGCGGGGGCGTCGTGGGGCTTGGGGGTTGGCGGAGTAGACAGGCCGATCCCGGCGCCCACGGCGATCAATCCGCGAAGATCTCGTTCAGGCTTCCCGCCGTCAGGATTCGCTCTGCCCAGACGAGGAGCTGCTCCGCGTCGGCCGATCTCACCCGCTCCATCGCCCGTGCCGGCAGCGGACCGTGCTTGCTCTCCATTTGCCGTAGCACGACTTCGGCCTCGCCTTCGCGCAGACCTTCCTGCTTGCCTTCGCGCAGACCTTCTTGCCTGCCTTCGCGGAGCCCTTTTTCCCTGCCTTCGTTCAGGCCCTTCTTCCTGCCTTCGCGCAGGCCCTTCCGCCAGCCTTGACGTTCCCAATCCTCTGTCCAGCGGATAATTCTCTGTTCCAGCATCGACGGCACCTCCACAAGCTGGCTGATTCTGGGTCGCTTCGATCCGACCGGCGTCAGCCTCCGAAAGATTACCTCGTTGATGAAGACCACGAAGGCAGCTTCCAACCCTTGGTCCTCACGTCCCGAGACCATG
>DASWIG010000803.1:0-1842 GCA_036397835.1 Thermoanaerobaculia bacterium
GAGTTCGCGGTGGCCCTGCGCTCCTGCGTGCTGCGCGGCCGCGAGGCCTACCTCTACGCCGGCGCCGGCATCATGCGCGACTCGGACCCGGAGCTCGAGCGCCGCGAGACCGAGCTCAAGAAGCAGGCCCTGCTGCGGGCGTTGGGGGCGTGAGATTGCGGAACCCTCACCCCCAACCCCTCTCCCAGGGGGAGAGGGGAGCCGGAAGGGAGCACGGAATGTCGAGGACGACGAAGGTCTCATCTCCCCCTCTCCCCCTGGGAGAGGGGGCCGGGGGGTGAGGGTTCCGGCCGTGCGCAATCTCCAGGACGAACGGGCGCGGCTGCTGATCGCCAGCCTGGCCGACGCCGGCGTCACCGACGGCGTCCTCAGCCCGGGCTCGCGCTCCACGCCCTTCGTCCTGGCGGCGGCCCGCCACGGCGCTCTGCGCTGCTTCGACGTCGTCGACGAGCGCTCCGCCGCCTACTTCGCGCTCGGGCAGGCGCGGGTCACCGGCCGTCCCACGCTGCTGATCTGCACCTCGGGCACCGCCGGCGCCAACTACCTGCCGGCGGTGATCGAGGCGGAGGCGTCGTATCTGCCGCTCGTCGTGCTCACGGCGGACCGGCCGGCGGACCTGACGGGCTGCGGCGCCAACCAGACCGTCGACCAGCTCAAGCTCTACGGCGACCACGTGCGCCGTTTCTTCGACCTCGGCCCGGGCGGCGGCTCGCCGCGCGCCCTGCGGGCGCTGCGGCGCACGGCGGCCCAGGCCGTGGCCGTGGCCCTCTTCCCCGAGCCCGGACCGGTCCACCTCAACGCGCGGGCGGCCAAGCCCCTCGAGCCCCAGGAGCCGGCCACCGAGGACGAGAGACGGCTTCACGACGACGTCGACGCGCTCATCGGGCGTCCGCCGGCGGTGGCGGTTCCGCGCCTCTTTCCGGACCCCGGCGCCCTCGGCGATCTCGCCGCGGCGTGCCGGGCGGCCGAGCGCGGCTGGATCGTCGCCGGGCCGGCGCCTTTGGCGCAAGCCGCCGACGCGCCGGCGGTCGTCGAGCTGGCGCGCCGCACCGGCTATCCCGTCCTCGCCGACGCCGCGAGCCAGCTTCGCTACCGGGGGACGCGGGACGACGACGTCTTCGTCGACGCCTTCGGCCTGCTGCTCGGCGACGACGCCTTCCGCCGCGCCCATCGGCCGGACCTGATCGTCCAGATCGGCCGGGCGCCGACGGCGCCGTCCTGGGACAAGGCCCTCGGCGAGCTCGCCGGCGTCGAGCACTGGCTCCTCGGCCCCCACGGCTGGAACGACCCGCAGTCGACGGCGACCCGGCGGCTGATCGCCGAGGCGGGTCCGGCGCTCTCGCGGCTCGTCGAGCTGCTCGAGCCGGGGACGGCGTCGTCCGCCTGGAGACAGGCTTTCCGCGACGCCGAGCGGCGCGCTCAGCAGCTCATCGACGAGGAGCTGGCCGGCGACGAGCTCTCCGAAGGCGCGGTGGCGCGCCAGGTGGTCGAGGGCCTGCCGGCGGCCGGCCTGCTGGCGGTGGGCAACAGCCTGCCGATCCGCGAGGTGGACGTCTACGCCCGCGGCGGTCGGCCCGAGCTGCTGGTGGCGTCGCAGCGGGGAGCGAGCGGCATCGACGGGGTGACGTCGGGTGCGTTCGGCGCCGCCGTCGCCGCCGGGCGGCCGGCCGCGCTCCTGACCGGCGATGTCGCCTTCCTGCACGACCTCTCGGGGCTGTGGGCGGCGCGTCACGTCACGACGCCGTTCGCCCTCGTCGTCGTCCAGAACCGCGGCGGACGCATCTTCGAGATGCTGCCGCTGGCGGACCACCCGGCGTCGCGGGGCGAGGTCTTCGACCACTG
>DASWIG010000804.1:0-3523 GCA_036397835.1 Thermoanaerobaculia bacterium
CGTCGCTCATTCGATGGGCGCCCTGGTCGTGCGTTACTTCTTGCGCTTCGGCGACGCGGACCTCCCCGCCGACGGCTCGCTGCCACCGGTCACCTGGGCGGGTGCCGGCGCGGTCGAGCGGGTCGTCCTGGTCGGGCCGCCGAACGCGGGCTCCCTGGCCGCCCTCGTCGAGCTCGTCGAGGGCCATCGGCCGGGCCCCATGCTGCCCCGGTACCCACCGGCGCTCCTCGGCACCTTCCCCTCCATCTCGAGTACGGCGCCGCCGGCGTCCTCCGCTACGATCCTGCCGGGCACCGACGGCGAGTCGAGTCCTGCCGCGTTAAGGTGTTGGCAGGGGAGGATCGGAGCCGCGAAACGTGCTCCAGAGCGCCAAGACGTAGACCATGGAGCGACGGCGGTCATGGAAGTAGTAGATCCAATGCTTCGACCGCCTGAGCAACAGCCTTCGAATGCCGGAATGCCTGGAGCGTCTATAGAGTGGGCCGACGTCGGGGAACTCGGACAGGAGGTCCAGACCCTGGTTGAATTCGTCGAGGAACAAATCAGGAGCAGCGCCGCGATGGGCCTGCCACCATTGATCGATTGCCTGGAGCTGTTTTTCGGCCTCTGGGACGATCGCAAGCTGGCAAGTCATTTTCGGGCTCGTAGCTCTGCGACCGCTTCCCTGGCTGGACGTGAGCGCCCTTCTATCATGGACTTCCAGCCAGCTTCGAGCGCAGCGTCGAGGGCCATGCGCTCCTCCTCGGTCATCTCGTCGGCGGGGTCGGCCAGGCAGAGCTCCAATTCCGTCCCCTCAGGCAGCCCTGTCGGGGCGGTGCCGATGATCTTGCCGTTTTCTACACGAACTCTGAGTGTCTCCATGTCGATGAGTATACATGGTTCTGACGATCTCCGGGTCGTCCCCGAAGTGTACCCGCGCCTTGGTCTCCTCGTCGACCTCGTCGCCGCAACATCCCGCGCCGCCAGCGACCGCGGCATGTGCGCGAGCGGCAGCACCGCCACGTCCACCGCGAGGCCGCGGTCAGCGGCCTGGCGTTCGTCGAGGCCCACGCCGGCCACCTGGGGATCGGCAGGCTCGGGCCTGCCCTTATGCGGAGAGTCGTGGCTGGCGCACTGCCATCAATGCGGAAAGCCCGGAAGGCGCAGACCTCGCTCGGCGCGACCCTGGTGGCCGCCAACGCCGGCGACATGATCAGTGAGGTCACTCTCGCCATGGCCGCCGGGGTGGGGCTGGGGGCGATCGCCGGCGTCATCCACCCGTATCCGACCCAGGCGGAGGTGATCAAGCGGGCCGCCGACGCCTGGCGAAGGAGCAAGCTCACTCCTACGGCTCAGAAGGTTCTTCGCGGCTGGTTTCGACTGTTTCGGATCTACGCCTGAGGACCGAATCTCGGCGACTCGCGGACGTCATTGCGGGCCGTCATCGTCGGACGCTCGCCTCCTGAATATGGCGTCGCGCAGGCGCAGGATTCGCGCCCTGTCCTTGGGCTCCCGGAAGAGTTGACGTGCGGCCCTGTCGATGGCCCGGATCTGCGCCGCGTAGCGGCGGCAATGCCGGCATTTGAGGAGGTGGAGGAGAACCCTGAGACGCCGCCAAAGGCCCGCCCCCTTCAGCTCCTTGGTGGCGATCGATCGCGAGACTTCCCGGCAGGTCAGCATATTGAACCTCCACGTCTTTGATCTCGAGGCACTCGCGGGTACGGTTTGCGCGGGCGTCAAAGCATCACTACAAGGTTGGTGGTGGCGGCGCCCGGAATGTTACAGACCTCCTCCTTCGACCTCCGATCTGGGGGACGGCGCGCTTCGACGTCGTCGCTCATTCGATGGGCGCCCTGGTCGTGCGTTACTAACTACACGAACCACCTGGCGCAGACGCCCCTCGACGCGCCTTTCCGAAAGACCGCTTGGGAGGCGCCCGGAGACATCCGGCGTCAGCGCTGAGCCGTATGGGCCTGGCAGCGACACGGCACGCCGGAGGAGCGATGACCCCACCAGCCATCACGGTCTATGGCGCCTATTGGTGCCCGGATTGCCACCGGAGCAAGCAGTTCCTCGGCGAGCACCAGAACACCCCCAAGGAGGACTGACCGTTGCGAAGCCCAATCTGGATTTCCCTCGCCCTCATGAGCGCTGCCACGACGCTTCCGAGCGCCGCCGAAGAGACGCCTCCGGGAGTCGAGCAGCTCCTACCGCGCGGCGGCATCGCCGCGGTGTTCGCCCCACAGTTCGTGCCCGCCGCCGAGGCCGACCTCCCCGACTCGGCGTGGGTGCTCGGCGTCGAGGTGGAAGGGGTGGCCAAGGCCTACAGCCTGAACCTTCTCAATCACCACGAAGTCGTCAACGACCGGTCCGGGGACACCGCCTACGCGGCGGTCTGGTGACCGCTCGCCAACACGGCCGTGGTCTACGGCCGCACCGTGGGCGACACGATCCTGGAGTTCGAGGCCTCCGGCGCCCTGATGGCGGCCTCGCTCGTCATGCGCGACCGCCAGACGGACTCCTGGTGGTCGATCATGACCTCCGACGCCATCGGCGGCCCCCTCGAAGGCACCGATCTGCGCGAGCTGCCCGTCGGCGAGAAGACGACCTGGGGGAAGTGGCGGCGCCGCCACCCCGAGACCCTGGTCCTCTCGGTGGACGGTGCCGAGCACGTCGACAGCAATCCCTACGACCGCTACTTCGGCTCCGACGAGACCTTTCGCAACCTCCGGGTCGCCGACGACCGCCTGCCGGCCAAGGCGCCGATCTACAGCTTCTGGCTGGAGGGCAAGCCCTGGGCCGCGCCCCACGAGGCGTTCGCGGGCGGCCACGTGTTCGCGGTGGCGGACGAGAGCAAACGGCTGCTCCTCTTCCGGCGGCCCAAAGCTCCGATCTACGAATCGAGCGAAGCGTGGCTGGTCGATGCGGAAGCCGCCGTGCAGGCGCCTCCCCGCCGTCTCGCCGAACGTCTCCGGGAAGGAAAGATCGCCGGGGAGGCGATCGCGGGCTTCGACACCTTCTGGTACACGTGGGGCGCGGTCCAGCAGGACACGGGATTGATGCGCTAGCCACGTTGCGGATCCGGGAGCGGGAGGAAGACCACCATGCCTATTTCGAGGTGGGGTATGAGAACGGCTTCCGGGTGACGTCCTCCGGGCTTTCCGAGGGGACGCTCCGGATTCGATTCTGGCCCTGACGCTCCTGCCGTATCTGCACCGCGTGCCGCGGCTCTTGGTCCTGGAGGAGCCCGAGACCGCCGTCCATCCCCGAGGTCTGGAGAACGTGCTCCAGTCGCTGCGGTCGCTCTACGGCGCTCAGGTGTGGCTGGCCAGCCAGTCGTCACAGGTGCTCGCCCACACCCGGCCCGATCAATTGCTTTGCTTTCAGCTCGACGACGAGGGCCGGAAAGCTGGATCTGGCAGGACAAGCCCGAGATCGGGAAGGCCCTGGGATTTCGTGCGCCGGGATCGCTGCGGCGGCTCTTGAAAGACCAGGGAATCTGGCCCGAGGGGCAGACGAAACCCGACGATCCGAAAGAAACATT
>DASWIG010000805.1:0-11250 GCA_036397835.1 Thermoanaerobaculia bacterium
ACGGCGAGCACCAGGGCGGTGCTGCCCACGAACGTGACGGGATCGTACGCCGAGACGCCGTAGAGGAGCCCCGAGAGGAGACGCGACGCCGCCAGCGCCAGAGCCACGCCGACGGCGACGCCGGCGAGCGCGTAGCCGAGCCCCTCGGCGACGACGGACCGGCTCAGGCTCGCGGGCCGCGCGCCGAGGGCGAGCCGGACGCCGAAATCGCGGCGGCGCCGGGCCACCGAGTAGGCGATCACGCTGTAGGTGCCCCCGGCGGCCAGGAGCAGCGTGACGGCGGCGAAGCCGAGCAGGATCCACGTGTAGCCGCGGCGGGCCGCCACGGTGGCCGCCACCACGTCGGCGAGGGGCCGGATCGCCTCGATCACCAGCCCGCGGTCGAGCTCCCGGATCCGCGAGCGCACCGCGGGAGCGAGCGCCGCCGGATCGGCGGAGGCGCGCACGACCAGGGTCATCGTGCGGTGCCGGAGCTCCGGGAACGGCAGGTAGACCGCCGGCTTCACGCTCTCGGCCAGCCCGTCGTGGCGCACGTCGGCCACCACGCCCACGACCTCGCGGGGCTCGCGGTCGCCCCATTCGAGCACCAGCTCACGGCCCACCGCCTCCTCGCCCGGCCACAGCCTTTCCGCCGCCGCGACGCTCAGGACCAGGCCGCCCGCCCCGTCGACGTCGAGATCGGCGGCGGCGTGGTCGCGGCCGGCGACCAGAGGAATCCCGAGGCTGCGGAAATAGCCCGGGCTGACCCCGCGCAGCTCGAGCCAAACCGGCTCTCCTGCCCCCCGCCGCTCCGCCGGCGCGGCTTCCGTGCTCATGCTCTGGCCGCGCATGGGGAGGTGGTTGACGAGGGCCGCCGAACGTACCTGGGGCAGGGTCCCGACCTCGTCGAGGAGCCGCCGCCAGAGGCCGGGGACCTGGTGGTCGTCGGGGTGGATGGACGGCGGGATCCGCACCTCCACGGTGAGCACGTCGTCGCTCTTGAAGCCCGGATCGGCCTCGATCAACCGCTCGAAGCTCTGCAGCAGCAGCGCCGTCACCACCAGCAGGGAAAACGACAGGGTCGCCGGGACCACGACGAAAAGGCCGCGCCAGAACCGGCCGTGCCGGCCGTCGGGCCCGGCGCGCTCGTCACGCCGCAGCAGAGCGCCCAGATCGCGGCCGACGATCCCGGCCACCGGCAGCACGGCGAGCAGCGCCGCGGCGCCGAGCGCCAGGACGAGCGTCACCGCCGCGGTGCCGGCGTCGAGCGTCCAATGCCGGCCGCGGAGCCAGTCGTCCAGGCCGAGCATGAGCCCCGGGCGGAAGATCCCGTAGGCCAGGGCCAGGCCCGCCGCGGCGCTCAGCGCGGCGAGCAGCAGGCTCTCCACGAAGCGCTGCCGCGCGACGTCGCGCGGCAGAGCGCCGACCGTGAGCCGCACGGCCGCCTCGCGCTGACGCGCCACGGCCTGGGCCAGGAGCAACAGGGCGACGTTGCTCACCGCCACCGCGAAAAGGAAGCACACGCCCATCCACATCGCCGCGAGCGCGGGCCGCCGCGGCGCCAGCAGCACCTCGGTCACCCGCTCGGCCGCGGCGCTCCAGCCCGCGTGGGTCTCGGGATGGTCGACGGCCAGGCGCGGAGCGAGCGCGGCGAGGCGGGCGCCGACCGCCTCCACGGAGGCGTCCGGAGCGAGGCGGCCGACCGCGCGGTAGATCCGCTCGTCGAGCTCGGCGTCGCGGGGCTCGATGGCGAGCGGCATCCAGACCTCGGCGGGCTCGAAGACCACCGGCGGCTTCACGGCCAGGAGCGGCGGCAGGACGCCGATCACCGTGGCGGTGAGGCTCGCGCCGTTGCCTTCGAGCTCGAGGCGCCGGCCGAGGACGTCCGGGCCGCCGCCGAGCTCCTCCTGCCAGAGCCGGTGGCTGACGATGACTACCGGCGGCGCGCCGGGCCGGTCGTCCGCGGGCGCGAAATCCCGTCCCAGGCCGGGCTCGACCCCGAGCACCGAGAAGAAGCCCGCCGACACCCGGGCCCCCGGCAGGCCGCGCAGCTCGGCGTCGTTCCACACCGGACGCCACGGTCGGCTGACCGCCAGGCCCACGAGCTCCGGGATCTCCCGGCGCCAGATCTCCGCGATCGGCGCCGCGGCCACCTGGTAGCCGGACAGCTCGGCTTGAGTCTCCCACAGCAGCACCAGCCGCTCGGCCTCCGGAAACGGCAGGGGATGGAGCCACAGGCGGTCCACGGCGCCCCAGATCGCGGCGGGAGCGCCGATGCCGAGGGCGAGCACGATGATCATGAAGGCGGTCACGAGCGGCCGCCGAGCCAGGTGGCGCGTACCCGAGCGAAGGTCGTCAAGGAGCGTCGTCAAGCGGCGCCGTTCCTCCCGGTCATGTCGCCCCCAGCGCCGGCCCCCTCGGCGTCGAGCCGGGTCTCGCCGCCGAGGCCACGATAGGAGACGTGAGGTCGTCAGTCCTCCGGCCAATAGCCGTGGCAGATGAAGTACTCGCATCCTCCGGCCTCGGCCACCAAGTCGCCGAGACCGCCCTGGGGACCGAAGAGCGCGGCGAGCGACGTCTCGATCCGTTGATCGAGGGCCGCGCCTTCGAGATCGCCTAGACCGAGCTCGAGGATAGCATGGTTGAGCGGTTGGACGTCGGCAAAGGTAGGAGCGCAGGAAGCGTTGAGTTGGGCGTGCATCGTCATGGTTTCCCCTTCTCCGAAATTGGGTTCGGCCGTGGAATTACCTGCAAGCGGCAAGCCAGCGGCCGAGCTCTCGCTTTCATCACTGATCAAGGCTGTTTTTCGCGGTTCCTTCACCAGGTCGGCGGCGGCGCGGCCGTGGTTGGGGAACGCGTTGCCCAACTCTCCGGGTAAGCCCTTACCCAAGTTGCGGCGTCAGAGATCACACAACCTCTCGTTGTGGCCGCCCGTCTCGTCGCCGGCGAGGTGGGCGAGATAGGCCTCCGCGACGCTGGCGCGAAAACGGGACGCGAAGCCGTCGCAGTAGTTGGCGTGGAACTTCCCCCGTTGTCCGAGGGCCAGGATCGCGCAGCCGCCGCCGCAGTGCAGGGCATAGCGGCAGCGCTGGCAGACCGGGTTCGACGCCACCGAGCGGCTGCGCCAGAGCTGGTTCTGCTCGAACGCGTACTCGATCGCGCCCTCCTCGGTGACGCGCGCGATGCGGATCTTGGCGTCGCCGGTGCGCTCCCAGCAGGCGTAGACGTCGCCGAAGGGGTCGAAGATGTACATCTGGTCGTGGGCGCCGCAGAAGCTGGGCTTGAAGCGCGGCACGATCTCTTCCTCGCCGGCGAAGATCTGGCGCGCGCGGCCGCGGATGGTCTCGTCGGGGCGTCCGACGACCCTGACTTCGGGGTGCTCTTCGCGCATCGCGGTCAGGGCCTGATCGAGCTCCCAGGAGTCCATCGTCGAGGCCCGGTCGGTCTTTTCGTTGATGGCGTTGATCGGCGCGGCGTAGGCCGAGAAGCCGCGGTGCTCGGCCCAGCCGCGGGCGTGGATCTCCGCGGCCAGCCGCGGCAGGTCGCCGAGGTTGCCGCGGTCGGCGTTGAAGCGGATCGAGACCTCCACGCCGCGCTCGAGCGCCTCCGTGACGTGCCGGGCGATGCGCTCGAAAGAGCCCGAGCCGTCGGGATAGACGCGGCGCTGGTCGTGCTCGCCGGGCGAGCCGTCGAGGGTGATCTGGAGACGGCCGAGCCGTTCCGGGCCTAAAAGGTCGCGGTAGGCGTCGAGCTCGGTGGCGTTGGTGACCGCCCAGAACACCGCGTCGCCGAGCTCGCGGGCCTTCGCCATCACCCTTTCGACGAGCGGGCGGTGGCGCGCCAGCAGCGGCTCGCCGCCGAAGAAGCCCACGTTGCGCCGCCCGCCGGCGCCGGCCTCCACGCCGTGGACCGCCTCGATCTCGGGCAACGCCGTGAAGATCCGATCCACCGTCTCCGGCCGCATCGTGGTCAGCAGGCGGCGGAAGCCCGGATCGGTGCGCATGTGGTCCTGGAAGCAGTAGGAGCAGCGCAGGTTGCAGTCGTAGGTGGGCATGAAGACGTAGCTCGGCAAGCGCCGCGACGCGCGCTCGTGCAGGCGCAGCGCCAGGCGGCCGAAGAGCTTCTCCTCGTCGGCGGGGCTCAGGTGGGTCAGGTAGCCCCGCTTCTCGAGGATCTCGACGACGTCCCGCGGCGGCTCGGCCGCTTCCGGGGCCTCGGCCTCGCGGCTCCATTCGCCGTAAAGCGGCTTGGGGGCGCGCCGCGCCTCCCGCGCGCGAAGGAAATCGGCCACCCGCCGCGACACGCGGTCGTAAGCTCCGGTATAGCCGTGGACCAGGAGCATCTCGTCGCGGCGGTCCGGCAGGTCGACGTAGATCGTGTAGCTGCTCGTCCTCAGCATGTCGGACATCGAGTCTACTGCGATTCGTTCCCGCGCTCAAGAGCGCCGAATCCCATGATGCCGGGCTGGCATGATAGTTGCTCATGGGGATGTTGTTCTCTCCAGGAGGTTTCGAGGTCGACGGAGACAATGGGACGATCTCCCACGCACGCCGTTTGAGCGGATGGATGAGCCCGAGTGAGGACCCTGAGCGCCATCGTCCACAAGGAGACGCGCCACCACCTGGTGAGCTTCCGCTACCTCGTGACCACCGCCCTCACGGTGGTGCTGGCGGTGCTGGCCACGTTGGCCGGCACGGCGGACTTCGCGCAACGGCGGGAGGGCTATCGCGACCGTCTCGAGCAGAACCGCCAGGCGCTCGAGGAGGTGCCGGTCTACTCCTATCTGCAGCCGGTCGTGGTGCGCCCCCCCGAGCCCCTGGGCATCGTCGACCGGGGCCCCGCCGGGCGCCTCGGCGACGAGGTCGTGATCAACGTCTTCACCGTCCCGGCGGCGGCGATCGGCGAGGATCGGGGAAATCCCTACCTGGCGTCGTTCCAGGGCTTCGACCTCACCACTCTGGTGCGGGTGGTGCTGGGGCTTCAGGCCCTGCTGCTCACCTTCGACGCCTTCGTGGGCGAGCGGGACCGACGGACCCTCGAGCTGACGCTCGCCCACGGCGTGAGCCGCCGGACGGTGGTCGCCGGGAAGTACCTGGGAGCCCTCTGGGCTTCGCTGGCGGCGCTCGCGGCGAGCGCCGCGGGCGGTCTGGCGGTGATCGTCCTGTGGGGGGGGATCGACCTCGACGCCCAGGCCCGGCTGCGCCTGGGCGTGGCATTCGCGGCCTACGGCGCCTACCTGTCGCTGATGGTGCTGGTGGGGCTCGCCCTCTCGCTCGCCGCGCGCCGCGCCTCCCAGTCGCTGGCCTATGCCATCCTCGCCTGGCTCGTGCTGGTCTTCCTCTTGCCGTCGGTGGCGGTGGCGGTGGCCGCCGAGCTGCGCGGAGCGGGCGGCGAGGTCCGGCAGACCGTCGCCCGTCTCGAGCGCGAGCGCGACCGGCGGCTCGACGAAGCCCTCGCCGCCGATCCGCTGCGCACCGGGCGCAACGCCCACAGCGCGCCTTTCGTGTACAGCACCCTCCCGAGGGCGGAGCTGCGCCGATACGGCTCGGGCCGCTATTACGATTCCCTCTCCGCCTACCATCAACTCGAGGCGGTGGTCGGCATGCGTTATGCCGAGAGGATCTTCGAGGAGCGCCGCCGCGCCGGCCGCGAGCAGCACGCGGCGGGAAGGGCCGCGGAGCTCCTGGCGTCGCTGTCGCCGGCCTTCCTGCTCGAGCGCCTGACCGAGTCGCTGGCCGCGACCTCGGCGGCCGACCACGACGAATTCCTCGCCGCCTGCCGGGAGTATCGCCGCGACTTCATCGCCTTCCTGGAGAGCCGGCAGGCGTTCCGGTCCTGGCGCTGGTTCACCGACGATCCGCCGGAGACCCGGCCGTGGACGACTTTTCTCGGCTTCCGGCCCGAGGACGTCGACGCCGCCGCCGTCGGCGACCTGGCGGGGCGGTTCCGCAGCCCCGAGATCCAGGACCGGCTCCGCGACGAGCTGGCAACCGATCCTCCCCTGCGGCTAGACCTCGAGGGCCTGCCGGCCTTCCGCTGGGAAGCTCCGGACCTGGCCGAGGCGACGCGGCGGGTAGGCTTCGAGGTGGCGCTCTTCCTGACTTTCCACGCCTTGCTCGGCGCCTGCGTCCTGACGCGTTTCCGCGCCTACGGGCTGCGCGGCGGCGAGCTCCGGAGCCACGCGCGATGACGGTGCGGCGATGAAGCTGCGCGCCCTGGGCCGGCTGGACGGCGCGCCGTGGCGGGGGGTCGCGGCGCTCACGGCCCGCGAGCTCGGCGAGCTCTGGGAGAGCTTCCGTTTCCGCGCGGTGCTGGCGGTGATCGTCCTGGTGATGACGATCTCGGCGGCTCTGAACGCCGCCCACCATCACGCCGAAGCGGGCGCGAGGCCCGAGATCCTCGAACGTTACGCCGAGGAGATCGCGGACGCCACCGTCGGCTCGCTGGCGGACGTGCCGCACCCGGCGATCAAACCGCCCTGGCGCCTGGCCTTCCTCGCCGAAGGCCAGCAGCGGCAGACGCCCAACGTCTACCGCCAGGCGTTGAGCGCCTGGGAGGTCCCGGTCTTCGAGAGCCGGCACCGCGGCGACGAGCGGCGACACGAGACGGAGCCCCTCGACTGGACGTTCGTCATGCGCACCGTGCTCTCGCTGGCGGCCTTCCTCCTCGGCTACGACGCCGTCTGCGGGCCGCGCCAGCGCCGGCTGCTCGAGCTGACGCTGGCGCAGGCCGTCGAGCGCTGGCAGGTGCTGGCGGCGAAGCTGATCGCGATCTGGTCGTGCCTCGCCGTGCCCTTCGTCTGCGGCGCCTCCCTGAGCCTCGCGACGCTGGCGCTCTTCGGCCTCCGGCTCACCGGCGGCGAGCTCGTCAAGGTCACGCTGGTGGGCGCCCTCGGCCTCGGGGCCGCGGTGCTCTTCGTCGCCGTCGCGCTGGTGGTCTCGGCCCGCATCCGGGAAGCCAACCGCAGCCTTACCGCCCTGGCGCTCGTCTGGGTCGCCGCGGTGGTCGTGATCCCGGCCGCCAGCGGCCTGGTGACGCCGCTGATCCGGCCGTTGCCGGGCGAGGCCGGGGACGGCGGAGTGCTCGCGCCCGAGGAGACCAGCGATTGGCGGCCTCCGGAGTGGGCGGCCCAGGACGACTACGCCCTGGAGCGCGAATCCGCCCGCGTCCACAACCGGCAGTTCGAGGCCGCGGAGAGCGAACGCCGGCGGCGGGTGGAGGCTCAGCTCGGGCAGGCCGCGCTGACCCGCTGGCTGGCGTCGGCGTCGCCGATGCACCTCGTCCAGGAATCGGCCGAGCGCCTGGCCGGGTCGGGGCAGGCGCGAGACCGCCGATTCGTGGCGGAGGCCTGGGCCTTTCGCGAGGTGCTCGCGGCCCACGTGCGCGGTCTCGACCGCGGCGACCCGGAGAGCCCCCACGTCGAGTTCTTCTCCCGCTACCTGTCGAGCCGGCCGGCCGAGGCGGAGGCGGTGCCGCGTTTCACCTTCGACGAGATCTCCTGGGCCGCGGGGCTGCGCCTCGCGGCCGTCCCCCTGGCCGTGCTCGTCGTCCTCACCCTGGTGGCGACGGCGGCGGCCTTCCTGAGCTTCGAGCGCTTCGACGTCCGAGGAGCACCATGAACCACACCCAGACCAACCCCCCGAAACCCGTGATCGAGGCCATCGACCTTTCGAAGCGCTACGGCGACGGCTCGCTGGCGCTCGACGCCTTGAACCTCGCCGTCAGGCCGGGGGAGATCTACTGCCTGCTGGGGGCCCGCGACGCCGGCAAGACCTCGGCGCTGCACCTCTTCCTCGGCCTCACCTCGCCCACCGCCGGCCGCGCCCGGGTGGGCGGCGTCGACGTCGCCGCGGATCCGCGCGAGGCCCGCCGCCGCCTCGCCTACGTGATGGAGAACGTGGCCTTCTACGACACCTTGACCGCGATGGAGAACCTGGAGTTCTTCGCCCAGCTCGGCGGGCGCTGGCGCGTCGACGCCGGGGAGCTGGCGATGGCGATGCGCTCGGTCGGCCTGCCGGAGCGCGCGTTCCGGCTACGGGTGCGCCATTTCAC
Source organism: Thermoanaerobaculia bacterium (assembly GCA_036397835.1). Taxonomy (GTDB): domain Bacteria; phylum Acidobacteriota; class Thermoanaerobaculia; order Multivoradales; family J023; genus DASWIG01. Next base: position 8,032 of record DASWIG010000805.1, read on the forward strand.
CGACGGCATGCGCCAGAAGCTCGGCTTCGCCGCGGCCCTGGTCAAGGAGGCCCCGGCCTGGCTGCTCGACGACCCGCTCGCCGGCCTCGACCCGCAGGCCACGGCGGAGCTCGTGGACCTGCTGCGCGAAGTGCGGCAGAGCGGCAAGGCGATCTTGCTGGCGACCCAGGACCTCTTCCAGGCCAGGGAGCTGGCCGACGTGGTGGGCATCCTGAAGGAGGGACGCATGGTGCTGACCACCACCCGCGCCGACCTGCGCTACACGGACCTCGAAGCGACCTACCTCGACTACATGCGCGGCGGCTTCAGCAGCCTGGTCGAAGCGATGGCCTGAGCGAGGGCTCACTCGACGTCCGAATCGTCGACGTCGTCGTCGGAGAGGCCGTACTGGCGCATCTTGTTGAAGAGGGTCTTGCGGCTCACCCCGAGGCTCCCGGCGGTGGCGGTGCGGCTGCCCTTGAAGGCCGCCAGACGCGACAGGATCATGCGCTTCTCGAGCCGCTCGGTGGCCTCGGCCACGGCGTCGCCGAGGGTCATCCGGTCGAGGTCGGAAACGGCCGGCAGCGGCGAGCCGGCCTCGGATTCGCCGTGCAGGCGCGCCGGCAGGTCGCCGGCCGTCAAGGCGCCGCCCTCGCACAGGATCATGGCGCGGCACAGCGTGTTCTCGAGCTCGCGGACGTTGCCCGGCCACGGGTAGTCGAGCAGCATCTGCCGCGCCTCGGGGCGGGCGCTGCCCACCGACAGGCCGAGCTCGCGGTTGATGCGGTCCACGAAGTGGTCGATCAGCAGCGGCAGGTCCGCCCGCCGCTCGCGCAGGGGCGGCAGCCGGATGTGGACCACGTTCAGGCGCCAGAAGAGGTCCTCGCGGAAGCGGCCCTGCGCCACCTCCCGCTCGAGGTCCTTGTTGGTCGCGGCGATCACCCGCACGTCGACCGGCCGCGGATGGGTCGAGCCGATGCGGACGACGTGCTTCTCCTGCAGCGCGCGCAGCAGCTTGGCCTGGGCGTCGAGCGCCAGGTCGCCGGCCTCGTCGAGGAAGAGGGTGCCGCGGTCGGCCTGCTCGAACTTGCCCACGCGCGCGTGCTTGGCGTCGGTGAAGGCGCCTTTCTCGTGGCCGAAGAACTCCGCCTCGACCAGCGTCTGCGGGATGGCGCTGCAGTTGACGGCCACGAAGGGAGCCGGCGCCCGGGCGCTGCGGCGGTGGATGGCGCGGGCCACCAGCTCCTTGCCGGTGCCCGACTCGCCGGTCACCAGCACCGTGGCGTCGACCCGGGCGACCTTGGCCATGGTGCGGAAGACCTCCTGGATCGGCGCGCTGATGCCGATGATCTCGTTGAAGCCGTAGCGCGCCTCGATGTCGTCGCGCAGGGCCTCCACCTCGCTCTCGAGACGGCGCACCGCGATCGCCCGCTCGACCACCAGGAGCAGGGCGTCGTTGTCGAAGGGCTTGGTCACGTAGTCGAAGGCGCCGCGGCGCATCGCCTCCACCGCCGAGCTGATGGTGCCGAAGGCGGTCATCATGATCACGTCGGCGGCGGGGTGCGTCTCCTTGAGCCGGCCCAGGGTCTCGAGGCCGTCGATCCCGGGCAGCCTGAGGTCGAGCAGCACCACGTCGGGCCTGAGCTCGCGCGCCGCCTCGAGCGCCTCCTCGCCCGATCCCGCTTCCGCCACCTTGTGACGGCGCTCGCGCAGCATCAGCGACAGGATGCGGCGGATCTTCGCTTCGTCGTCGACGATCAGGATTTTGGCCATGAAAGGAGCATTCTACGTCTTCAGCGGGAGGAAGATCGACACCGACGTGCCCTCCCCCTCGGCCGAGACGATCTCCATCTCCCCCTTGTGGCGCTGGACGATGTTGTAGCAGATCGCGAGGCCGAGGCCGGTGCCGTCCGGCTTGGTCGTGTAGAAGGGATCGAAGACGCGGCCCAGCCGGTCGCGCGGGATCCCCGGACCGTCGTCGGCGACCCGCACGTTGACGAGCTTCTCGCGGTCGGTCCCCGAGGCCGCGTCGACGAGCTCCGCCTCGAGCGTGATCAGGCCGCCCTCGGGCATCGCCTGGAGCGCGTTCAGGATGAGGTTGAGGAAGACCTGCTTGAGCTGCGCGGCGTCGCCCTGGAGCACCAGGGGCGTGGGCGGATACGACTCCTCGATCGCCACCGACTGCTTGCGCGCCTGGATCTCCATCAGCCGCGCCGTCTGCCGCAGCAGCGCCACGAGGTCGACCTCGGCGGGCCGGAGCTCGCCGGAGCGCGTGAGAGAGAGGAGCCCGGCGATCGTCGAGTCGATGCGGTCGACTTCGTCGATCAGCTCGCGGGCGAGCTCCTGCTTGGGGTCGCCGTCCTCGAAGCCGTGGCCGAGGTACTGCATGGTGGAGCGGATCGCGGTCAGGGGATTGCGCACCTCGTGGGCCACGCCGGCGGCGAGCTGGCCGATGGCGGCGAGCCGGTCGGCGCGGTGGAGGCGCTCGAGGCGCTCTTGCTGCTCGCGGTAGAGGGTGGCGTTCTGGAAGGCGAGGCTGGCCTGCTCGAGCAGCGCCAGCAGGAGCTCGGCGTCGTGGCGGTCGGGCAGCCTTTCGGGGCGGCTCGAGCCGAGCAGCACCACGCCGAGCAGGTGATTGCGCGCCAAGAGCGGCGCCGCGAGCTGCACGTCGAGGCGCTCGAGCAGCTCGCGCTCGGCCGTCTCCAGGTAGTCGAGCACGCCGCGGTCGCGGGGCAGCAGCAGGCAGCTCTCGTTGACCAGGAACCAGCGCGTCAGGCGTCCGCGGACGGCGATCTCCGCCCCTTCGAGGGTGCCGTCCTCGAAGCCGGAGCTGAAGCTCAGCCGATACTGGCCGGCGCGCGGATCGAGCTGCAGGATCGCCAGCCGGTCGGGGTCGAAGATCTCCTTGAGCCGGGTGGCGACGCTGGCCTCGAGCGCGTCGCGGTCGACGATGATGGCCAGCGAGCGGCGAAACTCGTGCACCGCCCGGCGCCGCGCCTTGCGGCGTCGCAGCCGTACCCAAGCCTGGCGGATGCGGGTCGCGGCCACCATGGTCCCCGGACGATCATACTTTGCCGGCCCACGCTCCTAGAGCTCCCAGAACGGTCCCCTGAGCCCGACCCCCTCGAAGCTGCGCCGCGCCTCCGCGGGCGTCAGGCGCCGCCAGCCGGGGTCGAAGCGGCCGGTGAACCAGACCTTCGCGAGCTCCCAGAACGCCGCCGCCGGCGCCGTGCCACCGCG
>DASWIG010000806.1:0-13009 GCA_036397835.1 Thermoanaerobaculia bacterium
GAATCTCCTGCCGATCAGCAGACGTTGGCTTTAGCGCACCGCCACGACGGCCCGGGGTGGCAAGGTCAAGTGCAAGAACCCGTCAAGACGATGACGACGAAGGGCGCCCGTCCTCCGTCCCTGGCTGGCAGTACACTTGGCCTTGCGCTCGAAGCTGAGCCATCGAAACGACGTGACCATGGCCGCGCAGCAGGGCTGTGCCACGCACCAGTGCCGAGGACGCTCCGGACGTCCTCTGCTGCGCGCGCAAGGCCAGGTGCGGCTCCGGTGGCTCGGCGAGACACGCCACCCACCGCCGGCGTTTCTCGGACGCGGCACGGACCTGACCTTGCCACCCTTCGGTCTCAGAACGGCTGAGGTACGTCGAGCTGCTTACAGATTCGCCGTACAGTGTAGTCGGGAATCTCGCGATGCCGCGGCACCGAGGCGCGCCTCTTGACGGCCGGATTCTCCCAGATCGAGTGATCGCCCCCTTCGCGTACGAGCCGACAGCCGTGTCGGCTGATATGACGAAGAAGATCACGCCGTTTCACGAACCGCCTCTTCGGGAACCACCACGACGCGAGAAGCCGCCGTCAGCAGCAAGTGGATCGGCTCCTCCAAATCAGCGTCGGGGTCGGTGGCGTCCGGATCAGGCTGGGGAAGTGGTTCGCCCTGGAGCAGGTTGGTTTCGGCCATGTCGACCAGGGCGCTGCTCAGATAGCGGCGGGCCTCGGCCAGGTTGTCGCCGCAGGTGATGACTCCAGGGAAGTCCAGGACCTCGGCATGGACGCCCTCGTCCAGGAACTTGTACATCGCCTTGTAGGTCAGCATGGTCTCTCCTCGCGCTGCATGAGCAGTATACCTTGTGCCGCCTCCGCCACCGCCGACAGCCCGCTCTCTACGCGCTCGGCGACCTGGCCGCGCAAGAATACCCCTACTCCTCCCGCAACGCCCGCATCGGGTCGATCAACGCCGCCCGCCGCGCGGGCAGCAGACACGCCACCAACGACACCGCCAACAGGACGACCGGCACCCCCACGAACGTCGCGACGTCGGTCGCGCTGACGCCGTAGAGGATGCCCCCGAGGAGCCGCGAGAGCAGGAACGTCAGCGCCCAGGCGAGGACGAGACCGAGACCGAGTCCGAGGACGGCGAGCTTCAGCCCCTGGCCGAGGATCAGCGTCAGCACTTCGCGGCGCCGCGCCCCCAGGGCGCAGCGCAGGCCGATCTCCGAGGTGCGCTGCGACACCGAGTACGACATCACGCCGTAGATCCCCACCGCGGCGAGCACCAGGGCGATCGCCGCGAAGAGCGCGAAGAGCACCAGGTTGAACCGCGGACCCGAAAGCGAGTCGGAGATCAGGTCCTCCATCAGCCGCGGTTGCACCACCGGCAGGCTGGGATCGAGGGCGCGCAAGGCATCGCGTACCGAGGCGGCGGCCGTCAGGGCGTCCATGGACGTGCGCAGCACGATGCCCACCTGCAGGACGGCGGCCTGCTGGAAGGGCACGTAGAGCTGCTCGGCGTCTTCGGCGAGGCTGTGATGCTTGACGCTGCCGACGACGCCCACCACCTGGCGCCATTCGTCGCGCACCCAGCCGACCATCTTGACGCGCCGGCCGATCGGATCGCCGCCCTCGGGCCACAGACGGTTCGCCGTCGCCTCGTCGAGGATCGCCGCCCGCGGCGTCGCGTCGACGTGGTCGCGCTCGTCGAAGAGGCGGCCTTTGAGCAGCGGGATCCCCATCGTCTTGAAGAGCTCCGGGCTGATCATCCGCCAACCGAGCAGCGGTCCCGAGTCCTCCGTGTCGCGGCCTTCGACCTCGATGGAGCCGGCCAGGCCGAAGATGGTGAACGGCAGGTGCGAGATGAGGCCGGCGCTCTCGATGCCGGGCAAGGCGTGGAGCGTCTCGCTGAAGCGCCGGTAGAAGTCCAGGCGGTCGGGGATCGGGCCGTAGGCGGGAAAGGGCAGGTCGAGCTGCATGGTGACGAGGCCATCGGCGCGGAAGCCCGGGTCGACCTCCTGGAGACGCAGGAAGCTGCGCATCATCAGGCCGGCGCCGATCAGCACCACCACGGCGAAGGTGACCTCGACGACCACCAGGGCGCTGCGCAACGGGTGGCGCCGGCTCGCGGCCGAGGTCTTGCCGCCTTCCTTGAGCGCCGCGTGCAGCCGCGGCACCGAGGCCGTGAGCGCCGGGGCCAGCCCGAAGCCGATGCCCACCAGGAGCGAGGCGGCGAGGGTGAAGCCGAGGACCCCGAGGTCGATGCCGACCTCTTCCAGGCGCGGGATGTTGCCGAGCTGCAAGCGCACCACCAGCTCGATGCCGAGGTAGGCGAGCCCCAGCCCCAGGAGGCCGCCGAGGGCCGCCAGGGTGACGCTCTCGGTGAGGAATTGACGGACCAGGGCGCCGCGGCCGGCCCCGACCGCCACCCGCAACGCCACCTCCTTTTCGCGCGCCGTGGCCTGCGTCATGAGCAGGCTGGCGACGTTGATGCAGGCGATCAGGAGCACCAGGGCCACGGCGCCGAGGAAGGCCGTGAGCCGCCCGCGCACCTCTCCCACCTCGGACTCGAGCAGCGGCACCAGCCGCATGCCCCAGCCGCTCGAGTAGAGGTCCGGATAGTCCGCGGCGAAACGGCTCTCTATCTCGTCGAGGTCGGCCTGCGCCCGCTCCGGGCCGACGCCGTCGGCGAAGCGGGCCAGCACCCTGATCCGGCGCATGTCGCGGCGGCCGGCCCGCTGAGGCGTCAGCGGCACCCACACCTCGACGCCGTCGAGGACCGGGCGGAAGTCGGGGGCCATCACGCCGACCACGTCGTGGGGCACGTCCGAGAGCGTGATGCGGCGGCCGAGGACGTCGGGGTCGCCGCCGAAAGCGCGTTGCCACAGGGCGTGGCTGATCACCGCCACGCTGTCGCCGCGCTCCTCCTCCGCGGCGGTGAAGGTCCGGCCCTGGGCGGGCCGTGCGCCGAGCAGGCCCCAGACCTCGGCGGAGACGCGGGCCGCGTTCAAACGCTGCGGCGGCACGGTGTCCGTGAGGTTGAACGACCACGGCGTCAGGGCGCCGAGCTCGCCGAAGGCGTGGGCCGCCTGTTCCCGCAGGTCGAGGAATTCGTGGGTGGAAAGCGGCGAGGTGGGGACCCCCTCGCTGGGGAAGTGCAGCCACAGGGTGGAGATCCCCTCGGGATCGCGGTAGGGCAGGGGACGCAGCAGCACGGCGTCGACGAGGCTGTAGACCACCGTGGTGGCGCCGATGCCGATGCCCAGGCAGAGGACCGCCGCAGCGGTGATCATCGGGCGGCGCAGGAGGCTCTTGAGGGCGAAACGCAGATCGCGCAGCAGGGTGTCCATGGGTCCTCGGTCCTGTGTGGGTTGAAAGGTCAGACCGCTTGAGGCGCCGGCCGCGGCGCGCGCAAAAGCTCGGCGACCCGCGCCGCCACGACCTCGACGTGCGGGCGCGAGACCATGGCCCGATGGGGCCCCGGCACTGCGTGGACGCGCAGCTCGCCGGTCACGTGGCGGCGCCAGCCCAGGGTCTCGTCGGCCGGCTCGGGCTCGCTGGCGCGCAGGAAGGTCACGGCGCCGGAATAGGCCGGCGGCTCGTAGGCGGCGTAGGCCTCGTGGCCGGCGTCGAAGACCTCCAGGTAGCGCCGGGCGTCGGTCAGGCCCACGGTGGACGGCAGCACGCCGCGCTCCGCGGCCCTCTTCAAGACCAGCTCGAGCTGCTCGTCGGCGTCGAGCCCCGCCAGGTCCTCGGCCGTCACCAGCTCGGCGACGCCGAGCGAGGCGGTCAGCCGCTCGACCTGGCCGCGCCGGCGCACCTGCTCGGGGGCGCGGGCGAAGGTGTCGAGCATCACCAGGAAGACCTCGTGACCCTCCGCCCCGAGGCGGCACGCCATCTCGTAGGCCACGACGCCGCCCAACGACCAGCCGAGCAGCGCGTAGGGCCCCTCGGGCCGCAGCCCGCGGACGGCTCGCAGGTAGTGATCGGCCATCTCCCCGACTCGCCGCTGGGGCGTCTCGCCGGCGTGGAGGCCGCGGGCCTGCAGCCCGTAGACCGGCTGCTCGGGGCCGAGGGCGCGGGCGAGCTCGGAATAGCAATGCACGTTGCCGCCGGCGGGGTGGACGCAGAAGAGCGGCACGGCGTCGTCGGCGCCGCGCCGGAGGGTCACCAGCGGCCCCGCGGCCGGCCCTTCGCGGTAGCCGAGCCGGCGTGCCAGCTCCCACGTCGGTTCGCCCAGGAAATCCTCGCGGTAGATCTGCCGCCAGCTTTCCGCGGCGCCGGCGTCGATCTTGCGGTGCTGGTGGAACTTGACGTCGCCCAGCATCCGGGACTCGGCGTGGACGCCGTCGGTCATGCGCGAGGAGCGCTGCTCGTAGGGCTCCACCATGCGCGGATCGAAGCCCAGGCCGAGGTGCTCGCAGAGCCGTTCCATGACCTGGCGCGGCCGGCGCACCAGCTCCTCGAAGGACAGCTCGAAGCGCCTGCGCTCCGGGATCCCGGCGAGGAAGCCCAGGACGTTCCTGTGGCTCGCCAGCCAGATCAGCTCGGCAAGCTCGCGGCGCTCGAAGGGGTGCTCCCGGCGGAAGAAGATCTGGTCGAGCTTGGCCTCCTCGAACGAGCGGATCATGCCGTAGGGGTGGCGCACGAGGTGGACGTAGACGGCGTCGTCGAAGTAGGCCTCGGCGCGCCGCAGGACCTCCGGGTCGAGGGTGTACGACGGCGTCTTGTCGACCAGCAGGCGCGGGCCGAGCCATTCCTGGAGCACGCCGTAGAAGGCCTGGGTGGGCGCGCCCGCGGCCTCGTGCTCGGCGATCAGGCGCCGGGCCTCGCCGGCGTCGCACCCGCGGATCTCCATGACCGCGCGGATCAGCCCCTCGAGCCAGAAGGCGTCGCGTCCCGAGAACGCCGCGGCCCGCTCCGCCATGGTGTTGAACGAGAGCAGCTCGAGCTCCGGCGGCGCGAAGAGCCGCGGGTGGCCGCCGAGCATGACCCGCAGCAGCGTCGTGCCCGAGCGCGGCGGCGCCAGCACGAAGATCGCGGGGCCGTTCCTGGGCCCCGCCTCGCGCGGGGCCAGGGGACTCACGAGGCCGCGGAACCGCGCCAGCCGGGCGGCGTCGACGCGGTCGCGGGCACGGACGGCCCGCTCGCCCACGGCCTCCTCGCCGAAGAGCCGCGCCACCGCCCGCGGGTGCTCGGCCACCAGGTAGTCGCCATAGGCGGCGAGGGTCGAATGGTCGAAGATGGTCACCACCTGGACGACCTCGCCGAGCTCCTGCTGCAGCCGGCCGACCAGCACGGCGCCGCGGATGGAGCTGCCGCCGAGCTCGAAGAAGTCGTCGTGGAGGCCGAGGGGGACGTCGTCTCCGAGTCCGAGCATTTCTTTCCACAGAGCGGCGAGAAAGCGCTCGAGGTCGTTGCGCGGCGCCACGAAGTCCAGCCCCGGCTCGGCCTGGAACGTCGGCTCCGGCAGGGCGCGCCGGTCGACCTTGCCGTGCGCCGTCAGCGGCAGCTCGTCGAGCGTCACCAGGGCCGAGGGCAGCATGTAGTCGGGCAGGCTGCGCGCGAGGAAGGCGCGCAGCTCCCCGAGCGCCGGCTCGGCGCCGACGGCGCGGACCGCGTAGGCCACCAGCATGGCGTCGTCCGAGCCCTCGCCGCGCGCCAGCACCACGGCCTCCCGCACCGCCGGGTGGCGCGCCAGGGCCTCCTCGACCTCGCCGAGCTCGACGCGGAAGCCGCGGAGCTGCACCTGGTGGTCGACGCGGCCGAGGTATTCGAGGTCGTGGCCGCGCCGGCGCGCCAGGTCGCCCGAGCGGTAGAGCCGCGCGCCCGGCCGCTGCGAGTAGGGGTCGGGAAGGAAGCGCCGGGCGGTCAGCGGCGGCCGGTTCAGATAGCCGCGGGCGACGCCGGCGCCGCCGACGAAGATCTCGCCCGGCACGCCGGCGGGCGACGGCCGCAAGGCGCCGTCGAGCACGTAGAGGTCGAGGTCGGGGAGGGCGCGGCCGATGACGCTGCCCTGAGCCGCCGCCACGTCGGCGCGGTCCAGCGGCCGCCAGGTGACGTGGACCGTGGTCTCGGTGATGCCGTACATGTTGACCAGCCGCGGCCGCGCGTCGCCGTAGCGCTCGAACCAGGGGGCGAGGCTCTGCAGGTCGAGGGCCTCGCCGCCGAAGACCACCCAGCGCAGGGCGAGCGGGCGGCCGGCGGCGAGCGCGGCGCGGGCGAATTGCCGGAAGGCCGACGGGGTCTGGTTGAGCACGGTGACGCCGGCGTCCGCCGTCAGCTCGACGAAGTTCTCCGGCGAGCGGCTCACCCAGTACGGCACCACCACGAGCCGGCCGCCGTAGGCGAGGGCGCCCCAGGTCTCCCACACCGAGAAGTCGAAGGCGTAGGAGTGGAAGAGCGTCCAGACGTCCGCGGAGCCGAAGCCGTACCAGGGCTCGGTGGCCGCGAGCAGGCGCACGACGTGGCCGTGGGTCACGCCGACGCCCTTGGGCTTGCCCGTGGAGCCCGAGGTGTAGATCACGTAGGCCAGGTCGCCGGGCTCGGCCGCGGCCGCGGGCTCGCTCGCCGGCGCGCTTGCGATCCGTTCCCACTCGCGGTCGAGGGCGATGGCGCGCACGCTGGCGCCGAGGGCGGGCAGCCGCGGCCGCAGCCGCTCCTGGGTGAGCAGCAGGGGCGCCGCGGTGTCGGCGAGCACGAAGGCGACCCTTTCCTCGGGATAGACGGGATCGAGCGGCACGTAGGCGCCGCCGGCTCTGAGCACGCCGAGGATCGCCGTGACCAGGTCGGTCGAGCGGTCGAGGTAGAGGGCCACCAGCGTCTCCCGGCCCACGCCCAGGCCGCGCAGGTAACGGGCGAGCAGGCCGGAGCGCCGGTCGAGCTCGCCGTAGGTGAGCCGCTCGCCGTCGCAGATCACGGCCGTGGCCTCCGGCCGCTCGGCGGCGCGCGCCGCGAAGAGCGCGTGGAGCGTCGAGCGCGGCGCGGGGACGGCGGGGGAGGGTGGACGCTCGAGCAGGAGCTGGTGCCGCTCGGCCGCGGTGATCGCCCGGAGGTGCGACAGCGGCCGCGACGGGTCGTCGACCGCGGACTCCGCCAGGGCGGTGAAGTGGCGCGACATGCGGCGCACGGTGGTGGCGTCGAAGAGGTCGGCGCTGTAGAGCCACATGCCGCGCAACCCGTCCGGCGTCTCGAGCACGTTGACGACCAGGTCGAACTTGGCGGCGCGCCCGCGCACGTCGAGCGGCCGGATCGTCAGGCCCCCGGTCTCGACGTGGACCGCCGGGGCCTGGAGCTGCTGGAAGACCACCTGCACCAGCGGCGCGTGGCTCAGACTGCGCTCCGGCTGCAGCTCCTCGACCAGCTTCTCGAACGGCAGGTCCTGGTGGGCGTAGGCGCCGAGGCTCGCCGTGCGCACCCGCGCCAGCGCCTCGGCGAAGGTCGGATCGCCTATGAGGTCGGCGCGCAGCACCAGGGTGTTGATGAAGAAACCGATCAGGCCCTCGAGCTCGCTGCGGTTGCGGCCGGCGATAGGGGAGCCCACCACCACGTCGGACCTGCCGGTGTAGGTCTTGAGCAGGATGGCGAAGACCGCCAGGAGCGTCATGTAGACGGTGGCGCCGGAGCGCCGCGCCAGCTCGGCGAGGCGGCTCGAGACGCCGGCCGGCAGGCGCAGCGGGCAATGGCCCCCACGGCCGCTCTGGACGGCCGGACGCGGCCGGTCGGTGGGCAGCTCGAGCACGGTGGGCACGCCGGCGAGCTGCCGGCGCCACCAGGCGAGCTGACCCTCGAGCACCTCGCCGGCGAGCCATTCGCGCTGCCACACGGCGTAGTCGGCGTACTGGATCGCGAGCTCCGGGAGCCGCGCCGCGCGGCCCTCGGCGCCGGCGCCGTAGAGCGCCGCCAGCTCGCGGACCAGGAGCCGCATCGACCACTCGTCGGAGACGATGTGGTGCATCGTCAGCAGGGCCGCGTGCTCGGAGCCGGCGGCGAGGCGCACCAGGACCATCCGCAGCAACGGGCCGCGCTCGAGGTCGAAGGGCCGGCGCGCTTCCGCGGCGGCACGGCGGCGCAGCTCGCGCTCGCGCACCTCCGCGGGCAGGGCCGTGAGGTCGATCACCGGCAGCGGCGCCTCGGCGCGCGGCGCGATCGCCTGCACGGGGCCGCGGGCGCCGCGGCAAAAGCTCGTGCGCAGCACCTCGTGGCGCCGGACCAGCTCGGCGTAGCCCGCCGCCAGGGCCGCGACGTCGAGCGCGCCTTCGAGGACCACCGCGGTGCCGACGTTGTAGGTCGCCCGCCCCGGCTCGAGCCGGTCGAGGAACCACAGCCGCTCCTGGGCGAACGACAGCGGCAGCTCCCGCCCGCGGTCCGCGCGGCGGATCGGCGGCGCCGCCACGGCGTGGCCGGCGGCGAGGGCCGCGTCGACCTCGGCGGCCAGCAGGCCCAGCGTGGACGCCTCGAAGAAGCGGCGCAGCTCGAGCTCGACGGCGAAGACGTCGCGCACCCTCGAGACCAGTTGGGTGGCGAGGAGCGAATGGCCGCCGAGCGCGAAGAAGTCGTCGCCCGTGCCCACGCGCTCCACGCGCAGGAGCTGCGTCCAGATCCCGGCCAGCACCTCCTCGGTTGGGGTCCGCGGCGCGGCGTAGTCGGCCGTCTCCCAGGTCGGCTCCGGCAGCGCCCGCCGGTCCACCTTGCCGGTGGGGGTGAGGGGGAGGGCGTCGAGGGTCACGAAGGCCGCCGGCACCATGTGCTCCGGCAGCTTCTCGGCGAGGGCCTGGCGCAGCTCCGCCGCCAGCTCGCGGGGCTCGGCGCCGGAGACCACGTAGGCCGCCAGGGCGCGCTCGCCGGGCCGGTCCTCGCGCAGCACGACCACGTTCTCGCGCACCGCCGGATGGGCCGCCAGGGCGGCCTCGATCTCGCCGAGCTCGACGCGGAAGCCGCGGATCTTGACCTGCTGGTCGACGCGGCCGAGGAACTCGAGGGCCCCGTCGGCGCGCCAGCGGCCGAGGTCGCCGCTGGCGTAGAGCCGGCCGCCGGGCGCCGCGGCGAGCAGGTGGGGCACGAAGCTCTCGGCGGTGCGCGCCGGCCGCCGCAGGTAGCCGCGGGCCACGCCCGGGCCGCCGAGGCAGATCTCGCCCGGCACGCCCATGGGCGCCAGGCGCCTCCGGCGGTCGAGGAGCAGGACCTCGGCGTTGCCGATCGGACGGCCGATGGGCAGCGAGCGCTCGCGCGCGCCGCGCCGACAGCGCTGCTCGGAGACCGAGATCGTCGCCTCGGTGGGGCCGTAGCGGTTGACCACCTCGCCGCTCGCCATGGCGGCGTGAAAGGCGGCCGGCAGCTCCGGCGGCACCGTCTCGCCGCCGGTGATGACCTTGCGCAGCCGGGTGCTGGCGGTGAAGCCTTCCTCGCCGAGCATCAGGGTGAGGATGGTGGGCGGGAAGGAGGTGTCGGTGACGCCCTCGTCGGCGATGAGCCGCCCCAGGTAGGCCACGTCGCGCTGTCCGCCCGGCCGCGCGATCACCACCCGGCCGCCGGCGATCAGCGGCGAGAAGACCTCCGCCACCGAGACGTCGAAGCTGATGTTGGTCTTGTGCAGGAAGCGGCTGCCGGCGTCGAGGTCGGCGCGCGCCGCCCACAGCAGCCGCCGGGCCGCCGAGCGGTGGCTGACCACCACGCCCTTGGGGCGTCCCGTCGAGCCCGAGGTGTAGATGACGTAGGCGGGGCTCTCGGGCGCCACGTCCGCCGCGACTCGGGCCGCGCTCTCTTCCGCGGGCTCGAGGCGGCCCACGTCGAGGACCGTCAGGGCGCGTTCCGGCAGCAGCGGCAGGAGGCCGGAGCGGGTGAGGATCACCCTCGGCGCGGCGTCGTCGATCATGAATTCGAGGCGCTCGCGGGGGTTCTTGGGATCGAGGGGCAGGTAGGCGCCGCCGGCCTTGAGGATCGCCAGCAGGCTGGTCACCAGCTCGAAGGAGCGCTCGAGGCAGACGCCCACCAGCGTCTCCGCGGCCACGCCCATCTCGCGGAGCCGGCGCGCCAGGCGGCCGGCCCGCGCGTCGAGCTCGCCGTAGGTCAGCGACTCGCCCTCGAAGCGCAGCGCCACCGCGGTGGGCGTGCGGCGGACCTGGGCCTCGATCAGCTCGTGGAGCAGCCCGGCCGCCGGCCACGGTCCCGGTCCGCCGCTGAATTCCACCGCGAGCTGGTGGCGCTCGGCCGGCGCCAGCAGCGGCAGGCCGGCCAGCGGCCGGTCGGGGTCGGCCAGCGCGCCGGCGAGCAGCGTCTCGAAGTGCGAGGCCAGGCGCGCCACCGTACCGGCGTCGAAGAGATCCTTCTTGTAGGCGAGCCAGCCGCCGAGGCCGCCGGGGACGGCGCGCACCAGGAGGGTGAGGTCGAACTTCGAAGTCTCGGGGCTCACCCCCTCGATGGGCTCGACCGTCAGCTCGGGCATGGCGAACGGCTGCATGGGGCGGCCGCTGCCCTCGGTCACCAGCATGACGCGGAAGAACGGCATCGCGTCCGGGCCGCGCTCGGGGTCGAGTTCCTCGACCAGCTTCTGCAGCGGCACGTCCTGGTGGGCGTAGGCGCTGACGGTGGTCTCGCGGGCACGCGCCAGCAGCTCGCGGAAGCTCGGGTCGCCGCCGAGGCCGGTGCGCAGCACCAGGGTGTTGACGAAGAAGCCGATCAGCTCCTCGATCTCCGGCCGGTTGCGGTTGGCGGTCACCGAGCCCACCGCGAAGTCCCGCTGGCCGGAGTAGCGTGCCAGCAGCGCGCTGAACGCCGCCAGCAGCGCCATGAACGGCGTCGTGCGGCCGCGGCGGCCGAGCTCGTCGAGCTCCGCGGCCAGCTTCGCCGGCAGGGCGATGGGATGGGTGGTGCCGCCGCGCTCGCCGCCGTAGCGCGGGCGCGGCCGGTCGGTGGGCAGCTCGAGGGCCGGCACCCCCGCCAGCCGCCGGCGCCAGTAGCCGACCTGGCGCTCGAGCTCGTCGCCGTCGAGCCATCGCCGTTGCCAGTGGGCGAAATCGGCGTATTGCACCGGCAGCTCCGGGAGCCCGGCGGCGTCCTCGCCCATGGCGAAGGCCCTGAAGAAGACCGCCAGGTCGCGCACCAGGACGCCCAGGGACCAGCCGTCGGCGACGACATGGTGGAGCGTCAGCAGCAGCACGTGCTCTTCCGCGTCCAGGCGCAGCAGCGTCGCCCGGAGCAGGGGTCCGCGCCGCAGGTCGAACGGCCGCTGCTCCTCCTCGGCCACCAGGCGAAGCACGCTCTCCCGGCGCGCCGCGGCCGGCAGGCCGCCGAGGTCGGCGACGCCGAGCCGCGGCGTCTGCCGGCGGGCGACGACCTGCACGGGACGGCCGCCGCGGTTCTCGAAGGTCGTGCGCAGGGCCTCGTGGCGCTCCACCACGGCGGCCAGGGCCGCTTGGAGGACGCCGGGCTCCAACCGGCCGCGCAAACGCACGGAAAGCGCCAGGTTGTAGAGCGACGACTCGGGCTCGAGCTGGTCGAGGAACCACAGGCGCTCCTGGGCGTAGGAGAGGGGCAGGTCCCCGTCGCGAGGGACCGGCTCGAGCGGCGGCACCGCCACGGGGCGAGGGTAGCCGAGCTCGGCCGCGAGGTCCCAGGTCACGTCGCCGAGGAAGTCCTCGCCCACCTTCGCGCGCCAGCTCTCGGCGACGCCGGGGTCGATCGCCCGGTGCTGGTGGAACTTGACGTCGCCCAGCATGCGCGACTCGGCGTGGAGGCCGTCGGTCATGCGCGCCGAGCGCTGGTCGTAGGGCCGCGTCATGCGCTCGTCGAAGTCGACGCCGAGGAAGCGGCACAGCTCCTTCGTCGTCCGCCGCGGCGCGCGCACCAGCTCCTCGAAGGAGAGCCGGAGGCGGCGCCGTTCCGGGATGCCGTCGAGGAACCCGAGGACGTTCTGGTGGCTCACCGTCCACAGCAGCTCCGCCAGCTCCCGGCGCTCGAAGGGATGGCCGCGGCGGAAGAAGATCTGGTCGAGCTTGGCCTCCTCGAAGGAGAAGACCATGCCGTAGGGATGGCGCAGCAGGTGGACGTAGAGGGGCTCCTCGAAGCAGGCCTCGGCGCGCTCGAGGACCTCCCGGTCGAAGGCGTACGACGGCGTCTTGTCGACCAGGACGCGCTCGCCCAGCCACTCCTGGAGACGGCCGTAGAAGGCCTGGGTGGTCAGGTCCTCCTCCTCGCACGCCTCCACCAGGCGTCGCGCCTCGTCGACTTCGCAGCCGCGGGCCTCCATGACCGCGCGGATCGCGCCCTCGAGCCAGAAGCTCTCGCGGCCGGAGAATTCGGCCCTGCGCTCGCCCATGGTGGTGAAGGAGAGCAGCTCGAGCTCCGGCGGCGCGAAGAGCCCGGGGTGGCCCGCGAGCATCACCCGCAAGAGCGTGGTGCCGGAGCGCGGCGGCGCCAGCACGAAGACCGCCCGCCGGTTCCTGGGGCCCGGCGTCAGCGGCGCCGGCGGCCGCACCAGGGAGCGCAGCTCGGCCACGCGGGCGGCGTCGACGCGGCGGCGGGGCGCGGCCGCCGCCGCGTCGCCCACCGCTTCCTCGCCGAGAAGCTTCGCCACCGCCGGCCGGTGCTGGGTCGCCAGGTAGTCGGCGAAGGCGGCGAGGGTGGGGTGGTCGAAGATCGTCACCACCTGGATGACCTCGCCGAGCTCCCGCTGCAGGCGGTTGATCAGCACGGCGCCGCGGATCGAGTTGCCGCCGAGCTCGAAGAAATCGTCGTGGACGCTGATCGCGGCGTCGGGCGCCAGGCCGAGAAGCTCGCGCCAGCGCTCGGCGAGGAAGACTTCCACCGGCGTGCGCGGCGCCACCGCTTCGCCCTCGGCCCGCGCCGGCGCCGCCGTGGGTTTGAGCCCGGCGAGGGCGGCCCGGTCGACCTTGCCGTTGGCGGTCACCGGCATGGTCGCCAGCGTCACCAGGCCGGAGGGCAGCATGTACTCGGGCAGGGAGCGCGCCAGGAAGGCGCGCAGCTCGGCGAGGGCCGGCTCCGGGCCGGCGGCGACGACGAAG
>DASWIG010000807.1:0-23909 GCA_036397835.1 Thermoanaerobaculia bacterium
GGCCGACAACTCGGTGTGCTCCACCGCGTGTGGCCGCCGAGCGCCGGGTGTGGCCGCCGAGCGCGTGCCCCACAGCCCCCGGCGAATCGCCGCGGCCGGCCTCGAATCTTGATCCTACGCACGCTTGCCGAAAGGACACGATGCTCTTGACGGTTCCTATGGGGAGGCCCTTCGCAGGATGGGGCACCGTGACTCGGCCTGGTCGGACCGGGTGCTTGAGTTGCACGTGGCTGCCCTTGTGGTCGGGCTCTTCGCCACGGGAGGCCGAGACGACGCGGCCGGCGGCGCGGCGCAGGCGCAGGCGCTCGACGTGGGCGCCGAAGGTGCCGTCGACGTGGTGGTTCTTGCCGTGGACGTCTGCCGCCGCCATGCCGCCGAGGGTGACGTACTGCGTCCCGGTCAGGACCGGCGAGGCCCAGCCGCGGGGCAGGAAGATGCGGTTGAGCTCGAAGAGCGAGAACCCCGCCTCGGCGTGCAGCAGGCCGCTCTCGGGGTCGAAGCCGAGGACGCGGTCGACAAGGCGCGATCCGGCGACCTCCGCGCGGTCGGGGGGCGGCAGGGAGGAGTCGCCGTACGAGCGTCCGAGCCCACGGGAGAGGGGCACGTCGCGGGTGATACGTTCGAAGTCTTCGGAGAGGAGCTCGCGTCCGGGAACGGCGAGGCGTCCCCAGCCGGAGAGTCGGTTCACGGATCGGCCGTCCACGGAGGGATTGTAGGGCAGAGTGCCGCTCGAGTCGCCGGGTCGGGAAATTAGTCCTTGATGACCGCATGGCTTGCGCTCCTCAAGGACTCATTCGTCCTTGATGATCGCAGGGCTTGCGCTTGTCAAGGACTGATCCGTCCTTGACGACCACAGGGCCTGCACTTGTCAAGGACTGACCCGTCCTTGACGACCACAGGGCTTGCGCTTGTCAAGGACTAATCCGTCCTTGATGACCGCAGGGCTTGCGCTCGTCAAGGACTAATCCGTCCTTGATGACCGCAGAGCTTGTGCTCGTCAAGGACTAATCCGTCCTTGATGACCGTAGGGCTTGTGCTCGTCAAGGACTATCCCGCCCGATGCCCAGCGGGGACTCAATCTCCCCCCTTAGGAAAGGGGGGAGCGGATTCCGGGCAGGCTCCCCCTGCCGATTGGCTCCCCCCACAAAGCGGGGGCGACGTCTCAGGTCCGCCGCACCAGGATCTTGCCGGCCAGCTCCAGAGCAGCCGCGCCCGCCGCCTCCAGGAAGCTGGCGATCGACGCCGGCGAGCGCGCCAGGCCGTCGGCGAGGTTCAGCGCCTCCGTGAGCTCCGGATCGCCGTAGCGGATCCGGCCGACGGCGCGGCCGTCCCGGTAGAGCACGGGGCCGCCGGCGTCTGGGGCGACGGAAAAGCTGCGTGCCCTGTCCACCAGCGGCAGGAACGGGTGTGGCTCTTTTGGAACAGACCACTTGTAGGTAAAGCCTCTGGACGGGCAGTTCACTATTTGACGAGCCTGGGGCGGGGTTTGAGCCTCGCCACCGGGCTCCTCAGCTTCCTCCAGGTCTTCTGGGACCCGAACCGGCAGGCCGTTCAGGACAAGATGGTGGGGACCGTGGTGGTAGACGAGCCGATCCGCGGCTTCGCCGCGGAAATCCCCCCTGCCCCCCTTTCTTAAAGGGGGGGGTACCTGACGGCTCGCTTCGCCTCGCGCGTGCGCACACGCACGCCCATTCCTCGTGAGCGCCGAGCCGATGCGGAGCCGGTACGCTCACCAATGTCGGCCGACAATGGTCCGCCGCGGACGCGCTCCTCGATTCCGGATAGGCGACCACCGAGGTGGAGACCCACGTCCTCCTCGACAAGCACGCGGACTTCCTGCGATCCATCCTCCTCGACGAAGATCTTGACCAGGCTGCTCGTGTCCAGATAGAGGATCACCGACGATCCTCGAGGACGATCTCGGACGTCGGACGGCCCTTGATTCTGGGGGGGTTGGTGGGTGGATGAGGTTTGCCTCCCGACCAGCGAGCGACGCCGCCTCTGACGAGCTCCCAGCCCTGCCGTATCTCCCGGCTCTCTTCCGCCGCCGTCAGCACGGCAACGGGCCGATCCTCGTCGGTAACGACGATGCGCTCGCCGTGACTGGCGCGCTTCACGTACTCTCGAAGGTGGTCTCTCAGGGTGTCGACAGCTACTTGCGGCATCGTCTCGCTCCTCTCGTGCCCGGAGCTTGTCACCCTTGTGGGTCAGAGGGCCGTCGGGGCGGTGCACCGCCAAGGCAACCCGGGCGTCCGCCCTTACTTGCCGGACATGGCGTTCAGGAACTCTTCGTTGGTGCGCATCTTCGACAGCTTGTCGAGGAGCAGCTCCATCGACTCGACCGTCGACAGCGGGTTCAGGACCTTGCGCAGGATCCACACCCGGTGAAGCTCATCGGCGGGGCGCAGCAGCTCCTCCTTGCGGGTGCCCGACCTGTTGATGTCGATGGCCGGGAAGACGCGCTTGTCCACCAGCTTGCGGTCGAGGTGGATCTCGCTGTTGCCGGTGCCCTTGAACTCTTCGAAGATCACGTCGTCCATGCGGCTGCCGGTGTCGACCAGGGCGGTGGCGACGATGGTCAGCGAGCCGCCCTCCTCGACGTTGCGGGCGGCGCCGAAGAAGCGCTTCGGGCGGTGCAGGGCGTTGGCGTCGATGCCGCCCGAGAGCACCTTGCCCGAGGGCGGCTGCACGGTGTTGTAGGCGCGCGCCAGACGGGTGATCGAGTCGAGGAGGATGACCACGTCCTTCTTGTGCTCGACCAGCCGCTTGGCCTTCTCGATGACCATCTCCGCCACCTGGACGTGCCGCGTCGCGGGCTCGTCGAAGGTCGAGGAGACGACCTCGCCCTGCACCGAGCGCTGCATGTCGGTCACCTCCTCGGGCCGCTCGTCGATGAGCAGCACGATGAGCACGACCTCGGGATGGTTGGCGGCGATCGAGTGGGCGATCGACTGCAGGAGCATGGTCTTGCCGGTGCGCGGCGGCGCCACGATCAATGCCCGCTGCCCCTTGCCCATGGGCGTGGCGAGGTCCATTACGCGCGAGGACATGTCGCCCGCCACCTCGAGCACCAGCCGCTCCTCGGGGTAGAGCGGCGTCAGGTTGTCGAAGAAGATCTTGTTGCGGACGACGTCGGGGTGCTCGAAGTTGACCGCCTCGACCTTGATCAGGGCGAAGTAGCGCTCGCCCTCCTTGGGCTTGCGGACCTGGCCGGAGACGGTGTCGCCGGTGCGCAGGTCGAAGCGCCGGATCTGGCTCGGGCTCACGTAGATGTCGTCGGGGCCCGGCAGGTAGTTGTACTCCGGCGCGCGCAGGAATCCGAAGCCGTCGGGCAGGCATTCGAGCACGCCCTCGGCGAAGATGAGGCCGCTCTTCTCGGTCTGCGCCTGCAGGACCTTGAAGATCAGCTCCTGCTTGCGGGTGCCGGTGGCGCCGTCGACGCCCAGGTCCTTGCCGATCTGGACGAGCTGGGAGATCGACATCTCCTTGAGCTCCCGGATGTCCAGGGTGGGACGGCCGTCGTTGGGGACGCCGTGGTTGCGGACCTTCGGCGGTTTGCCGCGGTTGTCGTTCCTGAGGTTCGCCTGTTTTGGGCTCGTTCTAGTCATGGTGTACCCGCTTCCCCTGGTGCTCCTCCCGACAGGAGTCGAGAAAAGCCGTGATTGCGCTCCACAGTTGCTGGATGCCCTCCCCCGAGACGGCCGAGAAAGGTACGAGGTCTACGCTGCCGGGCAGCTCCAACCGCTGCCGGATCTCCTTGAGGCTGCGCGGGCGCTTGCCGCGCGGGAGCTTGTCGATCTTGGTGGCTACCTTGAGGGTGGGGATGCCCACGCTCGCGAAATAGTGATGGGCCTCGACGTCGAGCTCGGTGGCCCCGACCTTGCCGTCGATGAGCTGGACGAGGAGCACCGGGGCGTCGATCCGCCCGTTCCCGCCCGCCCGCTGCAGGTAAGCCTCCATGAGGCGCGCCCAGCGGCGCCGCGCGCCCTGCGAGGCCTTGGCGTAGCCGTAGCCCGGCAGGTCCACGAACCGCAGCCGCCGGTTGACCAGGAAGTAGTTCACCGCCTGCGTGCGTCCGGGCGTGCGGCTGGTGCGCGCCAGCGCCTTGCGGGCGAGGAGCCGGTTCAGAAGGGTCGACTTGCCGACGTTCGAGCGGCCGGCGAACGCGATCTCCGGCAGTCCGTCCCGCAAGAACTGCCCGGCCTCGAGCGCGGAGCGCTCGAACTCGGCGGTGTCGATCTTCACGATCTCCTCGTCACGTCAACGCTCTCTCCGCGGCTTGCCGGGCAAGCTCGGACGAGAGCTTTGTCAAAGAATTGGAGCCCGTCGGCGGGCGATGAGTCAGCCAGGTCTATGGGAGGACGCCGGGAAAAGCGTCTCGATGCCGTCAATGAGCCAGAGAGCTCGAATCGACGGCGTCGGCAGAGACGTCGGCCTGAGGCAGGGGCACTTTCAGCTCGCGGTCGAGCGCTATGTTGAGCACGTCGTCCATCGAGTCCACCATGTGGACCGTCAGGACCTCGCGGATTTCAGCAGGGATGTCTTCCAGGTCCTTTTCGTTCTCCAGCGGCATGACGATCTCGGTGATATCGGCCCGGAAGGCCGCCAGGACTTTATCCTTGATGCCGCCGACGGGCAAGACCGAGCCGCGCAGCGTGATCTCGCCGGTCATCGCCACGTCCTTGCGCACGGCGGTATGGGTCAGGGCGGAGACCAGCGCCGTCCCCATGGTGATGCCGGCGGAGGGGCCGTCCTTGGGGATGGCGCCCTCGGGCACGTGGATGTGGAGGTCGAACTGGTTGTTGAAGTCCGGGTCGATGCCGAGGTAGTCGGCGCGGCTGCGCACGTAGGAGACGGCGGCGCGCGCCGATTCCTGCATCACGTCGCCGAGCTTGCCGGTCAGCGTGAGCTTGCCCTTGCCCTTCATCAGGCCGACCTGGGTCTCCAGGATCTCGCCCCCCACCTCGGTCCAGGCGAGGCCCGTGCAGATCCCGACCTCGGAGGCGTCGGGCTTCTTGCGCTTCCTGAACTTGGGCTTTCCGAGCAGGTCCTTGACGGCGTCGGCGCCGTCGACGGCGACGCCGCCCTTGTCGCCGCCGACGACCTTGCGGGCGACCTTGCGGCACACCGAGGCGATCTCGCGCTCGAGGTTGCGCACTCCGGCCTCGCGGGTGTAGCGGTCGATGAGCGTCTTCAGGGCGTCCTCGCCGATGGCCACCTTCTTCCTCTTGAGGCCGTGGGACTCGAGCTGGCGCGGCACCAGGAACTGCTCGGCGATGGCCAGCTTCTCGTTGGGCGTGTAGCCGGAGAGCTCGATGACCTCCATGCGGTCCTTGAGGGCCGGCGGCACCGTGTGGATGACGTTGGCGGTGGCGATGAACATGACCTTGGAGAGGTCGAACTCCACGTCGAGGTAGTGGTCCATGAAGGTGTTGTTCTGCTCGGGATCGAGCACCTCCAGGAGCGCCGCGGCCGGATCGCCCCGGAAGTCCATGGCCATCTTGTCGATCTCGTCGAGCAGGAAGACGGGATTGACGGTCCCGGCCTTCTTCATCATCTGGATGATCTGGCCCGGGAAGGCGCCGATGTAGGTCCGGCGGTGGCCACGGACCTCGGCCTCGTCGCGCACCCCGCCGAGTGAGAGGCGCACGAACTTGCGGCCGGTGGCCTTGGCGATCGAGCGCGCCAGCGACGACTTGCCTACGCCCGGCGGGCCCACGAAGCAGATGATCGAGCTCTGGGTCTTCTTGGTGAGCTGGCGCACCGCCAGGAACTCGAGGATGCGCTCCTTGATCTTCTCGAGGCCGTAGTGGTCGGTGTTCAAGATCTCCTCGGCGCGCTTCAGGTCGCGTAGCTCGCGGCTGCGCTTCTTCCACGGCACGGAGACCAGCCAGTCGATGTAGTTGCGCGACACGGTGGCCTCGGCCGACACCGGCGGCATGGTCTCGAAGCGCTTGAGCTCCTGCTCGGCGCGCTCCTTCGCCTCCGGGGGCATGCCGGCGGACTCGATCTTCTCCTTGAGCTCCTTGACCTCGTCGGCGCGGTCGTCCTTGCGGCCCAGCTCCTCGTTGATCGCCTTGACCTTCTCGTTCAGGTAATACTCTTTCTGGGCGCGCTCCATCTGCTTCTTGACCTGCGCGTTGATGCGCTTGTCGATGTTCGACTTCTCGATCTCGACCTCGAGCATGTCGTGGAGCCGCTGCAGGCGCTCGTAGGGGTTGAGCATCTCGAGCAGCGCCTGCTTCTCCGTGGTGGTGACCATGAGGTGCGCCGCCAGGGTGTCGGCGAAGCGGTCGGGATCGTCGAGCTTGAGCGTCGGCATCAGGCCTTCGAAGGCGAGGTGGTGCGACATCTTGGCGTATTGCTCGAAGCTGCCGAGGACCTTCGACATGTAGGTCTGGAGCTTGTCGTCGACCGGATAGTTGATGGTGTAGGTCTCGACCTCGGCGAAGACGGCGCCTTCCTGCTCGGTGAGCTCGGTGAGGCGCGCGCGCTGCTCGCCCTCGACCATCACCTTGACGTTGCCGTTGGGCAGCTTCAGGTTCTGGATGATGCGGGCGACGACGCCCATCTCGCGGATGTCCGAGCGCGTGGGCTCGTCGATCTTGGGGTCGCGCTGGGTGATGAGGAAGAGGCGCTTGCCCGGCGTGCCGAGCGCCAGCTCCAGGGCGCGCACGGAGCTCTCGCGGCCGACGATGAAGGGGGCCATCATGTGCGGGAAGACGACCATGTCGCGCAGCGGCACGGCCGGCAGAACCAGTTCCTGGGTGGTGACGTACGTGGATTTCATTTTCTCTCGTCCTGGCATTCTATCCAACTAGCCTGCCTGTTTGAAGAGCATCAGCGGCTGGACCTGGTTCTCGACGACTTCCTTGGAGATCACGCACTCCTTGATCTCGGACTGCGACGGGATCGAGTACATCATGTCGAGCATCAGGTCCTCCATGATGATCCGTAACCCGCGCGCGCCCACCGAGCGCTTGATCGCCTCCTTGGCGATGGAAACCAGCGCGTCGTCGGTGAATTTGAGCTTCACGTCCTCGAACTCGAACATCGTCTCATACTGGCGCACGAGCGAGTTCTTGGGCTCCTGGAGGATGCGCACCAGCGCCTCCTCGTCGAGCTCCTCGAGAACGGCGACCACCGGCAGGCGGCCGACGAACTCGGGAATGAGCCCATATTTGATGAGGTCCTCGGGCAGCACGTCGTTGAGGTTGACCTCGTGTTTGTCGGGGTTCCTGACCTTGGCCCCGAACCCCATCGTCTTCTTGTTGAGCCGGCGCGAGATCCGCTCCTCGAGCCCCACGAAGGCGCCGCCGCAGATGAAGAGGATGTTGGTGGTGTCGATCTGCAGGAACTCCTGGTGCGGGTGCTTGCGGCCGCCCTGCGGCGGCACGTTGCACTGCGTGCCCTCGAGGATCTTGAGCAGCGCCTGCTGCACCCCCTCCCCCGAGACGTCGCGAGTGATCGACGGGTTGTCCGACTTGCGCGAGATCTTGTCCACCTCGTCGATGTAGACGATGCCCCGCTGCGTCTTCTCCTTGTCGTTGCCGGAGGCCTGGTAGAGCTTCAGGATGATGTTCTCGACGTCCTCGCCGACGTAGCCGGCCTCGGTCAGGGTGGTGGCGTCGGCGATCGTGAAGGGGACCGACAGGAGCTTGGCCAGCGTCTGGGCGAGCAGCGTCTTGCCGGTGCCGGTGGGGCCGATCAGGAGGATGTTGGACTTCTGCAGCTCGACGTCCGAGCGGCTGCGCTCCGCGTACTCGATGCGCTTGTAGTGGTTGTACACCGCCACCGCCAGCTTGCGCTTGGCCTGCTCCTGGCCGATGACGTACTGGTCGAGCATCGCCTTGATCTCCTCCGGCTTGGGGAGATCGGTGTCCTGCTGCTGCTCGTGGAGGCGGTCTTCTGCTATGATGTCGAGGCATATGTCGACGCACTCGTCGCAGATGAAGACGGTGGGCCCGGCGATCAGCTTCTTGACCTCTCTCTGGCTCTTGTTGCAGAACGAGCAGCGTAGCGCTTCGTCGCCGGACTCTTTCTTGGCCATTTCACCTCCTCGATCGGCGGACGTTGACGGCAGGATATCAAATCGCGCAGCCCGACATCCCCTCTCGTCACTTAGAACAGGATTGGACGCCCTCGGCATTCCCGCTCGGGCGCCGAGATGTAGCCGCCGCGGCCGTGGACGCTGCGCGGCGGCGTCGGTGGTCGTCAGTCCTCATCGCTTCCGATATCGCGGCGAACCATGATCTGGTCCACCAGGCCGTAGTTCCTGGCGAACTCGGCGGTCAGGATCCGGTCGCGCTCGGTGTCCTCGTGGATCCGCTCCTTGGGCTGGCCGGTGTGGTGGGCCAGGATGTCGTCGAGACGGTCGCGCAGCTCGAGCAGCTCCTTGGCGTGGATGGCCACGTCGGACTGCTGCCCGCCGAGCCCGCGCACCCACGGCTGGTGGATGAGCACGCGGCTGTTCGGCAGCGCCGTCCGCTTGCCCTTGGTGCCCGCCGCCAGCAGCAGCGCGGCCATCGAGGCCGCCTGTCCGAGGCAGTAGGTGGCGACGTCGGGCTTGATGTACTGCATGGTGTCGTAGATCGCCAGGCCGGCGGTCGTCGAGCCGCCGGGCGAGTTGATGTACATGGCGATGTCCTTCTCCGGGTTCTCGGCCTCGAGGAAGAGCATCTGGGCGATCACCAGGCTGGCCACGTCGTCGTCGATGGGGCGTCCCAGGAAGATGATGTTGTCCTTCAGCAGCCGCGAGTAGATGTCGTAGGAACGCTCGCCGCGGTTGGTTTGCTCGATGACGTACGGCACCAGCATGGGGGTCGGGTCTCCTTGAGTCTCTAGGATTCGTCGGACTTGTCGGACGGGTCGGCCATGGCGGACTCGGCGGCCGCTTCTTCGCCGGCCGCGCCCAGCAGATGGAGCAGGGTCTGGCGCTCGAGCATCTGGGCGCGCAGGGACGCCAGACGCCCGGCGGCGTCGAGCTCCTGGCGCACGGCGAGCGAGCTCTTCTTCTGCTCGCGGGCGATGCCGGCGAGCACGCGCTCGAACTCCTGCTCGTCGAGCCGGATCTCCCTGGCCTTGGCCACGGCGTCGAGCAGCAGGCGGTCGTGGACGCGCTTCTGGGCCTCCGGGCGGATCTGCGACGCCATCGCTTCCCAGTCGATCGGGACGCGCTCGAGGTCGACGCCCTGGGCGCTCAGGCGGTGGGCCTGGTCGTGGAGGAGGCGGTCGACTTCCTGGTCGACCACCCCCTGCGGCAGCTCCAGGGGATGGCGGGCGCGGAGCTGCTCGAGCAGCGCCTGCTCGCGGCGGGCGCGGAGCTGGCTCTCCTTGGCCTGGCGCAGGCGCTCGCTCACCGCTTGCCGGAGCGCCGCCACGTCGGCGACGCCGAGCTTGCCCGCGAAGGCGTCGTCGAGCTCGGGGAGCTGGCGCTCGCGGACCTCGGCCACCTCGATCCGGTAGTCCTTCGCAGCCTCCTGCTCGCCGGCGCGGCGCCGGAAGGGGACGCTGCGGCCGGCCGCGAGGCCCGTCAACGCCAGGCTCAGCTCCTCGTCGGCGCCGTCGCCGCCGATCTCGATGCGCAGGGGCTGGGGATCGCGGGCGTCCTCGCCGGCGTCCTCGAAGACCTGGCCGAGCACGACGTCGCCGGTCGCCGCCGGACGTTCGACGCTGCGCCACGGCGCGTGCTGGCGGCGCAGGTCGAGCAGCGCCTGCGCGAGGTCGTCGTCGGTCGGCTCGACCTCGCCCGCGGGCAGGGTGAAGTCCTCGACGTTCCTGAGCACGATCTCCGGGCGCGTCTCCACCACCGCGACGAAGGTCATCGACTCCCCCGGCTCGAACTTCACGTCCTCGACCTGGGGCTGGGTGAGCGCGTCGATGCTCTTCTCGGCCTCGGCCTGGTGCCAGTAGCGCGGGATCAGCCGCTCGGTGACCCGGCGCTCGACCTCGTCGGAGAACCGCCGCTGGATCATGCTCGCCGGCACCTTGCCCTGGCGGAACCCGGGCAGCCGGACGCGGCGGCCGATGTCCTTGACGACCCGGCCGGTCTCCGCCTCGACGGCCGGCGCCGGGACCTCGATAGTGAGCCGCTTGCGCCAGGGGCCGGCTTCTTCGAATGCGATGACGACGCTCATGGGCGGACCATACTCGGGGACCTGACCTTCATGCGGTGACGATGGCGTGCGGTGGTGCGAAAGGGGGGACTCGAACCCCCATCCCGAGAACGGGACTAGATCCTAAGTCTAGCGCGTATACCTATTCCGCCACTTTCGCCTCGACCTGCGACGGGTGTAGATGGGTATCTGGGCGTGGTGAGCCGCCTAGGAATCGAACCTAGAACCCGCAGATTAAGAGTCTGCTGCTCTGCCAATTGAGCTAGCGGCCCACGGGCGGCTGCCAATATAACCGCCCGACGCCGAAATATCAAGCCCCCATATCCCCCGAGCCCCGACGTCCGGCGCCCGCTCAGCCTCCCTGGACGAAGCCGACGACCTCCAGGCGGTCGCCCTCCCGCAGCTCGCGCTCGCCGTAGGCGGCGCGCGCCACGATCTCGCCGTTGTGCTCGACGGCCACCGCGCGCGGGTCGCGGCCGAGGCGCTCGACCAGGGCGAGCAGGCTCGAGCCGGCGGGCACCCGGGCGGCGTCGCCGTTGAGCGTGATGGTGATCGAGTCGGCCGCGGCGCTCATCGTGACCCGGTCATCGTGAGGCGGTTCGTCCTAGAGGAGGTGCTTGAGCTCGGCCTGGCCGATGGCGCTGGTGGCGGTGATGATGAGGGCGGCGGTGCCGCGATCGACCGCCGGGATGTCGACCGCCAGCGCCAGCAGCCCGTCGCCGTCGGTCTCGCCCGAGCCGAGCACCCGCGGCCCGCCGAAGGTCGAGATCATCTTGACCGTCACCCGCGCGCCGGTGATCGGATCGCCGCTCTTCGACGAGCGTGTGCGCAGGGTGGCGACGGCCGAGGCGCCGGCCGCCAGCTCGACGTCCTCCTCCATCGCCAGCACGAGCTGCTCCTGCTCCGCTTCGCTGGTGAGGTACTCGAGGATCACCTGGTCCAGGGTGCGCCCGCCCTCGTCGGCGAGGTCGAAGCCGTCGGAGGTGTCGAGGTCGGCCGACGGCTTGAGCCTGGCCTTGTCGGGCACGTAGAGGCGGATCTTGTCGTCGAACTTGCCGGCCTGGATCGCCTTCATCATGGCGCGGTGCTGGTGCTCCATCAAGGCGGTCACCTCTTCGACCTTGCGGCCGCTCTGGAGCTTGTCGGCGTAGCTCGCGCGCTTGGCGACCACCACCTGGCCGCCGAAGTAGATGAGGCTCTCGATGAACGGGTTGCCCTCGCCCTTGTCCTCGGTCTGGACGTGGAGAACGATGTCCCCGTACTTCACGTCGGTGTTGTAACCTGTAATCATGCCGGGGGCCCAGGACCATCGAGCATTTTAAGGACACGCCCGCAGGCGGTCAAGGGGCGAGCAACGCCGCCAGAGCGGCGCCGAGATCCGGATAGCGGAAGCGGAAGCCCGCCGCCGACAGGCGCGCGGCGTCCGCCCGGGCGCTGGCCAAGAGCAGCTCGTCGGCCATCTCGCCGAGCAGCAGGCGGACGGCGAAGGCGGGCAGGGGGAGCGCCGCCGGACGCTTCAGGACGCGGCTCAGGGTCCTGGTGAGCTCCCTCTGGGTCACCGGGGCGGGCGCCACCGCGTTGACGGGCCCGGCGAGGCCCTCGTCGCCGAGGGCGTGGCAAAGGGCGCCCACGAGGTCGTCGAGGGCGATCCAGCTCACCCACTGCCGGCCGCCGCCCACCACGCCGCCGAGCCCGAGGCGGAAGGGCACCAGCATCTTCGCCAGGGCGCCGCCGCGCGGCGACAGGACCATGCCGATACGCGGGTGGACGACCCGGATCCCACGCTCGCGGGCGGCGTCGGCCGCCTCCTCCCAGCGCACGCAGACCTCGCTGAGGAAGCCGTCGCCCGGCCCCGCGTCCTCGGTGAGGACTTCGTCGCCGCGGTCGCCGTAGTAGCCCACGGCCGAGGCCGAGACGAGCACCCGCGGCGGCGGGTCGAGGGCGGCCGCGGCCGCCGCCAGGAGCCGCGTGCCCCGCGTCCTGCTGTCGCGGATCCGCGCCTTGCGCTCGGCGTTCCAGCGCCCGGCGGCGATCGGCTCGCCGGCGAGGTGGACGACGGCCTCGGCGCCGGCGAGGCCCTCGCCGTCGACGACGCCGGCGTCCGGATCCCAGAAGACGGCGCCGGCGACCTCCTCGCCGCGCCGGCGGACGAGACGGCCGACGTCGTGGCCGTCGCCGCGCAGGGCGTCGACCAGCGCCGAGCCCACCAGGCCGCCCGCGCCGCTGACGAAGACCTTCATCTCGGGTACGATCCTATCCTCCCGCGGGGAAACGCATGGCCGCAGCCGCGAAGCAGAACAGGAAGTCGGTGAACCGGAGGTCGGTCTACGTCGCCTACACCGGAGGCACCGTCGGCATGCGGCGAGGCGTCTGCGGCTACGAGCCGGCCCGAGGCCACCTGGCCGAGCAGATGGCGTCGCTGCCGGTCTTCGAGCGGCCGGAGATGCCCGGCTACGAGATCCACGAGTACGCGCCGCTGCTCGACTCCGCGAACATGACGCCGCGCGACTGGATGAAGATCGCCGACGACCTGATGGAGCGCTACGACGACTACGACGGCTTCATCGTGCTCCACGGCACCGACACCATGGCCTACTCGGCCTCGGCGCTCTCGTTCCTGTTCGAGGACCTGGGCAAGACGGTGCTCTTCACCGGCTCGCAGATCCCGCTCGAGGAGGTGCGCTCCGACGCCTACGACAACCTGATCACCAGTCTCCTCATCGCCGCCGAAAGCCCGGTGCCCGAGGTCTGCCTCTTCGTCGGCAACCGGCTGCTGCGCGGCAACCGCTCGACCAAGGTGAGCGCCGAGCGCTTCGAAGCGTTCGAGTCGCCGAACTACCGGCCGCTGGGGCGCGCCGGGGTCTACGTGGAATACGACCGCAAGGCCGCCCTGGCCAGGCCGACGGCGCCGGTGCGGCTGCACCGCATCGACGCCCGCGAGCCCCAGGTCGCCGACGTCGTGCTCTTTCCCGGGATCACCGCCGCCACGCTGGGGCGGCTGCTCGAGCCGCCCCTGGAAGGCGCGGTGCTCCACACCTACGGCGCCGGCAACGCCCCCGACGACCCGGCGTTCCTCGCCGTGCTGCGCGGCGCCACGGAGCGCGGCGTGGTGCTCGTCAACTGCACCCAATGCCTCGAAGGCTCGGTGCGCATGCGCGAGTACGCCACCGGCAACGCGCTGCGCGAGGCCGGCGTGGTCTCGGGGTTCGACATGACGCCCGAAGCCGCGCTGACGAAGCTCTACTGCCTGCTGGCGCGGGGGCTCGGCGTCGACGAGGTCCGCCGGCTCGTGCAGCGCGACCTGCGCGGCGAGCTGACGCTGCCGCAGAATACGTAGCCGGCGCTGGTCAGGCGGCGGTTGGGCGGCGGCGGCTCGTTGTCGTAGAGTTGGCGCAGGGAGAGCACCGCATGAAGACCCTTCACCCGACGAGATACAGACACCCGAGAAAGCGCAGACACGCCATCCCCGTCCTGCTGGCGCTCGCCGCCCTGGCGGTGCCGGCGGCTCCCGCGCCGGCCGAGGATCCCACCGAGCTCAGCCCCTGGGTGCTGCTCGAGAAGCTGCGCGACGACCTGCAGCGCTCCGGCCCGATGACCAGCCGCTTCGTCCAGACCTACGTGCCGGCGGGCTTTTCCGACGGCGACACCGAGAGCGGGCACCTCGCCATGTGGCTGCCCGACTGCCTGCGCTGGAGCTACGAGCAGCCGCAGAGCAAGAGCTTCCTGGTCTGCGCCGGCGAGGTCTACTACTGGAGCGCGGACGAGCCCGGCGGCCGCCACTACAAGATCGACGCGCGCGAGGAGCCCGGCGTCGACCTGTTGCTGGTCCCGGTCTCGACGCTGCGCCAGCGCTACGTTGCCGCCAGCGAGAAGCAGGGCGACGGCACCTACGCGATCTCGCTCGCCACCCCGCCGGCCGAGGACGGGAACTTTCGCGCCACGATCCGGCTCGATCCCACCCGCACTCGCGTCACCCGGCTCGAGTACGCCGACGACGAAGGCAACCTGACGCGCTTCGCGCTCTCCGAGTACGAGAGGCTGAGCGAGACGGCAGTGTTCCGGCCGCCGGACGGCATCGAATGGACGGAGGAGTGAAGGCGCTCGCGGCGGTGGCGCTCGCGGTGGCCGGGCTCGGCCTGCCGCTCGCAGCGTCGGCCCTGCCGTTCTTCGACAAGGGCCCCTACCGCAAAGGCGACCCGGTGGTCGTCAGCGGCCAGGTCACGGACGCCGCGGGCCGCGCCCTGGGCGGCGTCACCGTGCTGCTCGAGGTCTCCCGCCACGCCTTCCGCCTGAGCCGGCTCGGCCGCGAGACCACCGGTACCCTGCGCCTCCCCTTCACCGCCGACGAGGCCGGCCGCTATCGGATCGATTGGCGCTGGGACCCGTACTACAACGGCTTCGCGCTCCTCGTGGCGCTGCCGGTGCGCGAGGCCCCCTCGGGGGGGATCGGGGGGGAGAGCACGGCCGGGCGCGACGGCTACGAGGTCTTCCACCGCCGCGAGATCACCGCCGAGGTCGACGGCGGCAGCCCGGTGAGCGTCGGCCTGGTGCTGCCCGACGCCGCCGGCTACGACGCGCTGCGCGCGTTCCTCGCCAGCCTCACGAGCGAGGACGAGAAGCGCGTCTACCGGGAGCTGGGGCGTCCGGACCGCGTCGACGCCGGCCAGGCCCACTACGACCCCGACCGCACGTGGTGGTATTTCGCGGCGGGCAGGGCCTACCGGTTCCGCGACGGACGGCTCGACCAGGTGGTGCGCTTCGAGCCCATCTCGCCGGTTGGAGAATCCGGCGCGGAATGAGGCTTTCCGCTGCGGACGATTTTTGTTATTTTTCAAGCTCTGAGTCCGATACCCCACCGGCCCGGTGGCGCGGAGCAGAGGCATGACGCTCGAAATCCATCATCTCGATCCCGACCAGATGGAGGCGTTTCTCGAACGCCGCCGGGCGACTCTCGCCTTCACCTCGGAAATGAGCCTGGCGGAGAACCTGGCGGAGATCCTGCGCAAGGCCAACGAGTTCGTGCCCTCGCTCGCGGGCTCTATCCTTCTCGACAACCCGCTCGACAAGAAGCCCGACAAGAGCCAGAACCTGCTGACCTTCGTGGCGGCGTTCGGGGAGAAAGCGCTGGAGCTGATCGGGCGCAAGATCTCCGCCCACCACGGCATCGCCGGCCGCGTCTACACCACCGGCGAGGCCCACCACGCCTCGGTGGCGAGCGACGACGAGTACTTCTTTCCCGGCATCGACCGCATGACCGACTACCAGACGCGCTCACTGATCGCCATCCCGATCCGCATCGAGCAGGAGGTCTGCGGCGTGCTGGAGCTGATCAACCGCCAGGGGGCGAAGGACTTCAGCGACGAGGACCGCAACCTGCTGCAGATCTTCGCCGGCTACATCTCGATCTCGATCCAGAACATCCTCGACGGCCGCCGCGCCCAGGAGCTGGCCAAGCGCGACAACCTGACCGGCCTGTTCAACGACCACTTCCTGCACGTGGCGCTCGACCGCTCGATCACCGAGTGTCTCGCCGACCGCCGCGACCTGGCGGTGCTCTTCCTCGACCTCGACTACTTCAAGCGGGTCAACGACTCCCACGGCCACCTGGCGGGAAGCCAGGTGCTGCGCGAGGTGGGCTACCTGCTGCAGTCGTACGTGAAGCGCCTCGGCAGCATTCCGGCGCGCTACGGCGGCGACGAGTTCGTGCTCGCCATCCCCGGCTGCGACCTCGAAGAGGCGAGCGACCTGGCGGAGTCGATCCGCACCGCGATCGTCGAGAGCACCTTCTGCGCCAAGCCGGGCGACATGCAGCGCGAGGCCCTCGGCCTGACCGGCATCACCTGCTCGATCGGGGTGGCGACGCTGCACCGCCACGTCGAGCCGCACTTTTCGGTCAAGGAGGCCAAGAGCGCCATCCTGCGCCTCGCCGACATGGCGATGTACGTCGCCAAGGAGACCGGCCGCAACCGCACGGCGGTCGCCGGCGAGCCGGTGCGCCGGCGGCCGTCCACGGCCGAGATCGAGAGCCGCTACACCCGCTGAGCGATCCCCCGTCCTCACGAAAGGAGCATAACCATGTCCCCCGCTTCCGCGACCGTCGACGCCGTGTCGCCGGCGACCGCTCTTGACCGCTACCGCGAAGTCCGCGCCTGGACCGATGCCCTCTGCGAGCCTTTGGCGACCGAGGACTACGTGATCCAGTCGATGCCCGACGCCAGCCCCACCAAGTGGCACCTGGCGCACACAGCCTGGTTTTTCGAGACGTTCCTCCTGGCGCCCCATCTCGACGGCTACCGCACTCCGGATGCGCGGTTCAACTACCTCTTCAACTCCTACTACAACACAGTCGGCGAGCAATACTCGCGGCCCGAGCGGGGGCTGATCTCGCGCCCCACCGTGGCCGAGGTCCGTTCCTACCGCCGCCACGTGGACGAGCACGCGGCCGAGCTCCTCGAGGGGGCCGGCGAGGATCTCCTCGCCGAGCTCCTGCCGCTCGTGGAGGTCGGCCTCAACCACGAGCAGCAGCACCAGGAGCTGATGCTCACCGACCTGAAGCACATGTTCTCTAAGAACCCCTTGCTCCCGGTCTACCGTCCCGCGCGAGCGGCGGCTTCGGAGGCGCTGCCGGCGCTCGTGTGGCACGAGTACCCCGAGGGCCTGCGCCGGATCGGTCACGACGGCGCCGAGGATTTCGCTTTCGACAACGAGGGCCCTCGTCACCGGGTCTTCGTCGACGCGTTCCGCATCGCCTCGCGGCTCGTCGCCTGCGGCGAGTACCTCGAGTTCATGGCCGACGGCGGCTACGAGCGTCCCGATCTGTGGCTCTCGGACGGCTGGAGCGCGGTGCGGGCGCAGGGGTGGAAAGCGCCGCTCTACTGGTCCCGGGAAGGCGGCGTGTGGCGTCACTTCACCCTCGGCGGGTTGCGCGACGTCGAGCCGGCCGAGCCCGTCTGCCACGTGAGCCTCTACGAGGCCGACGCCTACGCCCGCTGGGCCGGCGCCCGCCTGCCGTCCGAGGCCGAGTGGGAGGTCGCCGCCGACGACGTGCTCGGCGCCGCCGCGGCCCGTGGCGACGCCGCGCCCGATGCCAACCTCGCCGAGGACGGCCACTACCATCCGCGTCCGCTCGCCGCGGCGTCGCGGCACGGCCAGTTCCTCGGCGACGTCTGGGAATGGACCCGTAGCGCCTATTCGCCCTATCCCGGCTACCGGCCGCCCCCCGGGGCGCTCGGCGAGTACAACGCCAAGTTCATGTCGAGCCAGGTGGTGCTGCGCGGCGGCTCCTGCGCCACCCCGCGCTCGCACGTGCGCACGACGTACCGCAACTTCTTCCCGCCTTCCACGCGCTGGCAGTTCATGGGCCTGCGCCTGGCGCAGGACGCGTGAGCGATTCAAATAGAAGACATTGCCTTCAGTACCGGTAGACGGCGGCGGCAGGACGCCCCTCGGGCAGGCGGCCCGCGGGCAGCGTGAAGACCGTGCCGCCGCGCGCCAGGGTCGAGTAGGCGGCGCGGTCGAGCAGCTCCTCGTCGCCGTTGCCGGGGTCGAGGTGGAGCTCCACTTCGGCGCTCGCGTCGTCGAAGGTGCCCCACATCTCCGAGTCCTCGGCGAGCAGGAGCACGTCCACGCGGCCCTCCTCGGCGGCGCGCACCAGGTCTTCGACCTCGCTCGACACGCGGCCGCTGGCGCGCAGCTCGCGGAAACGCTCGAGGGCCTCGTCGCGCTCGCGCAGAAGAAAGCGCTCGGCGACCGGCCAGGCGCGCTCGTGGATCTCGTGCGGCGCCAGCGCGTCCGGGTTGCCGGTGAGTCCCTCCTCCAGGAGGTGGGGGTGCTTGTTCGCCGTCTTGTAGAGCGGGAAGTGCTCCTGCACCGCCGCCAGGATGAGCGGCGCCCGCTTGTCGCGCAGCAGGGGCCCGAGCCCCTTGGCGACCGCCTGGAAGTAGTGGAGCACGTCCTTCTTGAGCTTCTCCTGGTCGTTGTCGCCGTGGCCGTGCACCATGCCCGGGCGGCCCAGGCTCGAGGTGCTGGTCGAGTGCACCTGCACCACCGTGTCGTACTCGTCGATGCCCATGGCGTCTTTGAAGCTCGTGGGCACCACGCCCGCGAGGTCGATCTCGTCGAGGCTCTCGCGCCGGCCCTCGAAGAGGCGCACGGCGTTGAGGCTCAAGGCGAGCAG
This sequence comes from Thermoanaerobaculia bacterium, assembly GCA_036397835.1. Classification (GTDB taxonomy): domain Bacteria; phylum Acidobacteriota; class Thermoanaerobaculia; order Multivoradales; family J023; genus DASWIG01. The sequence continues at coordinate 18,292 of DASWIG010000807.1, forward strand.
GTAGAAACCGCCGCGGGTCTGATAGAGCGGCATCAGGGGACGGAGGAAGAAGCGGTCCGCCACCACCACCCGCTCGCCGACGTCGATCGGCAGGTGGTAGGCGCGGAAGAAGCCCGGGGCGCTGAAGACGGCCACCCCCTTGCGCGGCTGGCGCCAGAACTCGGCCTCGTCGGTGAGCTCGTGGGCCGGCTTCAAGACCTCGGCCGAGCGCTGGGCCAGGCCGTGCTCGCCCAGCTTCTCGCCGGCGTCGCGCAGCAGGTTGCGCAGCCGGATCTGGTCCTGGCGGCCGTCGCCCATGGGACGGTAGGTGGGCATGAAGATGGAAACGCACCCCTCGCCGCGGTGGTCGAGAAAAAGCTTCCAGTCTCCGTCGTTGATGCCGTAGGCGTTCATAGGGATCTCCTTTCTCCGAGAAGATCGGAGGGTTGGATCAACGTGGATGATGGGATGTTGGCCTGTGGTGAACGGGTCACCATAGAGCCAGTGTAGCACCTTGCGGCGAGGCGTGAACCCGTCCCCGGACGTGGAGGCGTGCCACCCGTCCGGGCGGGGCGTCGTAGAGTCGTGCGCATGCGAGCCCCCGCGTTGATGACTCTCCTCGCTCTGCTCGCTTGCCGGCCGCCGGCGGCGAGCGATATGCGGGCGAGCGAGCGCCTGTCGCCGGTCGCGGCCATGAGCGCGATCGACGCCGCCGGCTTCGCGCGGGCGCTGGCACCGCGCGATTTCGTCTTTCCGCAGGACCACGGGGCGCACGGCGCCTTCAAGCTCGAGTGGTGGTACTTCGTGGGCAACCTGGACGCCGCGGACGGCCGCCGCTTCGGTTTCCAGCTCACCTTCTTCCGCCAGGCGCTGGCGCCCGAGCCGCCCGAACGGGCCTCGGCGTGGGCCGCCCACCAGCTCTACCTGGCCCACTTCGCGCTCTCCGACGCCGGCGGCGGAGGCTTCCGTTCCTTCGAGCGCGCCGGCCGCGGCGCCCTGGGGCTCGCCGGCGCCCAGGCGGCGCCGTTCCGGGTGTGGCTCGAGGACTGGTCGGCGACCGCCGCCGGCGACGGCTTGCTGCCCCTGCGCCTCGCCGCCGCGGCCGACGGCGCCGCTCTCGACCTCGAGCTGACGCGGGGCAAGCCCCTGGTGCTCCAGGGCGACGCCGGGCTGAGCCGGAAGAGCCCCGTGCCCGGCAACGCCTCCTATTACTACTCCTATACCCGCCTGCCGGCCCGCGGCACGGTGCGCATCGGCGAGCGGACGTGGGACGTCGAGGGCGCCGCCTGGCTCGACCGCGAATGGTCGACGAGCGGCCTCGGCGCCGAGCACGAGGGCTGGGACTGGTTCGCCCTCCAGCTCGCCGACGGCCGCGACCTCATGTTCTACCGGCTCCGGCGGCGCGGCGGCGGCGTCGAGCCCCTGAGCCACGGCTCGCTGGTCGGGCCGGACGGCGCGGCCCGTCCGCTCGCTGCCCGCGACGTGGAGCTCACCGTCGAGGGCACCTGGACGAGCCCGCGCGGCGCCGTCTATCCCGCGCTCTGGCGCCTGCGGATCCCCTCCGCGGGGCTCGACCTGACCGTGACGCCGCTGCTGGCCGACCAGGAGCTCGAGGTGTCGTTCCGGTACTGGGAAGGGGCCGTGGAGGTCCGCGGGACCGTGGACGGTCGCGGCTACGTCGAGCTCGTGGGCTACGCCGACCCGGGCTGAGAGCCTGGCCTGCCCCTACAGCAGCGGCGAGAGCAGCCGCGCCGTCTGGTAGAGCAGGCGCCGCGGGTCGCGGCGGGTGACCTCGTGGAGGGTGACCTCGCGGGCGCCCGCGAGATCGCGCCGGAACTGATCCGCCAGCTCGTCGCAGAAGACCGGGTCGAGGACGAAGGCGGTGAGCTCGAAGTTGAGCTGGAACGAGCGCATGTCCATGTTGGCCGAGCCCACGGTGGCGAGCCACGAGTCGACCACCAGGGTCTTGGCGTGGACGAAGCCGCGCTGGTACTCGAAGACGCGGACGCCGGCCTCGACGAGCGGCCGGTAGTAGGAGCGCGCGGCCCAGCCCACCAGCCGCCAGTCGGTCTTTTCCGGCAGCAGCAGACACACGTCGACGCCGCGCAGCGCGGCGTTCACCAGCGCCTCCTCGAACGAGGCGCCCGGCACGAAGTAGGGCGTGGTGAGCCACACCCGCACGCCGGCCAGGGCCAGGGCGAGGTTGTGGATGTGGAGCAGCGGCGGCCACAGGGTCTCGGGTCCCGAGTCGATCACCTGCACCAGGCTGGCGCCGGGCGGCGCCTGCGCGAGCGGCTCGGGGAACCAGCGCCGGTCGTCGAGCGAGCGGCCGGTGGCGGTCAGCCAGTCGCCGGCGAAGACCTCCTGCAGGCACAGCGCCGCCGGCCCCTCGACGCGCACGTGGGTGTCGCGCCAGGGGCCCACCTCGGGATCGAGGCCGAGGTATTCGCGGCCCACGTTGACGCCGCCGGTGAAGGCGATCCAGCCGTCGACGACCAGCAGCTTGCGGTGGTTGCGGAAGTCCAGGCGGTCGCGGTGACGCCAGCGGGCCCACCAGCGGCGCACCGGGTTGAAGGCCGCGGCCTCGCCGCCCGCGGCGGTCAACGCCTCCCAGAAGCCGGGCCCGAGCGCGAAGCTGCCGACGTCGTCGTAGAGCACCCGCACCTCGACGCCCTGGCGCGCCTTGTCGACGAGGCTCTCGCGCAGGGCGACCCCGACGGGGTCGGGCTGGATGGTGTAGAACTGCACGTGGACGCTGGCACGGGCGCCGTCGATGGCCTGGAGCATCGCCTCGTAGGTGGCGCGGGCGTCGATCAGCAGGCGCACGGCGTTGCCGTGGCTCGGCGGCAGCGCCGTGAGGCGCCGGGCCAGGCGCAGGAGGCTCGCCGTGCGCGTTTCGATCTCGAAGCCCGCCACCTGCTCCACGCGCTCGTGGACGTCGAAGCGGTCGACCGCCGCGGCGATCCGTTGCTTGCCGAGCAGGATCCGGCGCCGCACGCGCCGGGTGCGCCGTACCCCCAGCCACCAGTAGAGGCCCACGCCGAGGAAGGGCAGGAAGACCACGATGAGGATCCAGGCCAGCGTGGCGGTGGGACGCCGCCGCTCGGCGTAGAGGATGCTCACCACCACCCAGAAATGGAAGGCGAACGTCAGCAGCAGGGCGATCCACGAAGTCATCGCGTCCCCCCCGGTGTGCGCTTACCGCCGACCGGCGGCTCAGGCGGTGCCGCTGCGGGCGCTCTCGTAGCTGTTGAGCCGATTGTAGAGCGTCTTGAGGCTGATCCCCAGGACATCGGCGGCCACTTTCTTGTTACCCTCGAGCTGATCGAGGGTGGCGAGGATCAGCCGCTTCTCGGCCTCCTCCAGGGAAGCGCCGACCTTCACCCGCACGTAGGGGCCGCTCGGCGCGCCGGCGCCCTCGAGCTCGGCCGGCAGGAGCTCGGGCGTGATCTCGTCGTCGGCGAGGATGAAGGCCCGCTCGATCACGTTCTTGAGCTCGCGCACGTTGCCCGGCCAGGCATGCTCCGCCAGGCGCTCGAAGACCGCGCCGACGATGCGCTTCTTGGTGTCGTGGAGCTCGTTGAGCCGGTCCAGGAAGTGGAGGGCCAGCAGCTCGAGATCGCCTTCGCGGTCGCGCAGCGGCGGAAGCCGGATCGGGAAGACCTTGAGCCGATAGTAGAGGTCCTCGCGCAGGCGGCCCTCGGACACCGCCTCATCGGGCTCGCTGTTGGTGGCGGCGATCACCCGCACGTCCACGTCGACGCCGTCGGTGCCGCCCACCCGCACCACCCGGGCGGTTTCGAGCACCCGCAGCAGCTTCACCTGGAGCTCGATCGGCATCTCGGTGACCTCGTCGAGGAAGAGGGTGCCGCCGGAGGCGCGCTCGAAGTAGCCCTTGTGCTGGCGGCTGGCGCCGGTGAAGCTGCCGCGCTCGTGGCCGAAGAGCTCGCTCTCGATCAGGGTGGCGGAGACCGCGCCGCAGTTGAGCGGCAGGAACGGCCGCCGGCGCCGCGGGCTGAGCTGGTGCACGGCGGCGGCGGCGAGCTCCTTGCCGGTGCCGCTCTCGCCGACGAGGAAGACGGAGGCGGCGGTGGGCGCCACGCGCTCGATCAGGTCGTAGACCCCCTGCATCACCTTCGAGGTGCCGACCAGCGGCCCGAAGCGGCCCAGGCGCCGCAGCTCGCCGCGCAGCGTCGAGACCTCGCGCTTGAGCTCGAGGGTACGCCGCACGCCGGCCAGGAGCGTCTTCAGGCGCTTGACGTCCACCGGCTTGGTCAGGTAATCGTAGGCGCCGAGGCGCAACGCCTCGACCGCCGAGTCCACGGTGGCGTTGCCGGTGACCAGGATGATCTCGATGGCGCTGTCCTGCCCGTACTCTTCGAGCAGCTCGGTCCCCTTGCCGTCGGGCAAGATGAGGTCACAGAGCACCACGTCGGGCCCGAGCCGCGGGATCCTCTCCCGCGCCGCTTCGAGAGTCGGCGCGGTGGAGGTCTCGAAGCCCTCGAGCGCCACCAGCTCGGCGAGCGCCTCGAGGGTGTTGGGATCGTCGTCGACGACGAGGGCGTGAGCTTTTCCCATGGCGTCTGTGCTCACGCCTCCCCCGCGCGGGGAAGGCGCAGCTCGAAGGTGGAGCCGGCGGCGCTGGTCTCGGCGAGCCGCAGGCTGCCGCCCTGAGACTCGATAATGGCACGAGTCACGTACAAGCCGACGCCGGCGCCGGCCTTTTTCGTCGTGAAGTGGAGCTCGAGGATGCGCTCGCGGATCTCCGGCGCCACGCCGGGGCCGTCGTCGCGCAGGCGCACCGCGATCTCCTGGCCGTCGGGCTCCACCGCGAGCTCGAGGTGGCCGCCGTCGGCGAGCGCCTCGAAGCCGTTGACGGCGAGGTTGATCAGCGCCTGCCTGGTCAGCTCGGGCGAGCCGCGGGTGAGGAGGCGGCGCTCGGGCACGTCGACCGCGAGCTTGACTTTCTGCTGGCGCGCCTGCGGCGCCAGCAGCTCGCCGACCTCGGCGACCAGCTTGCCGAGGTCGTAGCGCACCACGCTCGGCCGCGCCGGCGAGGTCTGGGCGAGCAGCCGTTCCAGGGACCGTTGCAGGTACCCCAGCTCTTCCTCGATGACGGCGATGCGGCGCTGCTCCGTGGAGCCCTCCGCGCCCGCCAGCGAGCGCTTGAGGAGCTCCAGGTTCAGCACCATGGCGTTGATCGGCGCCCGCAAGTCGTGGGCCTGGCCCATGAAGAGCCCCGCGAGGCCGCGCATCTGGGCCGCCAATTGCAGGTCGGCCTCGAGCGCCCGCGCCGTCTCGGCGGAGGCCGGCGCGGTCCGCAGCGCCGGGGCCGGGGTCACGCGGCGGCGCAGCCCGGCATGGAGCAGGAAGCCCGCGACGGCGATCAGGCCGACGCTCGCGAGGGCGACCGCCGCCCGCTCGATCGCCACGCCCGCCACCCTGGTCAAGACCGTGACGCCGAGAAAATAGACCAGGAACAGAATGAGGGTGTCCAGCCGAGCGAAGCGCATTTCGTAAGTCATGGTCGAGTGGACGGGGCGGCGCCGTTCGGCCCATCCGCGCGGCGCCGGCCTGACAATCGTCAAGGTCTGCAATCCGTGTGCCCACCTTGCTCCGGCATCACGGCCGGGGCGCCC